>JBCDJX010000214.1:0-1544 GCA_038747355.1 Pseudomonadota bacterium | reverse complement strand
CCCAGCGTGCATCGTTGCTGAGCAACACCAGGCCAGTCTGCTCCGGGCCCAGGACGTTGGCGAAATAGAAGTAGTCGTCATCCTTGCGGTCCTGGAGCAACGAGAGCACAGAGGGGAGCGTCGAATCTCTCGTGGTGCAGGTGTATGCGGGCGGTTTGTGCAAGACGATATAGCGATGACTGGCGATAGAGATCGGTTTGCCGTCAAAGGTGACGAGGCTGTCATCCGGCACCTCGAAATACGGGTCGGTCACGACGTTGCCATCGACATACAAGCGTCCTTTCTGAATAAAGAACTTGGCCTGATTCCGGCTCATCGCCACCGAGAGTGACAGAAAAACATTGAGGCGCATGGCGTTGTGCTCGATTAGCCCGGGATGACTGTACAGGCGACATAGAATGCCAGCTTGCTGGCGCCAAGTGCATACATTGGCGACAGCGATTTCCCGGCGCCGTCTTGCCAACGGATAACCCGACGTGGAAATAGCCGCTGCCCCTCTCAAACGAACTTGCGAAAGGCGCTGCATTTTCTTGCTGCGTCTTGGCGCGCGCGACGCATTCGGTCAGTATTCCGGCTTAGTGATGATCAGGAGAGTCTCCATGCGCATGCTCGTTGTTATTGCTTTGCTCACCTTGCCGCTTCCGGCCGCAATGGCCCAGGACCAGGGCCGTGAGGTCGCCGGGCCCAGGGCCGTTCTGGACTACAGAGACCGTCCGCCCACGGAAAACCGTCACCTCGAGGAGCGACTCGAGACGCTTCTGCCTGCATTGATGGAAGAGACCAATCTCGACATGTGGCTGGTACTGAATCGCGAATACGCCGAAGACCCCATCTATTTTTCGCTGGTGCCACAGCCCACATTCGCCGCGCGACGCACGACAATGCTGGTGTTCCACAAAACCGAGGAAGGTGTAGATCGTCTGACGGTGAACCGCTATCCCCTTGGCGGACCTTACGAGTCGGCGTGGGAAGGCGGAGACCTCGAGACGCAGTGGGAAGCCCTCGGCGAGTTAATCGTCTCGAAAAATCCGCAGCGCATTGGCATCAACGTATCGCGTCACTGGCCGGTCGCGGACGGATTGACGCACGCACTGCATCAACGCCTGCTTGAGGTGCTGCCGGAAGATTTCCAGCGTCGACTGGTGCCCGCCGAAGACCTTGTTGTGCGCTGGGCTGAGACGCGCACGCAAAACGAAATGGAGACTTACGCGCACACGGTCAGTCTCGCGCGCAGCGTCATCGCCGAAGCTTTTTCGAGCCGCGTGATTACACCGGGCGTGACCACGACCGATGATGTTGCCTGGTATCTCCGTCAGCGCTTTGTTGAGCTCGACCTGCCCGCGTGGTTCATGCCTTACGTGAATGCACAGCGGCCCGGCCAGACCTGCGATATCGACACGGCATTCTGTGGCGAAAGCGGCATTATCTACGCGGGTGATGTCGTCCATACCGATGTGGGTATCTGCTACCTGCGCCTGTGCACCGATACGCAGGAAATGGCGTATGTGCCGAAGCTCGGTGAATCGGAGATTCCGGACGGTCTT
>JBCDJX010000213.1:0-1588 GCA_038747355.1 Pseudomonadota bacterium | reverse complement strand
CGCATCGAGCGCCGCCCGATGGCCGTGCTCGGCCGACTGATGGGCAAACACCATCGCCCGCTTCGCCGACGGTTCGATGCTGAGCACCACGGCCGCCGCCGCGGTCGCGATGAATCCGTCGACAATCACCAGCGTGCCACGCGCTGTCGCTTGCAGCATCGCGCCCGCCATCATCGCCATTTCGAAACCACCGTACTCGGCGAGCATGTCAACGGGCGCCAGCGGGTTTCCCGTCCGCGAAGCCGCCCGCTTGAGCACGTCGAGCTTGTTCGCCAGTCCGGCATCGTCAAGCCCGGTACCCCGACCGACGATGTCTGCTAACGGCATCGACAGCAGTTTGTGCAGTACCAGGGTGGCGGCCGAGGTGTTGCCGATACCCATTTCGCCGAAACACTGCGCATCAACGTCATTACGATCACCGAACTCTCGACCGGCTGCCATTGCGTCGGCGCATTGAGCTCCTGTCATTGCCGGCTCGGCTGCAGAATTCGCCGTGCCTGCGGCTACGCGTCGACTCACCAGCCCGGGGTGCGCGATAGGCTCGCCGGCGACCCCGGCATCGACGACGGTGACCTGGATACCCAGCGTATTGGCAAACACGTTCGCCGCAGCGCCGCCGGAAAGAAAGTTGTGCACCATTTGCGCCGTGACGGCCTGCGGATAGGCGGACACGCCGCTTGCTGCGATGCCGTGATCGGCGGCGAAGATGGTCAGGCTGCAGCGGTGCATGCGGGGACTTGGGGTTTGCTGCAATGCCGCAATCTGCACACCCAGTTCCTCGAGCCTGCCGAGCGAGCCCGGTGGCTTGGTTTTGTTGTCGACAACAGACTGCAGCTGTTCAGATGACCAGGTGTCCGGTGATGACATGTCGCTACTCACTAATGACTCTTTATCGGTTTGCTGTCGAAGGCCGGGAAGGTCGCCGAACCTAGAGCAGGCTCCGTCGAGTGTCAAACCGGGCGCCGATACCGGCTTATTGTCCCCGCCACCCCATCGGCGTGCCTGTGTCAGAGCGTCTTGAAGCGTGCAGCGTGAACCTGCCCGCACGTTTGATGGGCGGCGGATGCCGCATTGCAACGCAGAGGGCGGGAAGCCATTCTTCGCTATACTTCCGCTCACTGACCGCCGGGAAACACAGCTGACCATGGATCAACCGGACGAACGCGAAACAGCCACGCCGGGATGGCGTTTGCCGCGCATTTTGGTGGAATCCACCGCTATCTTTCTGAGCGTCTTGCTCGCCTTCCTCGTCGAACAGTGGCGGGAGGACATGAATGAGCGTGACGAAGCGGAGGCGATCCTCAACCTGGTCCGCGCCGAACTCATCCAGAATCGTGAGGAACTCGAGTCGGTGATCCCGATGCGGGCTCAAATGTTGAGCGAATACCAGGTGGCCATCACCGCGTTACGAGACGAGGGCGTCTTCCCGGCACAGACACCAAAATTCGAATCTCCCGAGATCACCAGCATCGCGTATCAGCTGGCCGCTGACGCGGATGCAGTCACCTCGGTGGCCACCGAAGAATTACTGATCATCGCCCGTGCCTACGAAGCACTGCAGGAAGTCCGCCGCAACGATGCGTTTTTG
>JBCDJX010000212.1:0-1604 GCA_038747355.1 Pseudomonadota bacterium | reverse complement strand
TTTTCGCATAATCGCCGGGTGATGGTGCAGGGCTATCACGGCACGGGCAAATCGACCCATATTGAACAGGTCGCGGCACGTCTGAACTGGCCGGCCGTGCGCGTGAATCTCGACAGCCATATCAGCCGGATCGATCTTATCGGTAAGGACGCGATCAAGCTCCGCGATGGGAAACAGGTCACCGAGTTTCACGAAGGTATCCTGCCCTGGGCTCTGCGTAACCCGGTCGCCATCGTCTTCGACGAATACGATGCCGGCCGCGCCGACGTTATGTTCGTTATTCAGCGAGTTCTGGAGCATGACGGCAAGCTGACGCTGCTCGACCAGAACGAGATCATCACACCGCACCCCTGTTTCCGGCTCTTCGCAACCGCGAACACCGTGGGATTGGGCGACACGACAGGCCTCTATCACGGCGTGCAGCAGATCAACCAGGCGCAGATGGACCGCTGGAGCCTCGTGGCCACGCTGAACTATCTCAGCCATGATGCGGAAACAGCCATCGTCATTGCCAAGAACCCGGTGATGAATTCCGAAAAGGGCCGCAAGACGATCGCCCAGATGGTAACCGTTGCCGACCTGACCCGCACGGCCTTCATGAACGGCGATCTCTCAACGGTTATGAGCCCCCGAACCGTTATCAACTGGGCGCAGAATTCCTATATATTCCGCGATGTCGGCTATGCGTTCCGCCTGACCTTCCTCAACAAATGCGACGAGCTGGAACGCCAGACCGTGGCGGAGTTCTACCAGCGTTGCTTCGACGAGGAACTGCCCGAAAGTGCCGCCAGCGTAAGCCTGGGGTGACCAGGACAAGCGCTCTAATTGTGTTGGTCTTTGCACTTGGTGCAGCTGCCTTCACTGCACAGGCTTTGGTGGGCACTTCAAATGAGCGACTTGTCAGCATTGCCGAAACCGGGAAAACGAACGAACGCTTCATTGCGATTCGTTGCGACAGCTTTAGGTTAGCGCTCTTCATTTATAGACAGATCATGAGATCAAATCCGGTTGACGGACGGGATTCCTCTCGCGGTGCGGAGTTCGAATGGATTGATGATCCTAGGTTTGCGAACCCTCCGTCAGCGTTTCAGGAGTTGTTTGACGACGAGACGACCGACTACGTTCAAGAATACTTAGATTTTTTTGGTGGCGTGGCGGTGCCGACAGTCGTACCGAACATGCCTCTGTATCAGTCCGACAAAGAAACCTGTTTAAGGTACTTTGCCTCCGAGAACGGCAAATGAGTGTTATGCGCGCTATCTGTTTCGCCGCGATACTGACCCTTGGCTTTGCACCTATCGCGAATGCTCAAAGTAAAGCCTTGGCTGAAACTCAGTACCGAGAGTGGATCGAGGAGGAAACATGGCCCCAGGCACGCGCCAGAGGCGTGTCACGCGACACGTTCGAGCGCGCCCTGGGCAACGCGCGTCTCAACTGGGACCTGCCCGATCTGGTGCCGCCGGGCAGCAAGGCTGCGCCGCCGCGCCGGAATTTTCAGGCTGAGTTCCGAAGCCCCGCGCGCTATTTCCGGCACGCCGCAAGCGATGCCTCGGTGGGCCGGTCGCTGGCGCAACGGCACGCGGCACTCCTGGCGCGGCTGGAGA
>JBCDJX010000211.1:0-1758 GCA_038747355.1 Pseudomonadota bacterium | reverse complement strand
CGAGTATTCCAGCAGCAGCGTCACGGTCAGCTCAAACTCTTTCTCGATCAGCGGAAAGAACTCGTCATGCGCGGGTCCCGCGAGTTCTGAATAGAGCTTGGCAACACCGAGGTCCGATTTCGCGATAACCATTTCGGCGTCAGCAACGAGTCCGCGCATGAAGTACCACTGCGTGAACATTTCGCGGAACTCGTCATCCTCGAACTTTGCTGCGGCACGCGCGATGCCCGTGCCAAGGCCGAACCAGCCGGTGAGCATGCAGCGCGCCTGCGACCAGGAAAACACCCAGGGGATGGCGCGTAGATCCTCCACGCCCGACTGGCTGCGCCGTGCGGAGGGTCGTGAGCCGATGCGCATACGCTCGATAACGTCGATCGGCGTCGCTTTGCGAAAGTAGTCGTAGAAGCCCGGGGTTTCGTAGACCAGCCGGCGGTAGGCGCTGCGACTCTCGTCGGCAATGATGTCCATCATCTCGACCCAGCTCGATTTTTCGCTGCCCTGGTGACGCGGCAGTGCCGTTGCCAGCGCGACCGAGCCGATCGCCTGCTCGAGCGTTCGTAATGCGATACCGCGCAGGCCGTATTTTTCGTTGATGATCTCGCCCTGCTCGGTGACGCGAAGCTTGCCGTTCACGGTGCCCGGCGGTGCGCCCAGAACGGCCGTGTGCGTCTTGCTGCCGCCGCGACTGATCGTGCCGCCGCGACCGTGGAACAAGGTGAGTTCGATGCCCTGCGACTCGACGGCGTCGACAAGAATGGCCTGTGCCTGCTGCAGCGCCCAGCGTGCCGATGCCAGCCCGCCGTCCTTGTTGCTGTCCGAGTAGCCGATCATGATCATCTGCCGGTCTGCGCGCTTGTGCAGGTGTTCGCGATACAACAGCGACGACAGCAGCGCCTGCATAATGTCCGGGCCCGCCTTCAGGTCATCGACGGTCTCCAGGAGCGGCGCAACGTCGAGCGGCACCGTGCCGCCACGCGTGTGAAGCTCGGCCCACTCCGCGAGCAGCAGCACGGACAGGACGTCGTCGGCGCCCTGCGTCATGCTGATGATGAACGGGCCGATCGACTGCTTGCCGTACTTGCGCCGACAGAACGCAATGGCCTGGAACACGGCGATGGTTTTTCGCGCCTGTGGACTGAGGGTTTCCGGCATACCCTCTTTCGAGACGATGGCTTCGGTGATGCGTTCCAGCCGCGCTTCCGCGCTCCAATCGGTCCAGTCGTCAATGCCCAGGCACTCGCCGATCACCTCTCGGTGCACGAGGGCGTCCTGGCGCACGTCGAGCGTGACCAGATGGAAACCGTAGGTGTCGATACGGCGCAGCAGGCGGCGTACCGCAAACAGCCCGGCGTGTTCACCGCGGTTGTCGGTCAGACTGTCGGCAACCAGCTGAATGTCCCGGCGCAGGTCGTCGACCTTTTCGTACGGGAAAATGTCATCGTCATAGGTGGACTGCAGGCGCTGTTGCACCAGTCGCAGCAGCACGCGATACGGCATGTCGCGGTGTCGTGCCGGAACCGCGTGGTAGGCGTTCTGGAAAACGTTGCGGTACTCCTCGATCCGGTCGAGCACCTGTTGACTGACGCTGACCCGCTTCGACGACTGGCTGAGCTTGGTCGACAGATCGCCGCATTCCTTGAAGTAGAGGTTCAGCACCAGCGAGCGCTGCCGCGCGAGTGTCTCGCGAATGGTCTTGGCGTTGACGTTCGGATTACCGTCCATGTCGCCGCCGACCCAGGAGGCAAAGCGCATCAGGTT
>JBCDJX010000210.1:0-1814 GCA_038747355.1 Pseudomonadota bacterium | reverse complement strand
GTGGGTGTCGGCCTCTCGGCGGGTTTTGTCGAGCCGCTTGAAGCCACCGCGATCATGCTGGTGGAAATTTCGGCGCGCTACATCGCGGACAACCTCCCGCCACGGCGCGACGTGATGCCGATTATCGCAAACCGCTTTAACAAGCAGATGCTGTATCGCTGGCAGCGCATCATCGATTTCCTGAAGCTGCACTACACGCTGACGCAGCGAACGGAGCCGTATTGGCAGGCACACAAGGACCCGGCAACGATTCCCGACTCGCTGCAGGAAGACCTGGCGCTGTGGGGTTGTCGTGGCCCGTTGCGCAGTGACTTCGATGCGGCGATCGAACTGTTTCCTGCAGCCAGCTACCAGTACGTCTTGTACGGCATGGGCTTCCGGCCGGACTTTACACAGCAGGCTTATCTGCACGCGGAACAGCAAAAAGCGCAGAGCATCATGATGAAGAATCGCCAGCTCGCGAAGCAGATGTGCCAGTCGCTGCCGCCGCACCGGGAATACATAAACCGATGGCTGGCCTCTGCCGCCTGAGATCGAACACATGGCAACACTTACAGAACTCTCCGCCTCCCGCCACGCCAACCTGAAGGTCCGACCGGATTGCGTCGTCGATGTCGTCGGACAACAACACGTGGTTACCGTACGTGCCGCCGAGGTTGGACTGGCTGCGGGTGGAATGCCGATTTTTGTCACCGCAAGCCCGCAGAGCGGGCAGCGAGGCTTGTCGGCCCTGGTCAGCTTTGAGAACGGCGAGAACATGATGGTCGAGGACGGTCGATGGGTCGGACACTACGAGCCGTCGGTATTACGTTCCTACCCGCTGTTTCTGATGCAGTCCGACTCGGACCCTCGCGGCTACGCGGTAGGTATCGACGAGTCATCGACGGCATTCAGCGAGACTGAGGGTGAGGCACTGTTCGACGACACGGGCAACGCCTCGGCGATGCAAAGCCAGCGCACCAAGCTGCTGGAAGCCGGTATCGATGACGACCGCCGGACGCAGATTTTCGTGCAGCGCCTGGGCGAGCTTGGTTTACTGCGGTCCGTGGATGTTCTCGTGCAGTACGCGTCCGGCGAGGGCAAGACGATCCAGGGTCTGCAGACCATTGACGAAGACACCCTGATGCAACTTGAGAGCGAGGCCCTGACCGAGCTTCACCGGGATGGCTACTTGCTGATCATGCATGCCATGTTGCTGTCGATTTCGCAGGTGAATCGACTGATTCGCGCGCAAAATAACCGTGAGCATCTGCCCGACATTGCCGGCGTCAAACTGCAGTCCGCTCGCGATGCCGGTGAGGCGGTCTAGCCCGGATCAACCGGCGAACGGCGCATCCGCGAGGCCCGTGACATTACAACGATACAGGTAGGTGTTACCCGACGACGGGTAGCGTCGCAGATCGTCTTCGGTCATACCCTGGCGGGCGGTTGTCACCAACAGGTGGTCGAGACGGTCGCCGCCGAACGCCACACAGGTTGGCTGCGGCACGTCCAGCGGTAACGAGTATTGCTGCTCACCATTGGCGGCGTAACACGCGACGCGATGGCCGCCCCACTGTGCGTTCCACAATCGACCCTGTGCATCCACCGCCGAGCCATCGGGCGACACACCTTCGACCGTCTCAACAAACACGCGCGGGTTGGCGGGCAAACCGCTTGACGCATCGTAGTCGTAGGCAAGAATCTGCCGATTCACTGAGCAGCAGTGATACATCACGTCGCTGTCCGGGCTAAAAGCAAGACTGTTCGGGATGCTCAGGTCGTGAAGGATTGCATGGACGCTGCGGTCTGCATCCATTCGATACAGTGAGCCC
>JBCDJX010000209.1:0-1875 GCA_038747355.1 Pseudomonadota bacterium | reverse complement strand
GTTCTGCCCTGAGTATAGCTCACGACGAGGGCCGGCTTCGCGCCGGGCGTGTTATATCGCTGGCGTTTGCTTGCCGGGCGCTTGTCGTGGATAGTGGGAGCGTCACCGAGGTAATCACAGTGAATGTGTGTTTGGCATTTTCGAGGAGAAAAACGCCATGAGTGACGACAAAAAAACAGAAGCCACCGAAGGCCCCGACGCCGGCAACGACACGGCGACGTCTGCCAACGGCGAACCGCAAAGCGGGCCCAAGTTCGGGGACTCAGCGCAGTCAAGTGGCCCCAATTTCGAGCCCACGCCAGACCCGCTGGCGGGCGTGAAAAAAGCCGGCGGTGATGCCTGGAAGGCAACCGAGGGCAAGACCGTGTCGATGCGCACTTACCTCGGATCGATCGCCGCGGTAATCGTTCTGATGATGCTGGCGCGCTGCGGCGGGTGAGAGTCCGCTTGAGTTGACGGGCACCGGTCCGGACAGGTTTCGTCGTGTGTAACCGCCATGCGAATTGACACGCCCGGCTACCTGCATTTCCTGCAGGCGATTGTTTTCATCGGTGCGTGGTACCTGTTCTTCTGGTCCGACTACGAATTCGCCGACCTTGTTTACTACTGGCACCGCATGGATTGGCTCATGTTCTGGGTCATTGCGGCGCCCGTGTTGGCGATTTTGTGCTGGCCACTGCTCAGGCTTTGGCGGGAGTATCGAGCCTGGAAGATCCTGTGCCAGCCGTTTCATATCGACAAGGATCCGTTCATTGACCTCGATCTCGAAATGGAGTCCTTCGGCGACATCATGTTCCGTGGCGGATACACGATCAAACACGCAGCCGTGTTCGCTTCGGAGTCCGGCCTCATCGTTCGAAAAGCGGCCTATCCAAAGTTGTTTCCGACCTTTGAAATTGCCTGGGACCAGATCTCCAACATCTACTTCGTAAAAATGTACCGCGAAGAAGCGCACGGCACCGATCCGCGCGGCGTCGCCCGGGTGACTCTGTCATTTGCCGAGGAGTTCGTGATGGTGTTGCCGTGGCGAAAGCGCTTCAATCGATTCGTGCCGGAAAGCGTCGGCTTCCAGCGCGAGTCCGTGATGTCGTCCTGACACTGTCGTTATACTCCCTGCCAACACCAAACGGAGTGGAGCATGAGCGACGACCTTGCTGCGAAAGCCTGCAAGCCGTGCGAGGGTGGCGTCGAGCCATTGACGCGCGGCCAGGCGGAAAAGTTGATGGAGGCGCTGCACAGCAACTGGCAGCTCTCGGGCGACGGCAAAACGATTTCCCGCCGCTACGAATTCAGCGTGTACAGCCGGACGATGGCGTTTGCGAACACGGTGGCCTGGATCGCGAGCAACGAAGGACACCATCCTGACATGCGCGTGAGCTACGGTGCCTGTGACGTGAGCTGGACCACTCACGCGATAGATGGCTTGTCGGACAACGACTTCATCTGCGCCGCAAAGATGGATCGCTGCGCCGCCACCGTCATGGTCGAATGACCACCATTGACGACATCGAAGCGGCCGGTCGGCGCCTGGCCGGTGTTGCGATTCACACGCCGCTGATCGAAAACGATGAACTGAACGCCATCGCCGGTGGGCGTGTGCTGATCAAGCCGGAATGCCTGCAGCGCACCGGGTCCTTCAAGATACGCGGCGCCTACAACCTGATCAGCCAGCTTGACGACGTGCAGCGTGCCAAAGGCGTGGTCGCCTTTTCCTCGGGTAACCACGCTCAGGGAATCGCGGCCGCTGGCCGTATGCTCGGTGTCGACACCACCATCGTGATGCCGGCTGATGCACCGGCTATGAAGCTCAACAACACCCGGCAACTGGGCGGCAACGTCGTGACCTACGATCGATACGCGGAAAGTCGTGAAGCG
>JBCDJX010000208.1:0-1888 GCA_038747355.1 Pseudomonadota bacterium | reverse complement strand
ATGCCGCAAGGCAACCGGCACGGGCCACGCGAGCAACCTGATCTTTGCGCCCGTGGAACTGCGTTTTACGAAGGGCGAAGACCACGTGCGTCGATTCAAAGTGCCGGATGCCCGGTTCTTCACCAACGTCTTCTGCACGCAGTGCGGCAGTCGCCTGCCGAATTACTCCGCCGAACGGGGTTTCGCCGTCGTTCCTGCCGGGAGTCTCGATTCGGACCCCGGCGTCGAGGCCGGTGGCCGAATCTTCAAAGGGTCGGCCGCAAGCTGGTCCTGCAGTGACGGTAGCATGCCCGAATTCGAGGAATACGCGCCAAGGGACTGATTTATAAAGCTCTGGCACTGGGATTCCGTGCCGGCTCGCGTATTATGTGAACTGGTTCCGGGATCGGATCGTCACGAACCGTCAAGGTTTGACCATGTTGGGAAGCCCTAGCAAAAATTCGCTGAACCGCATCGTGGTGCTGAACCCGAAAGGGGGTTGCGGCAAGTCGACGCTGGTGACGAATATCGCAGCGGCCTACGCCAGGCGCGGGGCCACCCCGACCATCATGGATTTTGATCCGCAGGGCTCCAGCATGGGCTGGCTCGACCGCCGTGCCGAATCACAACCAACTGTTAACGGTATTGCCGCCTACAAGAACAGCATGCAGGCGACTCGCAGCTGGCAACTCCGCCTGCCGAGCGACACGCTCAACCTGATCGTGGATTCACCCGCCGCAATCACGCACGACGATTTGCGCGAACTGACGCGCGATGCGTCGAGCATTCTCGTGCCGGTCCTGCCGTCACCGATGGACATTCACGCGGTGTCCCGTTGCATTGCGGACCTCCTGCTGGTCGCGAAAATCAATCGCAACGAACGCAAGCTGGCCGTCATCGCCAACCGCACGCGCAAGAACACCAAGAGCTTTTCCAAACTGATGCGCTTCCTGGATTCTCTGGGCATCCCGATTATCGCGGTAATGCGCGACAGCCAGAATTTCGTCTACGCAGCCGAGAACGGGCTCGGTATCTGTGAGATGCCCCCGTCGCGCGTGAAGCCCGACCTCGAGCAGGTCGAACGTGTCATCAGCTGGCTGGATGGCTGGCAACAACGCCGACAGCTCGCGGTTCGACTGGCCAGCGTGGACGGGCGCAAACCCGGCATCCTGACCCGGACTCAGCCGCGCTCCGCCTGAATCTCCGCGAACAGATCGGGATCGACGTTGCCGCCACTCAGCGTCAGCACCGTCACGCGGTCTTTGGTTTCCACGGCGCTGCTCAGCACCGCGGCGAGTGCCACGCAGCCGCCAGGCTCAACAACCAGCTTCAACTGTTGAAAGGCGAACCGCATCGCCTGTCGGACCGCATCGTCGGATACAACAAGGCCGCTCGCCGCTACCCGTTGCAGAATGTCAAAAGTCAGGTCCCCGGGTGAGTTCGTCAGGATCGCATCGCAGATCGAGCGCGCGGACGGGTCGTTGTGTTCGCGCTCGCCGCTGATCAACGAGCGTGTCGTGTCGTCAAAATTGACCGGCTCGACCGGGTGCACAGCCACGTTCGGGAACGCGGAGCGAACAGCCAGCGCGCAACCGGCGGTCAAACCGCCGCCACCGCAGCAGACCAGCAACTGGTCGGGCACGACACCACGCTCAAGGCAGTCGTCACGTATCTCAAGACCGGTCGTGCCCTGCCCCGCAATGATGTGTGGGTGATTGAACGACGGTGCGATCGCGCTGCCCGCCTCCGTGGCTATTCGCTCGGCGATCGCTTCACGACTTTCCGCGTATCGATCGTAGGTCACGACGTTGCCGCCCAGTTGCCGGGTGTTGTTGAGCTTCATAGCCGGTGCATCAGCCGGCATCACGATGGTGGTGTCGACACCGAGCATACGGCCAGCGGCCGCGAT
>JBCDJX010000207.1:0-1935 GCA_038747355.1 Pseudomonadota bacterium | reverse complement strand
TGGGGGAGACTTGAACTCCCGACCTCACGATTATGAGTCGTGCGCTCTAACCAGCTGAGCTACCACGCCAGAAGCCCGGCGGTCGTATTCCAGGCCGGCCTTGAACGTCAAGCGAAAACCGTCAGGCAACGGCGGGCGCTTGGGTTCAGTCTGCGCAGGACGTGAACAGATTGTTTTCTGATCCGCCGTATCGGCCTCAGGCTGCGCGAAATCCAGCCGCAGAAATGGCTCAATTCCCGACGATGTCAGGTCGCAAGCCGGTGAACGACATCACCGGCAGTCTGGTGCGGGTCACGACTTCAGATGGCCCGTCCCTGGACGGCGGCAGCCTGCGCCGTCGCTCGCTCAGGCTGGGGGAAGGTTGTTAATAAGTCATTAGTTTTTCTCGTACCTTCCCCCGCCAACGCAAAACCAGCCGCCGAAGCTGCGAAAGATCGTGATCTTGATTGCCAGCGGCCACGTTTTTCCAGGATCTGTTGTCTATCGCTCCGGGCGGGACTACGCTCGCTCTGATTGAGCACCCTGAACAGTTTGGGCTATGTGCAAAATGCTACTCGATGCCTTACGCGCCGCGATCGGTGCGCCCAATGTTCTGACAGGTACCGCCACTCTCCCGTTCGCCACCGACTGGAGCGACACGCAGCGCTGGTCTCCCCTGGCAGTACTAAGGCCCGCCAACACCGGCGAAGTCTCGGATATCCTGCGATTGGCGAATGAAAACAGGACTGGCGTCGTTCCCGTGGCCGGCCGGACCGGACTGACCATGGCAACAGAAGCCGAGGGATGTCTGATGCTCTCGCTCGACCGAATGTCGACCATTCGAGAGCTTCGTCCCGATGCCCGCGTTGCAATTGTCGAAGCCGGCGTCATCTTGTCATCGTTGCACGAGGCCGCTGCGCGTCACGATCTGATCTTTCCACTCACCTTCGGCGCGCGCGGTTCGGCGATGATCGGCGGTGTGCTGGCCACAAATGCCGGCGGGTCCAACGTTGTCCGCTATGGCAACACGCGTGGGCTTTGCCTCGGGCTCGAGGCCGTGCTGGCCGACGGGCGCGTGCTCAATCTCATGAGCGAGGTGCACAAGGACAATTCCGGCTACGACCTGCGCGATCTCATGATCGGATCCGAAGGCACCTTGGGCATCATCACGGCCGCCGTCCTGAAACTCGCGCCACGTCCCCGCGCCTATGTCAGCGCGATGGTCGCGTGCCGTTCGGTCGCAGCAGCACTTGGACTGCTGAACCAGCTCCAGGCGGAAACCGGGGGCGCGGTCGAGGCCTTTGAGTACATGCCCGACAACTACATCGAAGCTCATTTGCAACGTTATCCCGATGCCAGGCCGCCTTTTGACGCGTCCCATGCGGTCAATGTTTTCATCGAACTGGGCGCGGTGTCCGAACGCGACGCCGCCCCGGACGACACCGGTCAGAGCGCGATCGCCGCGCAACTCGAAGACGTGCTGTCGGCGCAGTTCGAATCCGGTGATGTGCGCGACGCCGTCATCGCCAAGTCAGAAGGAGAGCGTCTCGAAATGTGGCGGCGCCGCGAAGCCTCTGCCGAGCTTTCGCGCCTGCACGATCCGATCGTCGACAACGATGTTTGCGTACCCGTCGACCGGATGCAGGAACTGCTGGACCGGATCACGGCGGACACCCGCGCGCTCGACCCCGGGATCCGTTTTCTCAATGTGGCTCACCTGGGCGACGGCAACCTGCACTTCGCCGCATGGCCGTCGAGCGATGACACCCTCTTGCATATGCGCATCAGCACTGCTGTCGAGGATGCAGCCGTCGCACTTGGCGGGTCCTTCTCGGCCGAGCACGGCGTCGGGCTGACAAAACGTGCATCTATGGAACGCCTGAAGGATCCTGTTGCGCTCCAGACGATGAGGGCCATCAAGGCCGCACTCGACCCGCGAGGTATTCTCAATCCCGG
>JBCDJX010000206.1:0-1946 GCA_038747355.1 Pseudomonadota bacterium | reverse complement strand
GCGATTATTACCGCTGTGACACTTTTGTGAGATTTGAAATAAGCGCGTGAGCTCCGGGGTCTGTTTGCACATGACCGCATCGCATTCGAAAAGCCGCCCTGCGCGCCAATCCCTGCTGATTGTTCTCACCCTGTTTGCATTCACTGCCTGCACGTCGTCGGCCGGCGGTGACTTGTCCGATCAGGACCTCGCGTCGGAGCCGGCGCTGCTGGGCCTCACACACCCGGAGGCGAGTTTTCAGCTCGGTGCGCTGACACGACTCGAGCGCGAATGGGACGAACGTATGGCGCCGGCGGTGGTGGAGTACATCACGCTGGCGCGCAGCTCGGTGTTGCAGCAGGAAGCGCTGCAGGTGCTGCGACGGCAGACCGGCCAGAACTACGGTTACGACATCAACGCCTGGTTCGCATGGATCTGGAAGCAGCAATACGACGCGCCGGAGCACTACGCCGACTTCAAATCGCGCCTGTACAGCCGCATCGATCGACGCTTTGCCGAGTACTTCGACGATGAGCGCGTCACGACCATCCGGCTTGACGAGGTTCGCTGGGGCGGCGTGTTGCAGGACGGCATCCCGCCGTTGCGCGGACCTGAGATGATCGCGGCTGACGAGGCCGACTACCTCGACGATGACCACGTCGTGTTCGGCATCGAGGTCAACGGCGATGTGCGTGCGTATCCGAAACGCATCCTGGCCTGGCACGAGATGTTCGTGGACGAGGTTGGTGGAGTGCCGGTGGTCGGCGTGTACTGCACCCTGTGCGGTTCGATGATCCTCTACGACGCGACGGTGGACGGCGTCGAGCACGCGATGGGCACCAGCGGATTCCTGTATCGCTCCAACAAGCTGATGTACGACCAGGCGACGAGTTCGCTGTGGAACACGATGTGGGGCACACCCGTCGTCGGGCCACTCGTGGACCAGGCCATTCGCCTTCCGAGACGCAGCGTCGTCACCTCAACCTGGGGCGAATGGCGTCGCCGCCATCCGGACACGACGGTGCTGTCGCTCGATACCGGGCATCGGCGTGACTACGGCGAAGGCGTTGCTTACCAGGAGTATTTCGCGACCGATGAGCTGATGTTCAACACCGCGCTGGTGGATCAACGCCTCGCCAACAAGGCCGAGGTGCTTGGGCTGGTTTTTGCCGACGGTGAGCCGCTGGCGATTTCAGCGCGACACGCAGCGGAAGAACCACTGCTGCACGAGACGGTGGGTGAGCGAGAGCTGGTGGTCGTGACCGATCGCTCCGGCGCCATGCGTGCGTACGAAACCCGCGGGCGGAGGTTTGTCGCCTGGGACCAGGACCGCGGACTCGTGGATGCTGACGGTGTCGAGTGGACCTTGAGCGAAGACCGGCTGACGAGTGACGCCGGGCAACGACTTGCACGCCTGCCGTCGCACAGCGCGTTCTGGTTCGGCTGGTACGGCGCGTACCCCAATACGCGATTGCTGGATTAGATCGACGAGATCGGCCAACGGTCGAACTCAACATCGCAGCGTTTGTCCGATGTCTCCAGGGACCAGGGAGACACCATGACCATCGTCAAACAACGTATCGGCTTAATCGGCCTGCTTGCCGCGGCATCGCTTGTCGTCGGCTGCGAGTCCGGCCTCACCGCGCAACGCGAGCTCGAGCAGGCGAATCTTGAGAAGGCGGTCTACTGCATGGAGCTGCTGGAGGTTGAGCTGGATCTCGAGACCGCCACACGCGAGTGCTTCGGTGATAGCTACATCCAGCATTCGCCGCACGTGCCCGACGGACTCGAAGCCGTGCTCGCGCATTTCGCGAATCGCATTGAGCGCTACCCGGAGAGCACGATCTCGATCAAACGAGCCGCCGCCGAGGGCGACCTGGTGTGGATACACCTGCATTCAAAGCGAAGCCCGGATGCGCTCGGCACGGCGCTGATTCACATCTTTCGCATGGAAAACGGACGCTTCG
>JBCDJX010000205.1:0-1997 GCA_038747355.1 Pseudomonadota bacterium | reverse complement strand
CGGGTGTTGTAATTCACGATCTCCTCGCCCGCGCTCTCGGCGAGAATCGCCCACGACAGTCGATTGGTCTGGTCGCTGTACGCCGGCTTTGACTGCCAGCCAACGATGTTCATCT
Source organism: Pseudomonadota bacterium (assembly GCA_038747355.1). GTDB lineage: Bacteria > Pseudomonadota > Gammaproteobacteria > Steroidobacterales > Woeseiaceae > UBA1847. Next base: position 1,882 of record JBCDJX010000205.1, on the reverse strand, counting down.
CGGCCCAGCCGCGTCTGCGGCGTTCTTCGTTGCCGACTTCGGTACCTGCACGAATTGAGTCGAGCAGCGCGTCCGCATCGATGTCTTCGTCGTCTTCGACGTGCCCCGTGTCTTCATAGCTGAACAGGGCAAACCATCGTTCGTCGATCGGTCCGACATAGAACTCACCGACTGAACCCGGATTCTAAAAAAATTCCATCAGCCTCGCGGTGTCGGATTCATTCAGTCGATCAAAGCCCTCCGGCAGATCGATCGTGGCGAAGTTCGTCACGTCGAAATTGCCCGGTCCCGCTTCCCAGTTCAGGCTCTGGTAAAAGCGCTGCGCGTCGGTGAGCTCCCCATCATCGCCCGAATCCTGGGCGAACAGTGCAACCGGCAACAGCGTGAAAGTCAGTGCAACGATCGTTCGCGTAAATGTCATGAAGTATCCCCGCTAAATGGTTATACGCAGTCGAGCCTCTCCGACGCTACGCGAACGACCCTGTCTCCGCAATGATGCGGTTCGCAAAGTTGTTGCGTACTGGCTGGATGTCTGAAAAGCGCGTAAAAAGAGGGCACCAACCGCACAAGGTTGCTAAACCGGGAGCCGATGGGTGAAGTCGCTGATACTGCTTATGCTGGTTTTCTCGTTGACGGCGATGGACGACGTCACGCCGCCGTCGGTCACGCACACCGTGCCATCGGCTGATTCTCAGGGCATTGATCCGGCGCTTGGCGAAATACGCGTCAGTTTCGACGAAAAGATGATGCCCGGAAGCTGGTCCTGGGCGACTCGCGGAGTGGATGCGTTCCCGGAGATAACGGGATCACCACGCTGGGAAGCTGATCAGCGCACGGCGGTCCTGCCGGTGTCGCTGAAACCCGGCGTCACCTACGAGATCATGATCAACTCGCCGAAGCATCGAAACTTCAAGGACGCGGCCGGCAACCCGGCGGTGCCCTACGCGCTGCGGTTTTCGACACGCGGGCAGGGCAGCTAGGTCGGCGATCGTCAATGCTCACGAAGGACCGCAGTGAAACGGGTATTACTGCCCGGTCTTGACGGCACGGGTCGCTTGTTCGGGCCGTTGCTCACGTTTCTCGACGCGGACGACCGCAGCCAGGTGGTATCGTACCCCGTCGATCGCCCGCTGAGCTACGCGCAGCTCGAAACGCGCGTGCGCTCGGCGTTACCCGATGAGCCGTTCGTGGTGCTAGGCGAATCGTTCTCCAGCCCGATCGCGATCCGCCTGGCCGCCAGCCGCCCAACGAATTTGCGAGGCGTCGTCCTGTGCTGCGGTTTCGCACGCAATCCGAGGCCCGGTCTCGGCAGTTTACTGCCCGTCTTGCCGTACGTGCCGATTCACGGTCGTGCCGCGTCGCTGGCCCGGAACGTCCTCCTGGGTGCGGTGGACCCGGCGCTGCGCGCGCTACTTGAAGATACCCTCTCCGGCGTTTCAGCAGAGGTTATCCGCCACCGCTTGCGCGAGATTGCAACCGTCGATGTCCGCGATGCATTGGCCGAGATCGAGGTACCGTTGCTGTATCTCGAGGCCGGCCAGGACCGCCTGGTACCGTCGTCCAATGTTGCGGATGTCTCCGAACGCGTCGGATCCGTGGAAGTAGAAACGTTCGATGGTCCGCACTTGTTGCTGCAGGTATTGCCGGAAGACTGCGCGACAGCGATCCAGGACTGGGTGCGTGACTGTTGTTGAGTGAGGCACTCGTCGGGCGGGCTCAGGCGGCGTCCCAGTCCACGCTCGCGCCGTCGAACACGGGACCGTCCACGCACACCCGCTTCATGGCCGGCCCGGATTCGGTCGTGACGCGCACGGCGCAACCTGCGCAGCCGCCAACGGCACAGGCCATGTATTCCTCGAGGGAGACCTGGCAACTGACCGCG
>JBCDJX010000204.1:0-2026 GCA_038747355.1 Pseudomonadota bacterium | reverse complement strand
GCCAACCGACTCGTTGTCGACACCGGTATGCACGCCCTCGGCTGGACACGAGAGGAAGCGATTGCGTTCATGCAGTCCAACTCGCCGATTGCCGATACCGACGTCGTGATCGAAGTGGAGCGCTACATCGCGATTCCCGGGCAGGCGCTGGCTTACAAGATCGGTCAGCTGAAGATCCGCGAACTGCGAAACCGGGCTGAACAGCAGCTCGGCGACCAATTCGACGTACGCGCATTCCACGACCAGGTCCTGACCACCGGTTCACTGCCGCTGATCGTGCTGGAGGCGCATATCGATCGCTGGATCGCATCGCAGCTGGACGCAGCGTAAAGCCATGCGAGCTGCGGGGGTTGATCATCGGCTGATTGTCTTCACCGACCTCGACGGCACGCTGCTCGATCACAACACGTATGAATGGCAGGCGGCGAAGCCGGCACTGGAGCAGCTGACCTCACGCAACATCCCGCTGGTGCTGGTCAGCAGCAAAACCTACGCGGAACTGTCCGGCTACCGTGATGAGTTAAAACTCGAATACCCCGTGGTGGCCGAGAACGGCGCCTCGATCCATGTCGCCGGCCAGGAGTTTCCCGACACGATGGCGGTCGACGGCGCCGTGGAGCGCGGCGAGTTGCAGCGAATTTACCGCGACATCAAGGAGCAGCACAGCTATCGCTGTGAGGCCTTTTTCGAACTGGGCACCGACGGCATTGTCACGCAAACGGCACTGCCGCCGGCGCGCGCGGCACTGGCAAACGAGCGCGCCGCCTCTGAGCCGATTCTCTGGCTGGACACCGAGGTGCGCGCTGCCGAGTTTGCGGTGAAGGCCCGTGAGCACGGCCTGAACTGCGTTCGTGGCGGTCGATTCCTGCACCTGATCGGGCAGACCTCCAAGGAGAAGGCGGTCCAGCAGCTGATCGATACCTACGTGGATCGCTACCCGAGCGAGCACGTGCTCTCCGTGTCGCTCGGTGACGGACCCAACGACATCGGCATGCTGGAGACCACCGATATCGCGGTCGTGATTCCCGGCAAACACCGTCACGACATGACGTTGACGACGCAAAACCGTATCGTAAGACCTGCAGCCCACGGCCCGGACGGATGGAACGAGGCGATGCTGGCGCTGCTCGCGGAGTACTGAATAACAACGAAACAGGGAGAGGGTCTTGGGCGACTTTCACCAGAACGGCAACATCGCAACACTGCACAATCTGAACAACCGACCGGTCGCCGAGCTCGAAAAGGAGCTCATCGAGTTCTCCCGTTATCGCCCGATGGGGCTGGTGATCCCGTCGCTGTATTCCGAGCTGGAGACGCCGGCGCTGGACAACATTGTCAGAGAGCTGGTGCCGGTTCCCTACCTCAATGAGATCGTCATCGGGCTCGATCGAGCTGATGAGGACCAGTATCGCAAGGCGCTAGCCTTCTTCGATCGACTGCCGCAGCACCACGTGGTGTTGTGGAACGACGGTCCGCGTTTGCGCGAGATCGACGAGCGGCTGAAGAAGAAAGGCCTGTCGCCGACCGAGCCCGGTAAAGGGCGCAACGTCTGGTTCTGTTACGGCTACGCACTGGCCACCGGTCGAGCGGCATCGATCGCGCTGCACGATGCCGACATCAAGACCTACAAGCGCGAGCTGCTGGCCCGCCTGATTTACCCGGTGGCCAACCCGAACTCAGGCTTTGTGTTTAGCAAGGGCTACTACGCTCGATCCAACGGCGAAAACCTTGGCGGGCGCGTGACGCGTCTGCTGGTAACGCCGTTAATCCTGGCGATGCGCATCGTCTGCGGGCGCTCCGAGTACCTCGAATTTCTGCACAGCTTCCGCTACCCGCTGGCCGGCGAGTTTGCCCTGCGCCGCGGTGCCGTCCGTGACCTGCGCATCCCGACCGACTGGGGTCTTGAGATCGGCGTGTTGTCGGAGATGCACCGCAATCACTCGACCAACAATATCTGCCAGGTCGACATTGCCGACACCTACGACCACAAACACCAGGACCTGAGTCCCGAGGATGCCACCAAGGG
>JBCDJX010000203.1:0-2035 GCA_038747355.1 Pseudomonadota bacterium | reverse complement strand
CCGCGTACGGGGCATTTGACCGGCCATCGACGTCAGTTGAAGGGTCGCCGCGTCGACATCGACCTTCGGTCCCGAATGGTCGGCCGTCGCAGGTGCAGCGATCGCGAGAGCGATGAGAAGGGCAGCTACATGTCTCACGGGCGCTTCTTTGACTCGAAACACGGAAAAACTCAATCCCGCCGCGCGGCATCGGCGGGTTTCCCCCATCTCTCCTCAGGCCCGCCGCTTTTTCGTCTAATTCAAAGTGATACTGTGAGTCGTACAGTAATGAGTGATCTAGTATATGCCCCGTCCCCGAAAGGCGGGTGGCGGACCGTCCCAACGGTTCGCACGCCTGCGACATTTGATTAACCCGTCCCAGTTTGCCGGTTCTAAAGCAAGCGCCGCATCCGAAGATATCGACAGGCTCGCCAAGCGCGTCCTGCTGCCGGCCTTACCCATCTCCGACGAAGAGCTCGCCCGAACGGGCCATCACGACCGGGGCCAGCGTCTGGCACGGCAGGATTCCTGGGACGATCTGTCTGAAGCGATCAGAAGTGCCGACGCCGCGCGGCGTACCACGCCTGGAGGCGAGCCCGCCGCGCTGTTGCTCGCGGGTGGCGCGCGCAGCGACGTTGTCGCCGCCGCTGAGGACGCGTTACACGATCTGGTCGCGCCCGATCCAACGGGCCTGCAAGATATCGCGACGATACTGGAAGACATGCCTCGCGAGTATCCCACCGGACTGGTTGTTGCGCTGGCGCATATTGATGTGGCCTCGGCCTGGCGCCGTTTGTCGGAGTTGCGCGATCCGCATCAGACGGCCGCGCATATCTCTTATCACTTGTCTGAAGCTTCGGACATTCTGGCAAAACACAAGGAGGCCGCTTTGACAACGCCGTCTCTGAGTGCCGCTCTTGCCGCCCTTGCCGCCGAGGCAGGCCGCCCCGCGCGCCGTCTGAGCGAGCTCTACGAGCGGCTGATCGCGCTGGAACCGGGAGCGCACCGTCACATGCGAAGCTGTGGCAGACATGTGCTGAACGCTCCCGATGGTGGCGCCGCTGCGCTGGAAGTGGCGGCGCGACGTATTGCGGTGCTGACCGAGGCATCTTGGGGCGCCGGCGGATACACCTGGGTCTACTTGGACGCGCTTTCGATGGACAGCTCGACGCTCGACCTGATCGATCCGGAGTATTTTCTCACCGGTATGGCCGACATTCTGAATCGTTCTGGCGACCAGCACATCGCAAATCTGCTGGCCGCTTTCTGTGCGATTAACATGCGTCCGCGTCCCGATACGCCAACGCCCCCCCATGCTGCGAGCGCACGCGCCAAAATTCACGAGTTCGTAGACCACATTCTGCGACACCATCTTTGCGAATTGCATCCGCTGATCTGGTCTCAAGCCCTGCTCGCCCCCTCCGCGCCTCAACTGCTACCTTCACGTCGTGCGCTGATCACAAAAGGGCGTCAGACTGCGTTGCGTATCATCGCGGCACGACTGTCACGTGACATTGCAGACGGAGGCGCGGTCGCGTTTTCCAACTCAGGTATGTACCGTCTGCCCACGGTCTGACCTCGTCGGACCGGCCAATCATTTCGAAACAGCCGTGCTGGGCTTTCTAAGGGTAGTCCTGACGCGTACCACACTGACGGTCGAGCGATGGCGGCCGACGCCGAAACCCCGATGTTGCATTGGGCCGTGTCGAGCGCAGAGATGTTTCAGGACACCTTGGAGAATGGTGAAAACGCACTGTCGGCGCGAACGGATCGGGGCTGACCGCCAAAAAGAGAGGCCGCGTGCCATGCCGCGACTTTAACTCAAGGCTTAAAACAACGCGGCGATTTACTTATTGTCCGAGCCCCGTTTCTGTCCGTGGGCCGAGGTCATGCCAGGGGCGTGAACTGGATGTCCTCTGCGAGGCCGTTGGTGGTTCCAAGCCCTTCAAGCAGGATCGACTGTCCTGTTCCGATGGTGATCATCACGCCGTCGCTGGTCACGGACGCCAACTGGTCCTCGATCTGTTGCGCAGTGCGGCCTCCGACCAAGGCGCTG
>JBCDJX010000202.1:0-2046 GCA_038747355.1 Pseudomonadota bacterium | reverse complement strand
GTTGTTGATACCCGGCGTGTTAAACGCGTAGATGAAATCGTTGTCGTTCGGGTCGGCGTTGAAGGTCGGGCTGTCGAACACGGTTTCGAACGCCGGGATCGCGAAGGCGGCGTTGAAGTTGATCGCACCGCCTTCGACCTCCGAGGTGCCGCCGCGAATGTCGAGACGGAACGCATCGTTCGGTTCGAAGATCACGCGACCGCGGACGGTGGTGTCTTCCAGGTAATCGACCGAATCGTCGCTGCCCAGGAAAATATTCTCGTAGAAACCGTCGAAAGTCCGGTAGCTGCCTACCAGGCTGCCACGAACCGTTTCGGAACCGCCGCTCAGGCGAAGCGAACCTCGCTGCGCACCGTAGTTACCGGCCGCCAGCTTGATCGCACCATCAAATCCGGCTTCCGGTTCCTTGGTCGTGACCAGGATGGCACCGGCAACGGCATTACGACCGTAGAGTGCGCCCTGCGGACCTTTCAGGACTTCGATCTGCTGGATGTCGACCAGCTCTTCGTTGAAGCTGTTCGGGTTGGTGCTAAGTACGCCGTCAACGACGTAAGCAAACGTCGACTCAGCGTCACGCGTTGACACGATGCCGCGTATGCTCACCTGCGTGTCGCCCACGTTGGCAGTATCGACAATCGTGACGTTCGGCATCAGACCGATAAAGTCCGCCGGTCGTTCTATACCGGCCTTCTCGATTGTGTCCTCGGTGAATGCCGTAATTGCAATCGGCACGTCCTGCAAACTCTCGTCGCGTTTACGGGCGGAGACGGTGATCTCTTCGATCGCATCCGCACCTTCCTGTGCATACACAGCCGGTACTGGCAGCAAAGCCAGCAGCATGGCAGCACACAGCGGTTTCCTGAACAATTTCATAACAAACTCTCTTCTCTATTACTGACATGTGCGGTCCGTCCTGAAACAGCAACGTCCCGTCCCCCGAAACGGTGACCCGGCATCCGGGCCACACAACTCATCGCGGCGAGGCGGCGAAAATCCGACCGTCAAGCCACACTTAACTCCATGGCGTACTGAAAACGTTGTGGGTTGTAGAGGCAATCCACGATATCCACGAGCTGGTCGTCGACGTCGTACGACAAGCGCCGCATCGACAACAAGGCGTCACCGGCGTCTATGCCCAGTTCATCTGCCACCTGCGGCGGCGCATTCACAGCACCCAGTATCTGCTCAACGCGTGCAAGCTTGAGGCCGGCCGCGCGCAACAAGTGCAGACGCGAGGTAGTCTTCAGCAACTCCTGGTCCAGCTCGCCGACGTCGGCAGCCGTCCAGCTCTGGTAGTACGCGTAGGTGTCTTCCGCCTCGGTTCGGCTGACGCGAGTTATCGCGAGCACGATGTCGGTATCGCCAATCCCGAACAGCTGGCGAATTTCGGCCGGCGGAATGATGTGCCCGATTTCGATCAGCCGGACCTGGCTGTTGTTGCCGAGCTGGATGAAGTTTTCCAGCACGCCGCGCATCGGTGCCCGTGTGGACTGTGGCCGGAACTGGTAGATCACGTGCGAACCTTTGCCGCGCTTGCGTCGTATCAGTTTCCCGGCGGCGAGCTCGTCCATGGCTCGGCGGCTGGTTATCCGCGAAACCTCGAAGGTCTCCGAGAGCTGTTGCTCGGTCGGCATCTTGGCGCCGTGCGGAATCGTGCCGTCGAGAATCGCGCGTTTCAGTACCAGGAACAGCTGGTGATACAGCGGTGCGCGCGCGACCGCCTCCGTCTGCTCGACGTTCCAGTTCAACGACAGCGTCTCGAGGAACCGGCCCGCGCCATCGGCGCGGGTTTCTGCCACGCTGTCTGGCGCTTCAGGCATTCGGCGACACCGGAGCCGGCAGATGCGTTTCCTCGAGCGCGCGAGCCTTGATTTCGTCGATACTGCCGCCGAAATTAAACAGGCCCTGCTCGCCCCGACCAGCGCGCATGTCCTCGCGCAGCGACGCGGTCGCTGCATCGTCCACAGCGCCGTCGCTTAGAACGACGCCATAACGTCTGGCACCGTCCACCGAGACCAGTCCGCGCTGCACATCCACCTGCACGAG
>JBCDJX010000201.1:0-2179 GCA_038747355.1 Pseudomonadota bacterium | reverse complement strand
CGGCTTCGCCGGTGCCGGCACGATCGAGATGGGTGGTTATGACTACCACGGCGGCCGTCGTGCCGAGGGCGAGGTCAAGGACTTCCGTGCAGGACGTTGCATGGGCGCTTGCCTGGAATACGCCGCACGTATCGGCGTCCCCTTGATGATGTACGTCTTCTCGGACGGCTCACTGTCCTCAAACGGCGCGATCGACAACACGGTTGAAGGTCGCGGCAAGGGCGAATGGACCAGTGACAACTCGTCGACGGCCGGTTCGTTCTTCCTGGTCTACAACCCCGGACGACGACCCGTCATCATCGGCGCAACGCCGGAAGAGCAGGCGATACACCAGCAAATCGGTTACATGGACGCTAACGGTTCCGTTCAACGCGCCGGCACACCGGCCGCCAACAACGTACCGCAGTTGGTCAACACCGCCATCCTCAACTACATGGCGCTGCACAACGAAGTCGGACTGTTCGACGGGCTGTTCCCGGGCCACGGCCTCGGCAACACCGCCATGCTCGATGCACTGACGGCGTTTACACCGATCTGCAACGGCACGATAGCTAACCCCGTTTAAGGGCGGTTAACGCGATAAGCGCGTTTTATCGTCATCGGGCGCTGCTCTCGATATGACGATTCAGGCCAGCCGGTCATCCGGCTGGCCTTTTTCGTGGTATATGTGTCGCCGATCACGTCGCCATTCCCACACCAAAACGACCCGAATCCATGCCTGACTCCCTGATCGACCTGTTTGCCTGCCCGCGTTGCGACAACGCACCGCTGGTTCCGGGGGACGACGAAATCCACTGCACCTCGTGCAAAACCGTTTACCCGCTGGTCGGCGGCCTGCCGTGGATGTTCGCCGAGCCGCAAGCCACGCTGGCGGAATGGCGCAATCGGCTGCACATGGCGCAACAGAAAATCGGCCACGAAATGGAAGGCCTTGACCGGGAACTCAAGGCCAAGGACCTTCGGCCGTTGTCGAAGCGACGCGTCGAGCGCTATCTCAAAGCGCTGAAGGAGCATCAGCGAAAGCTCAAGAAACTCGTTGAGCCAATGACGGACGCCCCGTTGAAAGGCACGTTTCAGTCGTACCTCGCCCTGCGCACCCGGCTACCGGTAGACCAGGGCCTGCACACCTACTATCCCAACATTTTTCGTGACTGGTGCTGGGGCGACGACGAGAACACGGCATCGATGGACTGTCTTCGCTCGGTGCTGCACGACAACGCCGCGCTCGGACGCGTACTGGTGCTTGGTGCCGGCGCAGGTCGACTCGCCTACGACATCCATCGCGAACTCGACTGTGACCAGGTCGTTGCCATGGACTTCAACCCGCTGTTGATGTTCGTGGCACAAGCGATGGCGCGGGGTGACAAGCTCAAGTTCTGGGAATTCCCGATTGCGCCGGCGTCACTGGAAGACGACGCGTTGCTTCGAACGCTGGAAGCGCCGGCGGCCAGCGACGACGGTTTTACGCTCGTGTTTGGCGATGCGCTTCGACCGCCGTTTGTCAGCGGCAGCTTCGACACAGTGGTCACCCCGTGGCTTATCGACATCATCAGCGAAGATCTGCCGGTTCTGGCAGCGCGAATTAACCAGCTGTTATCTGACAACGGCCGCTGGGTCAATTTTGGCTCGCTGGCGTTCGCAAGCCCGAAGCGCGCCCGCTGCTACAGTCCCGAAGAGGTGAAGGCGATCGTAGCTGAAGGCGGTTTTTCTGACCCGTACGTCAGCCAGACGACGATCCCCTACATGTGTTCACCGGCGAGCCGCCACGGTCGACAGGAAAAGACGTTTTCGTTTTCAGCGTATCGGGAAAAGAAGATCAAGGCACCGCCACGCCACAAGGCCCTGCCCGACTGGATCGTCACCGGCAAGGAGCCGGTACCGCTCACGCAGTCATTCCGGACCCAGGCGATGACCACGCAGATCTACTCATTCATTATGTCGCTGATCGACGGACGCCGGTCTATTGACGATATGGCGAAGGTGCTGGAACAGCAGCAGTTAATGCAGAAAGACGAGGCGATCGCAGCGATTCGCAATTTTCTCACCAAGATGTACGACGATTCACAGCGCGAAGGCGGCACCTGACCGTCACGACCCCGAGTGCACGAGGCCCCGTCTCAGCACTCGAGCAGCTCGCGCTTGTCCTTAACCTCTCGCCAGTCGTCTGAATCCTCCGGCG
>JBCDJX010000200.1:0-2270 GCA_038747355.1 Pseudomonadota bacterium | reverse complement strand
CGCTCCCGGCCGTTAGGAGACACAGCGTAGCAATGCGATGACGATCCGCCGTGAAACTCCACGCCCTTCTTCTAGCTGTCTTGGCTGCCGCCGTGGTTACCCCTTCGGCTGCCGGCACCACCTTGCCGCTCCTGGCCGATTCGCCGTTTCGGATTTACTCGGTCGCCGAGGGGCTGAACCAGAAGACCGTTCATGCGGTCGTTCAGGACAACGACGGCTTTCTGTGGATCGCGACGTTTGGTGGCCTTAACCGCTTCGACGGTCGCACGTTTGAGAGCCTTACGGCCCGAGAGGGCCTACGCCAGAACCTGATTCAGGCACTGCGTGTCGACGCACAGAACCGGCTCTGGGCCGGCGATGCCGGCGGCGGTCTGACGCTGATTGAGAACGGCAAGGTCGTGCGGACATTTGAACCTGACGAAGCTTCGCGTGGCGTGGTCCGGGCGATCATCGACGTGGGGAATACGCTGTACATCGGCTCGCAGCCAGGCGGAATCCGGACCTTGTCCCTGAACGACATGGACAGCGGGTTTCAGCATCTTGAGAGCGCCCCAGACGAGATCTACACGATGGATCTTGCCGGCGACGACACGCTGTACTTGATCAGCCCGACCGGCCTGAAACGGCTCAAAGTGGCGGGCGGGACGGTGTTCGAGGACGTCGGCAATAACCTGACCGCAGTTGCCACAGACCGGCAGGGTCGGGTCGCGGTCGGCGACGCCAACGGTCGTATCGGCTGGCTACAGGGCGATCGCATCGAATGGCTCGACGTCAACTACGAGGATCGCATCTCTGGGCTGGTTCTCGATCAAGGAGCGCTGAAATGGGTCTTTCTTGAGGAGCTGGGTATGTTCCGGTTTGGCGATAAGGACCCATCTGAGCTGGGCCTCGCCATCGCCGGCACGGCACAACCACTGCGAGACCAGGAAGGCTTGTTCTGGGTGCCAACCCGGAGCGGGCTGGCCCGTTACCTCGGTCCGCGTTTTGACCACTACTCGCTGGAATTTGAAGGCAGAAGCCCGGAGGTGTTCGCTGTCCGTCCCGGAGTTGGCGACGGTTTCTGGTTTGGCACCAACTTAGGCCTTTTATATCTGGACGGCGCCGGGGAATTGATCAACGTTTCTGACGAGCTGGGTATCGATCGTCGCGAGGTGCGCGATATCAGAATAACGCGCAACGGCAGTACGTTGTGGTTTGGCCAGGTTCAGGGGGCCGTCCACGGCATCGACCCCGTCACAAGGGCGTTGCAAAAGACGTTGGCCGAAGACACATCCTTGACCGTCGGTTTGACGCTGGATCACCGCGGCCGGCTCTGGATCGGCTCATTCCTGGGCACGCTGACGATGTATGACCCGGAAACCGAAGAGACGCGAACGTACACAATCGGCAACAGCGCGAGCGTGTACTCGTTGGACATGGCTGACGACAGCTACCTCTGGTTCAGCGCCAATTTCGCGGGCGTTTTCCGCATCGACACGGATGATCCGGACGCCAAGCCAGAGCGGATGGCGGCCGACGAGCAATTGCAGCAGGAGTACTACACGCATGTTGTCGCCTCTGGCAGCGGCGCGGCCACCGATGTCTGGTTCGCCGGCATCAAGGGCAGCGTGTTCCGGCTACGCGATGGTGAGCTCAGCAGCGTGTTTACCGAGTCGACACTGTCCAATGTAACGATGTACTCGATTCAGCCGCTGCCGGATGACAATCTCGTCCTGGCGACGAGCCGGGGCGCGTACCGCTATGCGCTCGCCACGGACACGCTGGAGCGCTACGGTGCGCTGGACGGCTTCGTGGCGCTGGAATCCAAAGTGCACGCGATGTACTACGACGGCGGCGACGATCTTTGGATCGGGACGAGCAGCGGCCTCACGGTGATGGATCTTACCGTGCCGTTTGACGGCGTTACGGCACCCGCAGTGCAGATCACCGCCCGCAGGGTCGATGGCCTCGCGATCAACAGCATCGCGGTGCTGGACAGCCTCAGCTTCGATGAAGTCGTGATCGACTTCACCGCGGTATCGACACGCAAGCCCGATGGCATTGAGTACAGCTACCAGCTTGCGGGCCACGACGCGGCATGGAGCGATGCCGCAAAAACCACGTCGATCTCGTACTCCAATCTGCCGCCTGGCGACTTTACCTTCGGTGTTCGGGCGCGCTTGCCCGGTGGCGAATGGAGCTCGCCAGCCAGCTGGCCGTTCACGGTACCGACGCCGGTGTGGCGCATGCCGTGGTTCATCGCGGCCGCCGTCCTCGCCACGCTGGCGCTG
>JBCDJX010000199.1:0-2354 GCA_038747355.1 Pseudomonadota bacterium | reverse complement strand
TTGCGGCACCAGATTCGTGTTGGTATCCCCGAGCGCCAGGCCGTGATTTATCTGCGCAAGATGGCCAGCGCACTGACGGCGGTACACGAGGTCGGCATCCTGCATCGGGATCTCAAACCCGGCAACGTCATGTTCCGCGACGACGGCAGCCTGGTGCTGATCGACTTTGGCCTGGCCAAGCGTATGCGGCTGGAGCTGGCGCTCACTGACAGCGGCGACATCTTCGGTACGCCGTACTACATGAGCCCGGAACAGGGGCACGGCAAGGACATGGACGAGCGCAGCGACATCTACAGTCTCGGCGTGATCTTCTTCGAGATGCTGACCGGGCGACGGCCGTACGAAAGCGACTCGGCACTCGGCATCATTTACAAACACGCCAAGGAGCCGGTACCGTTGCTGCCCGCGCGCGCGGCGCACTACCAGATGATGATCAACATGATGATGGCGAAAAGACCGGCTGACCGCATCCAGTCCGCGAAGGATATCGCGTCATGGCTGTAGTGCCGGCCAACATCGAGGCGTTTCTCGGCTGCGAAACCCCCGACGCCTGGCTGCAGGCTGCTGTCTCGCGCCTGCCAGAGCTGCTGCTGGATCACGCCAACTGCGAGCTGAAGGCCGCCTCCACGGCGTTGGGGTTCCTGTATCGCTACCCTGATCGACCGCAGCTGGCGCAGCGCATGTCGCGTCTCGCACGCGAGGAGCTGAGGCATTTCGAACAGGTCCGCAGGATTATGGACGAACGCGGCATCGTATTTGAACGCCTCAGCGCGTCGCGTTACGCCGGCGCTCTGCGTGATGCAGCGCGCGATGAGGAACCCTGGAAGCTGCTGGACATGTTGCTGATTGGCGCGATCATCGAGGCCCGATCCTGCGAGCGATTCGCACGACTGGCTCCGCATTTGCCGGATGACCTGTCGACATTTTACTCAGGCCTGCTGGCTTCCGAATCTCGGCATTTCGAACACTATCTCGCGTTCGCAAAATCCGAATGCGGCGTGGATGAAGCGTCAGTCGATCAGCGCGTCAGCGAGCTGCTGGCCGTCGAAGCGACGCTGATCGCGGCACCGGATGAGCAGTTCCGTTTCCACTCGGGCCTGCCCGAGGCCGCCTGAGGGAGCTTAGTTTCGCGGCATCGCTGACAGCGTGTAGCCGCGCTCATCCCAGCGAACCACGCTGCCCTGGTCGTACCAGTCACCGAGCACGATACGCGTTGCGTTGCGGCCGTCGAGGTCGAATTCATGCACGGCCGGTCGGTGGGTGTGTCCGTGCAGCAGCAGGTCGATGCCCGCGTCACGCATGGCGGTTTCGATGGCGCCCTGGTTGACGTCCATAATGTCCTCGGGCAGCCCCGCATTCCTCGCAATGCTTTGCTCGCGGGCGGCCCGCGCGATAGCGAGACGCTCCTCGACCGGCTTCGCCAGCATCATCGCCTGCCACTCCGGGTTTCGCAGCATGCCACGCATTTGCTGGTACTCGGTGTCGTCGGTGCAGTAAGCATCGCCGTGTGCAAGCAGCACACGCTGGCCGTACAGCTCGACGGGTGTCGGGTCCGGCAACAGCGTCAGTCCTGCGGATTCTGCGAATTGCTCGCCGATCATGAAGTCGCGGTTGCCGTGCATGAAGTACACCGGCACACCGGCGTCAGCGAGCGAGCGAATCGCGCGCGTCATGTCGGCGTAGTGCGGGTTCGGATCGTCGTCACCAACCCAGGCTTCGAACAGGTCGCCCAGGATGTAGAGTGCTTCGGCATCGCGTGCTTCGCCTTTGAGGAAGGCAATGAACTGCCCGGCAATGTCCGGTCGGTCCGCTTCCAGGTGCAGGTCCGAGATGAACAGCGTAGTCACGTCTACTCCCACTCGAATCGTTTGAGTGACTTGATGACCACCGGCACCACCGGCAGGGCAGGAAAGTCGTCGGAGTGCTCCCCGGTTTCCACCGCGGCAATCGTGTCGACCACGTCCATTCCATCGATAACGAAGCCGAACACGGTGTAGCCCCAGTTGTTCTTGCCCGGGTCCAGTCGCGTGTTGTCCACGACATTAATAAAGAACTGTGAGTTCGCCGTATGCGGCTGTTCGTGGCGGGCCATCGCGATTGTGCCTCGCAGGTTGCTGCGTCCGTTGCCCGACTCGTTGGGAATCGTAGCCGAGTCCTCGCGAAGATCGAGCCCCGGCGTGTAACCGCCCGACTGGATCATGAAATCGGCGATGACACGATGAAAGATCAGGCCGTCGAAAAAGCCGTCGTCGACCAGTTCAAGAAAGTGACCGACCGTGTAGGGAGAGCCTTCTCCGTCGAGTTCGATCAGTATGCGCCCCTCGGTCGTGATCATCTCGACGTAGGGGTGCTTC
>JBCDJX010000198.1:0-2360 GCA_038747355.1 Pseudomonadota bacterium | reverse complement strand
TTCATTTCCGTGTCGTCCGCGGCTCGCGCGCTGCCGTTTTCGATCGCGGTTCGCTCACTGCAACGCGAGATGATCCGTTCGGATTCGAACTGGAAACTGGGTAACTACAGCGAGGACGAACCGCCGGCCGTGGGCCAGCGACTGGCACGCAAGCTCGGCATGATCACCTACCGCTCTGCCGAGGAATGGGAAAAGCGCTTCGGCCGCGAGCGCATGGCCGAGGCGGGAACGCCGGGTGATCCGTTTACCGTGGAGTTCGCTGTCGAGTCTTACCTCGATCATCACGCCAATCGCTTCAGCGACGCCTTCGACCCGAACTGCTACCTGTACCTGTCGCGAGCGTCCGACCTGTTCGACCTGGCCGAGCACGGCGGTTCGCTGGAGGCGGGCTTTGCGCAGCTCGATCTCGAGCGCGCGCTGGTGATCGGGGTCACCACCGATATCCTGTTCCCGATCCAACAGCAGCGCGAACTCGCCGACGGGCTAAGCAACGTCTGCACCCAAACGCAGTTCGTCGAGCTTGACTGTATTCGCGGTCACGATTCATTCCTGGTCGACATGGACGCCTTTCGACCGGTGATCTGCGACTTCTTCGCCGATTAAGCTGTCGGCTACGAAGGCGACTCGCCGTCGTCGATTGTCTCCACGCGTGCTTTCAGTGAACCGTTTGCGAGTCTCGCCTCGATCGGGTCACCGATCCTGACGGCCGACGCCTCGGTCAGCGCTTTGCCGCTGTTCTCATCCAGCACAATGGCGTAACCGCGCTGCAGCGTGGCCAGCGGACTGACCGAGTGCAGCGCGCGCGCCGACAGCGCGAGCCGATGCTGACGGTCGGACAACAGGTTCTGTGTGGCCTGCCGCAGGCGGGTCAGTAACATACGCAGCTGCGCCGACGAGGCTTGCACGCGTATCGCCGGAGACTGCTGCTTCAGGCGCGCATCGAGCGACGACCAGCGTTGTCGCTGCTGCATCGACAGCGCGCGTATTCGCGACTGCAGTCGTCCGGTCAGCTCGCGCAACAGGACGCGTTGCTGCTCCAGTTTCCTGGCGGGATTGGCCGCCAACAGGCGACGCTGCAGATGATCGAGCAGTTGCTCGCGATTCTCGAGCAGGCGCTGCTGGCTGCGTGTCAGGCGCCGAAGATCGGTGTCGAGACGTTGAATCCACTCTCTGCGGTCCGGAACGACCAGTTCCGCAGCGCCCGACGGTGTGGGTGCACGAACGTCGGCGACGAAATCGACAATCGTGAAGTCCACCTCGTGGCCAACAGCGCTGACCACCGGAATCTCCGAGGCGGCGATACAGCGCGCCAAGGCTTCGTCATTAAATCCCCACAGGTCCTCCAGTGAACCGCCGCCGCGGCCCACGATGAGAACGTCGCATTCGCTGCGCCGGTTGGCCGTCTCTATCGCGGTGATGAGATCCGGCGCCGCAGCCTCGCCTTGCACCGCGGCCGGATAAACCACGACCGGTACCGACGGGAAGCG
Source organism: Pseudomonadota bacterium (assembly GCA_038747355.1). Classification (GTDB taxonomy): domain Bacteria; phylum Pseudomonadota; class Gammaproteobacteria; order Steroidobacterales; family Woeseiaceae; genus UBA1847. The sequence goes on along the minus strand of JBCDJX010000198.1, from coordinate 873 downwards.
TCGTGCCATGACGGTGAGGATGTCTCGGATCGCTGCGCCACTTGGTGACGTGACCACGCCAACGCGGGTCGGCAGACGGGGCAGGGTCCTTTTCCGATCCTCGTCGAACAGACCTTCCTCCGCCAGCTTGTTGCGCAGTTTTTCGTACTGGCGCTTGAGGATGCCTTCGCCGGCCGGTTCAACCTGTTCGACGATCAGCTGGAAGTCGCCGCGAGCTTCGTACAGGCTGATTTGTCCGTAGGCGAGGACCTGGTCGCCGTTTTTCAGGCCGATGGTCGGCCCGCGCTGGCGCTGCCGAAACCAGGCCGAGGCGACCTGGGCACGACTGTCCTTGAGGCGGAAATACACGTGGCCGGATGCGGGTCTGGCGAGATTCGAGACCTCACCCTCAACCCAGAGCCGGCCGATGCCGGATTCCAGCAGGCGCTTGGCTTCGCGATTCAGCTGCGAGACGGTCAGAGGATTGGGTGAATCATCGAAATCCATGCGTGAAGTATACGGGCGTTTACCCGCAATGACTCGACGCGTAGAATCCGCCGATTCTCTGACGCCGGACCCCCGCCCATGCGCATAGCCAAGGAAGCACTCACCTTCGACGACGTCCTGCTGCAGCCCGGTTATTCGGACATCCTGCCCCGGGAAGTCGACCTGAGCACCCGCCTGACCGCTGACATCACGCTGAACATCCCGATCCTGTCCGCCGCCATGGACACGGTGACCGAGTCGCGTCTCGCGATTGCGATGGCACAGGAAGGCGGCATTGGCATCATTCACAAGAACATGACGATCGAGCAGCAGGCGCAGCAGGTCTCGATGGTCAAGAAATTTGAAAGCGGCATCGTTCGCAACCCGATCACGGTCGGCCCGGATATG
>JBCDJX010000197.1:0-2388 GCA_038747355.1 Pseudomonadota bacterium | reverse complement strand
TGTGCCATCACTGACCGGGCGGAAGCCCCGAGAATCGGGTGGAACCCGCTCCAATGTCGGGGTACATCCTTGATTCGAATCGTTGCCTGTTCCTGAACGATCTTCGCTCCGATACGCTAGGTTCGATTCCGACCCTAGCCTCCAAACACAAAGGGCCCCCGTTCGGGGGCCCTTCGTGTTTGAGCTAGTCCCTGAATCGTGGCTTATGTGCCATCACTGACCGGGCGGAAGCCCCGAGAATCGGGTGGAACCCGCTCCAATGTCGGGGTACATCCTTGATTCGAATCGTTGCCTGTTCCTGAATGATCTTCGCTCCGATACGTTAGGTTCGATTCCGACCCTGGCGTTCAAGTCACCTTACTTAATCATCGCAAGCGTCTCGTCTGCGCCGGTCTTTCCGTAGCGGAATTTCCGGTTTTGCGCAGTCCTGCGGTTCGCTCAGCACCGGGTCACGCGGAAGCCTGGCGCTTGCCAAGGCTATGAATTCGCGACCTGGCCGCCGGTAACCGTGGATCGTATTCACGTCCGGGCCCAATCGGGGGACCATCCGCTGATATAATCGCCCGCCTTGGATACGCACGTTGACGTTGGGGATGAGCCGAAACATGAGTCTGTACACCGATTACCTGGATGAGATCGAAAGCCGGAAAGCGCAGGGGCTGGCCGCCAAGCCGATCGATGATGCGGCGCTGGTCGCTGAGCTCATCGAACAGATCAAGGACACGAGCAACGAGCATCGGGCAGCCTCGCTGGACTTCCTGATCTACAACACCCTGCCGGGTACCACCAGTGCGGCCGGCGTCAAAGCGACCTTTCTCAAAGACATCATCCTGGGCATCGAGTCCGTCGACGAGATTGCGCCGGATTTTGCGTTCGAGCTGCTGTCGCACATGAAAGGCGGCCCGTCTGTTGACGTGTTGCTCGACCTGGCGCTGGGCGAGGACGCGGACAGGGCAGCGAAGGCGGCCGACGTGCTCAAAACACAGGTGTTTCTTTACGAGGCCGACACAGAGCGGTTGGAGGCCGCATTCAATGCCGGCAGTGCGGTCGCAAGGGACATCCTGGAGAGCTACGCGCAGGCAGAGTTCTTCACCCAACTGCCGGACGTTGTCGACGACATCAAGGTTGTTACCTACGTCGCCGCGATTGGCGATGTGTCGACCGACCTGCTGTCGCCCGGCAATCAGGCGCATTCGCGTTCCGATCGCGAATTGCACGGCAAGAGCCTGATCGACGCGGCGGCACAGGCACGCATCCAGGAGCTGCAGCAGGAGCACCCTGACAAGCAGATCATGCTGGTCGCTGAAAAGGGCACGATGGGTGTGGGATCGTCGCGCATGTCAGGCGTCAACAACGTGGCGCTGTGGACCGGTAAACAGGCAAGCCCCTACGTTCCGTTCATTAACATCGCGCCGATCGTCGGTGGCACAAACGGCATATCGCCCATCTTCCTGACCACGGTGGGCGTCACAGGCGGAATCGGTATCGATCTCAAGAACTGGGTGAAGAAACTGGACGCGGACGGCAATGCGGTTATGGATGAAGACGGCGAGCCGGTGCTCGAGCAGGTGTTTTCCATCGACACCGGCACGGTCCTGACGATCAACCTCAAAGACAAGAAGCTGCTGAACGAGGATGGCAGTGAAGAGCTCTGCGACATCACCTCGGCGCTGACACCGCAGAAACTCGAATTCATCAAGGCGGGCGGTTCCTATGCCGTGGTTTTCGGCAAGAAGCTGCAGACCTTCGCGGCAGGTGTGCTCGGCATCGATATTCCGCCGGTCTACGCGGGTTCGAGGGAGATTTCGCACGAGGGCCAGGGTCTGACGGCGGTGGAAAAAATCTTCAACCGCAACGCCGTGGGGGTTGCACCCGGCAAGACACTGCATGCCGGTTCCGATGTTCGTGTGAAGGTAAATATCGTCGGTTCTCAGGACACGACGGGGCTGATGACCTCGCAGGAACTCGAGATGATGGCGGCGACGGTGATTTCACCGACCTTGGACGGTGCTTACCAGTCCGGCTGCCACACGGCCTCGGTCTGGGATAACAAGGCGCAAAAGAACATTCCCAAGCTGATGTCCTTTATGAATCGCTTCGGCCTGATCACCGCGCGCGACCCAAAAGGTGTCTATCACCCGATGACCGACGTTATTCACAAGGTCTTGAATGACATCACAGTGGATGACTGGGCGGTCATTATCGGAGGGGATTCGCACACGCGGATGTCTAAGGGTGTGGCTTTCGGCGCGGACTCCGGCACCGTGGCACTCGCGCTGGCGACCGGTGAAGCGACTATGCCAATACCGGAATCCGTCAAGGTCACTTTCAAAGGCACACTGAAAGATCACATGGACTTTCGTGACGTCGTGCATGCGACCCAGGCGC
>JBCDJX010000196.1:0-2499 GCA_038747355.1 Pseudomonadota bacterium | reverse complement strand
GCCGAGATTGTCGATCGCGCCAGCCCACTCGGCCTTTTCCAGCGGTCGCTTGCCGAGATCGATGTCGTCACGAAGCAGGATCTGACGGGCGCCTAGTGCCTCGAGATACTCCCGGCTGTCGGACTTTCCGGTGACCGCCGCTACCTCGTAACCGCGGCCGGCAAGCATGTCGATCGCGAGACTGCCGACACCGCCGGTCGCGCCGGTGACGACTACGGGGCCCTGCAATGGCTCTTGGCCGTTCTGTTCCATCCGATGTACCGCGAGCGCCGCGGTGAACCCAGCGGTACCAAGCTGCATGGCCTGTTGGTTACTCAGTTCGGCGGGAATCGGCACCAAGGTATCGCCGGGCGCACGGAACATCTCCGAATAGCCGCCGTCGACCGTTTCCGACAAACCGCAGCCGGTTGCCAGGACGCGATCACCAGCGGCATACCGATCGTCGCCGGACTCGACTACCGTGCCGGCCATATCGATGCCGCCGTTCAGCGGGTAGCGACGCAGGATTGCGCCCTTGCCGGTTGCTGCCAGCGCGTCTTTGTAGTTGATACTCGAATGACTGACCTTGACGACGACGTCACCGGGCGTGAGGTCGTCGAGTGACAGCTGCTGAAATCCGGCCACGATGGTCTTGTCTTCGCGGTCGATGCGAAATGCTCGAAAGGTCGTCATGGTATCCCCCTGGCCTTCAGGCCGTGTCATCGCAGCGAAGTCTGGCGGCTCTGGCGCTTCAACCAGATATCGAGCCCCTGCGCATTAAGTTTTGCGTCCATACCGACGATCTCGCGTATCGCAGCGCGGTCACCGTCAAAGCCGTGCGCCTCGATGCGCAAGGCGAGATGCTCGAACAGAGCCGCCTCGATGGCCGCCGGACGCTCGTCGGCGTCCGCCAGCGATCGCGCGATGCCGGCGCAGGCATCGATATCGGCGTGCATGTCCGCCGCCAGTCGTTCGAGATCGCCGACCTCGCTGTAGTGTGTCAGGAAGACCCGCTTCGGATCGCAGGCCATGATGCGGTCGATGCTCTTGTGTGCCTCGTCGGGGTCAAAGTGCGTCGGCGTGGTCGTCGCCATGATGAACGGCCCGGCCGCAGTATCGAGCTCCCGGTACGACAAGCCGAAACTGTCGCCGGTAAACACACCGGCGGAGCGCGCGTCGTCGAGACAGTAGTGATGCCGGGCATGCCCTTCCGTGTAAAACGCGAACAGCGGCCGTCCATTCAGTGAAAAACTCTGGTCATCGTCGGTCGCGATGATGCGCTCGGCGTCGATCGGCTGGATGTCGCCGTACATCTGTCGGGCGAGTTCGCGGCCGTACACCGCCTCGGTGCCGGCGATCAGTTTCGACGGTTCGGCCATGTGCGGAGCGCCCATTGGGTGCACAACGCAGCGCGCGTTTGGTAGCTGCTGCATCAGCAGGCCGGCGCCGCCGGCATGGTCCAGGTGGATGTGGGTCAGGAAGACGTAATCGACATCGCCAACGTCCAGACCCTTGACGGTCAGCGCTGCGAGCAGCCCGGGCACACTGTTATTGGTGCCGGTGTCGACAAACGCAGCACGACCGTCCTCGACGATCAGGTGGCTGGCATCCAGTTGCGGACGAACGTAGTCGGTATCGACAGCACAGATACCGTGCTCAAGCTCGAGAATGGAGGGCGCCGCGTCGCTCATGATCCCCGCGGCGGCCGCTTACTTTTTGGTGGTCTCGAGGCCCGGCATCGACGCGTAGTACTTGGCCAGGACCTTGATCTCCGCGTCCGTCAGGTTGGCAGCCATCGGCATCATGATCACGTTGCTGCGGGTGCCGTCGCGATAGGCCTTGAGTGCATGCCGCAGGTAGTCCTCGTGCTGGCCCGCCAACGACGGGTAGGTCGGCAGTAACGCGATGCCGTTCTCGCCGTGACAGGCAACGCAGGTCGCCGCGGTGTCGAGCTTCTGGACGTCTTTAGCGCCACCGGCCTCGACGGTTTCGGCACCAAGGGTGGCGATGTAGGCAGCGATATCCTGCAGGTCCTGGTCGGGCACGGAAACGGCCTGTGCGTGCATCGTCGTGTGCTCGCGCTCACCGTTCTTGTAGCCACGCACGGCGGCTACGATGTAATCCGCTTTCTGGCCGCCGAGCTTTGGCACTCGAAACGACGGGTAGGCGTTCCGGTACCCCTCGATACCGTGGCAACCCAGGCAGGTGTAAGCCAGGTCTTCACCCCGCTCGGCATCACCCTCGGCATTTGCCGCATGCGCGAACAGGACAAGCAGTGCAAACAGTGCAGCTTTTCTCATGTTGAAACCATTGGAAACTATCAGATGGCCGGGCCATCCCCCCGGTAGGAGCACAATGTTAGTGAGGCTCGATACCAATTACTAGCGACCAACGGCAAAATTTATTGATCTGAAAGCGTTTTTGCAGAGCCCCGGACGAGCGCGTGCTAGCATGCCCGCGTCTTTCAGGCTGGATACGCACACCATGAAAAAGCTCCTGATCGCACTCGCGATCCTGATT
>JBCDJX010000195.1:0-2510 GCA_038747355.1 Pseudomonadota bacterium | reverse complement strand
GTTCGTTCATGATTTGCCGCCGGGCAATGCGATGGCCTACTACCCGGAGGCTAATTGCCTGACCGGCACCGACGTCGACCCGCGCAGCAAGACGCCGTCGTTCAAACACACGCGCGTGCGCCTGATTCAGGCCCCGGCCTAACAGCGATCCGTGCCCGCTCCGGGGTGTGGAAAGGTGTCGTCGTCATCATTGCCGTCGCGCGGCGACAGGCAGGCAAAGTCCTTTTCGACCAGGATGACGGATGGGCCCGTGCTGTCGGCACACGCCAGTGCGACCTCGTCACCGGATGCCCACTCGGCCAGTGCGTCGGCCGGCGCCGTCACCAGCAACATCCCGTCGGACAGCGATGCCCGCAGGGCATCCTCGCCGGTCGCCTGCAGGCCGTAAGTAAAGGCGATTCCGTCCGCGAGCCTGGTCGTCTCCGTGATCGACTCGCCGCGTCCAAGCTGCTCGACCTCGCTGCGCGTCAGGCGAAGGCGAATGGAGTCACCCCGGATTCGTAGTTTCATAAGCCTGCTGGCCTCCCTTATCCATCACCCACCTTACCCGCTTTTCGCGCCGGCGGTATACGCAGCCTCCGGCGAATTGGTTAGGATGCCGGTATGGCAAACAACAACAAGCCCAAAGCCGTGTTCGGCTGGAGAGAATGGGTGGAATTACCCGAGCTGGGTCTGCGACATATCAAGGCCAAGGTCGATACCGGTGCGCGGACATCGTCGCTGCACGCGTTTAACGTCGAGACCGTGACGGTCGACGGCAAACATCGCGTGATTTTCGATATTCACCCCAACCAGAAAGACAGCGACACGGTTGTGCGCTGCGAGGCTGACGTCATCGATGAGCGTGACGTCAAGAGTTCGGGCGGCCACCAGACGCGGCGCTGGGTTATTCGTACACCCATCCGGGTTGGGGACAACGAGTGGACTACCGAGATCACACTGGCGTCCCGTGACGATATGAAGTTCCGCATGCTGATCGGCCGAATCGCCATGCGCGGTATCGCCACCGTGGACCCGTCGCGGTCGTACGTTGCCAGCGGACGAAGGCGATCCCGTGGCTAGAAAACCCGCGCTGACGATCGGAGAAACCCAAGTGCCCGCCGGCACGCGGGCGTCGATCAACCTGCCGGTTGCCGACCTGTACACCGGCACGTCCCTGTCGATGCCGGTTCACGTCGTTAACGGAAAGTCGGCGGGTCCGACCATGGTGGTTTGTGCGGCGATACACGGTGACGAACTCAACGGCATCGAGATCATCAAGCGATTGCTAAAGCGCAAGGCGCTGACCTCGATGAAGGGTACGCTGATCGCTGTGCCGATAGTCAACGTGCATGGCTTTCTCGACCTGTCTCGCTACCTGCCGGATCGGCGCGATCTGAATCGGTCGTTTCCGGGCAGTGCCAAGGGTTCGATTGCGTCGCGCACGGCGCACACGTTTGTGACCGAGATCCTCTCCAAGGCGGATATCGGCATCGACCTGCACACCGGCGCCGTCAATCGTTCCAACCTGCCGCAGATTCGTGCTTACCTCGAAAACACCGAGACGCGGGACCTGGCGCGTGCGTTCGGTACACCGGTCGTCGTCAATTCCAATATTCGCGATGGCTCGTTACGGGACTGCGCCGCGGATCGCGGTCTGCCGATGCTCGTCTACGAAGCCGGCGAGGCGTTGCGCTTTGACGAAATCAGTATCAAGGCCGGGGTGGTCGGCATCATCAAGGTCATGCGCTACATCGGCATGCTGCCGAAAGCACGAAAAACCCGGGACATCGATCCCCTGATCGCGGATTTCACCAGCTGGGTCCGAGCACCGGCGAGCGGCATCATCACGCCTCGCGTCGAACTCGGTGCGCGTGTCAAAGAAGGCCAACGCCTTGCCACCATCGCCGATCCGCTGGGCGACGAGGCCGAATTTGTGTCGGCACCGTTCGCCGGTATTGTCATCGGTCGCAACAACCTGCCCGTCGCCCACGAGGGCGATGCCCTGTTTAACCTCGCCGCGTTCAAGAGCGTTTCTCGCGCTGAGGACAAGGTGGAGGCGTTTACCCAGACGCACTCCTGACGGAACTCACTATGCGTATTGCCATACTTTCAACCAATCCCCAGCTGTATTCGACTCGACGTCTGCGTGAGGCGGCGGAGCAACTCGGTCACGATGTTCGCGTCATTGATCATCGCCGGTGCTACATGAACATCGTCAGCGCCTCGCCGGAGATCCACTACAAGGGCGAATCACTCGGCCAGTTCGACGCGATTATTCCGCGCATCGGTGCCTCGGTGTCGTTTTACGGCACGGCGGTGGTACGGCAGTTCGAGGTCATGGGCGTGTACTCCATCAACGAGTCGGTCGCGATCAATCGATCGCGGGACAAGCTGCGCGCGTCTCAGCTGCTGTCGCGCAAAGGTCTCGGACTGCCGGTGACCGGCTTTGCCAATTCTCCTGATGACACCGACGACCTGTTGAACCTGGTCGGCGGCGCGCCTGTCGTGATCAAACTGTTGGAGGGCAC
>JBCDJX010000194.1:0-2641 GCA_038747355.1 Pseudomonadota bacterium | reverse complement strand
GCGGCTGCGCGCCAGGTAGTCCCGCATCCAGGCTTTGCCGAATCGCAGCGAACGTTTTGCGGTCGCCTCAGAGACATCAAGCACCTCGCCGGCTTCCTTGTAGGTCATGCCCGCGAAGTAGTGCAGCTGGACGATCTCGGCCGTACGTTCGTCGTTGGCTGAGAGTTCCGTCAGCGCGTTATCCAGGTCGATCAGATCTTGTGAATTGCTGTCGTCACTGAGCGAGGTCTCGTGCAAGGTCACCTGCACCCGGTCGCCGCCACGTTTCTCGGCCGCCTTGGCATTGGCGTGGTTGACGAGGATGCGTCGCATCATGCGAGCGGCCAGGGCAAAGAAGTGCGAACGGCTCTTCCAGTGGATGTCGGCACCCACCAGTTGCACATAGGCCTCGTTAACCAACGCGGTCGCCTGCAGGGTATGTGCGCCGTGCTCACGACGAAACGCACTGCGCGCGAGCTTCTTAAGTTCGTCGTAGACCAGTGGGGTCAGCTCGTTCAGCGCTTGTTCGTCACCATCGCTCCATCGAGCGAGCAGGGCGGAGACCGCGTCGTCGTTGCTCATGGCCCGTCATTATGCGGAATGACGGGCCACCTTGCACAACGCGCTATTAGAACTCGACACGCCAGAGGTTGGCGTCTGCACGGCGCAGCAGCTCTTCCTCGCTAAGCTCCGAATTGTTCCATTCAAGCAGGGCGTCTTTTTCTTCCGAGCGATGGAACAACAGCAGGCTGTCGCCGATCACCTTGAAGTTGGTCGGGTCCAACGGCAGCACCATGCCGTGTGCCAGGCTGTACGGGCACGACGGGTGACGCGGGCGGTACTTTTCCGGTTCCAGCTTGAAGAGCTCAACCTGGGCTTCGGAGGTCAGGTAGTACAAGCGGCCGTTGTGTTCTACCGCGAACTCTTCGCTGCCGCGTTCCGCCTTGTTTTCGGTGAAGTAGGACACGGGGCTGAAGCCGCCGATAGCCGGTGCTTGTGCAGCGGCCGCTGTATCGTCTGAAAACGTTGGCGTCGTCAATAAAAGCGCGACGGCAAGCATCAGGGATTGGGACAGGATTTTCACGATCTCTCCTCGATTACGTTGTCATCGCAGGCCTACAGGCCGGCAGAGACCGACGGCCAGTTTGCGTTTGCTTTGGCGATGTTGCCCGGGATGTCTTTCTTCCAGGTGCGACGCACGCTCAGGTTGTGATTCAGGTAGAGCTTGCCGTCGACAATCGAGAACGCGCGTGGGTCGGTATCGACCGCGTAGCCGCGGCTCATGCCAAAGGCGCAGTAGCCGCCGTAGGCCGGGGCGTAACGCTCGGGGTCGTTGCGAAACAGCTCGAGATTGGCTTCGCTGGAAAAACGCCAGGTCGCGCCGTTGTATTCGAACGTCAGCTCTTTGCTGCCTTTTACCGGTTTTTCCTCGGTGTGGTAGGCAACCGGGTCGTAGCCGCGAATGGCGCCGCTCTTCGTTGAAAAGACCTGGCCCGAGTCGGCCCAGGCGGTCAGTACGGGCAGCAGGCTCAATGCGGCTGCGGCAATCCATTTCGTGTTCATCATCATCTCCGGTTCAAATCAGGTTCCCGACATACGACCGACGGCAGTTGGGGTTTATTACCGGCGTGAGACTTTTGTGACCTTTCGGCGTGAAGGCGCCGGTTTTTCCTGCACATCTTGAGTGCGGCTGTGTGTACACTCTCGCTCAATGCACACGACTCCCCAGGCCATCCTTTCAGACGTTTTCGGCTACACCGACTTTCGCGGACATCAACACGCGATCATCGATGCCGCCCTGGCTGGACAGGATGTCCTGGTGCTGATGCCCACCGGTGGTGGCAAGTCGCTGTGCTACCAGATTCCGGCCATGCTGCGAGAGGGCACCGGCCTTGTTGTGTCGCCGCTGATCGCGCTGATGCAGGACCAGGTGACCGCCCTGGAGGAGCTGGGTATTGAGGCCGCGTTCCTGAACTCGAGCCAGCCGTGGGAAGAGCAGCAGGCGGTGATGGATCGGTTGCGGCGCGGCGAGTTACAGCTTCTGTACGTGGCGCCAGAGCGCCTTGCCACCGCTGGTACGCGCGCCCTGCTGCGTGACCTGCCGATTTCGCTGATCGCGATTGATGAAGCCCACTGCGTGTCGCAGTGGGGTCACGACTTTCGACACGAGTACCTGTCACTGGGCGAGCTGGGCCGCCTGTTTCCGGGAGTGCCACGCATGGCGGTCACGGCAACCGCGACAGAGCGAACACGGCAGGAGATCATCGATCGACTGGCGTTCGACGAGCCCCAGGTGTTCATCTCACCGTTTGACCGGCCCAACATCAGCTACGCGGTGCATGCGAAGACCGACCCGAAATCGCAGCTGCAGCGCTTTCTGCAGTCGCACCGTAACGCGGCGGGCATCGTCTATTGCCTGTCGCGAAAGAAAACCGAGAGCACAGCCGAGTGGCTGAACCAGCAGGGCTTTAAGGCGCTGCCGTATCACGCCGGTCTCGACGCCGAGACGCGTGCCGAAAACCAGCGTCGCTTCCTCGTTGAAGACGGCTTGATCATCGTGGCGACGATCGCCTTCGGTATGGGGATCGACAAGCCGGACGTCCGCTTCGTCGCGCATCTCGACCTGCCGAAGAGCATGGAGTCGTACTACCAGGAGACCGGC
>JBCDJX010000193.1:0-2753 GCA_038747355.1 Pseudomonadota bacterium | reverse complement strand
GGCACCTTCGCGCGAACGATGGTGATCGACGGCGGTGTGCGCATCGCGACCGACTGACGTTTTCGTGTCAGCGCCGTGACTGTTGGCACGGAACTGTCATACCCGGCGTCTAGGGTCACGGTGGCGGCGCACAAGCGTCGCCGCACGAACGAGATGGGGGATCGGATTTGAGGACATGCGACCGACTGCTTGGCGCCGTCGTGAATCCAAGCCCCCTATCGTCAACGAGGCGAGCAGCACCCAAAGCGGTTGAACCGAAGCAAGTATTCAGCGGCCTCACCTCCGACCAAAAATCATTAGGAGACATAATGAAACGGTTCCTTCTCACAGGTGCGGCCTGGGTGATGCTTCCGGGCATGGCCTTTGCGACCTGCCCTGGCGTCACCATGGCGGACATGCAGGGCGTCGAACCTGGCCCGTTCCCGCAGATCTACGAGCTGGCCGAGTTCGAAGCGGCAGCGAACTGCACGATGGAGTTCTCGGAAAACCCTGCGATTGCTGAGCTTAACGGCGAGATTGTCGGCAATCCCGACCTACCGGCGCTGTCAGAGCGCCTGCCGTCCGAGCCGCTGGTGATTGTGCCTTATGACTCGATCGGCCGATATGGCGGCCAGCTCGACGCCCTGTCGAACGCCACCGAAGCCGGGACGTCAGACTTTTTGTCCACGCGCCACGTCAACCTGGTGCGTTACGCCGACGACCTTCAGACGATTGTTCCCAACGTTGCTAAATCTTGGGAGTGGAACGATGATTTCACGCAGCTGACGTTCACGCTGCGCGAAGGCCACAAGTGGTCGGACGGTGAACCGTTCACGTCGGCCGATGTGAAGTTCTGGCACGACAAAATCATGTTGGATCCAAACATCAACGAATCGCCGCGCGACTACGTGCTCGTCGGTGGTGAGACGATGACTGTCGACACGCCCGATGACGTGACGGTGGTCTTTAACTTGCCGGGACCGAAGCCCGGCCTGCTGGCCCACTTTGCGACATCCTATGCGCAAGGCTTCCAGCCCGCCCATTTCTTGGGTCTGTTCCATCCGGACGTCAGCGAGAACGCCGACGAGTACGCGCAGAGCCTCGGCTTTGAGAACGGCTACGATGCGATCCTCGCCTACTACGGCAACTCGGACTGGACCGACACGCCCTCTCCGATGCTGTCGCGCGCCGACATCCTCGATGGTCTGCCCAAGCACGCCGTGCCGACGCTGGAGGCTTACCTCACGGTGTCCGACACCACCGAGGGGCGCCACTATGTGGCTAACCCCTACTTCTTCATGGTGGATACGACGGGCCAGCAACTGCCGTACATCAACGAGCAGGATGAGCTCTACAAGAACGACAACGAGGTGCGGATCCTCGCCGTCATTAACGGTGAAGTGGACTATAAGGCTCAGTCGTTGCAGCTCGCTGCGGCGCCGCTGCTTCTCGAAAACCAGGAGAGCGGGGACTACTCCGTTCAGCTGAACCCGGACATCGCATTCCCGACCATCTCGTTCAACGTCACGTCTGAGGACGAGGCAAAGCGGGAACTGTTTGGCGACGTGCGGTTCCGCCGCGCGATGTCGGTGGCCATTGACCGCGACCAGATCAACGAGGTTGCGTACTTCGGCCAGGGCAAGCCGCTGCAATATAACGGTTTCTCGCCGCTGCCGGACTTTATGCCGCCCGAGCTTGAGACGGCGTTTGCCCAGTTCGACCCAGACATGGCGAACTCTCTGCTCGATGAAATCGGCATGGTCGACACCAACGGCGACGGCACCCGCGAACTGCCCAACGGCGATGAGTTTGTGCTGAACCTGCAGTTTGCCACCCAGGGCGCGCCCGGTGAGCTGGCGCAGCTTGTGGCGCAGAACTGGACCGACGTCGGCGTGCGCACGACCGTGAAGGAAGTGACGCCTGACGAGTACCGTTCGGCGCAGTCGGCCAACCAGCTAGACGTAATGCTATGGCGTAAAGGTCAGCCGCTCGCGCTGCACCTTGGCGATAACACCTACTGGGTGCCGCCGTTCGACGGGTACTTCGACATCCGCACGGGCATGCTGTGGGCCGAGTACCTGGAGTCTGATGGCGCCAGCGGCGTGGAGCCCCCCGCGTGGGTGCCTGAGATGATTGAAGACGTGAACGCCTTCCAATCCGCTCCCATTGGGTCAGACGAACAGAAAGAACTCGCCATCAAGCTCGCCACGAAGATGGTGGACGAGATGCTGTTTATCGGGACGGTGCTCGCCCCTGCCCCGCTGATCCACAACAACGATCTGAAGAACGTCACGGACTTTGTGACGACATCTTACGAGTACTACCGGACTTATCCGTACCTGCCCGTGCAGTGGTGGCTGGACGAGTAAGCCGGCGGCTGCTCTCATGACCAAGCTGCGGGCGGTCGGTCTGCCCGCAGCAACACCCCGGGCCATTTGCGGCGCTTAAGTTAGGCTGTCGCAAAGGCGCACCAAGGACCCCCGGATGCTCAATTTCTCCAGGTTCGTGTTGGTCCGTGCCGTCATGGCGATGGCGACGCTCATCATCGTTTCCCTGGTTGTCTTTTCCCTGATGGAGCTTGTTCCGGGGGACTGCGCTGAACGTTATCTGGCGTTCAAGAACACCCAAGGATCCACGATATCGCTTGCCGATATCGAGCAAGAACGCGCCCGGCTCGGCCTTGATCGGCCGTTTTTGGAGCGCTGGGCGACCTGGATCGTGGGAGCCTTCCAGGGGCAATTCGGCGACAGCTGCATCTTGCGCGTGAATATTGC
>JBCDJX010000192.1:0-2812 GCA_038747355.1 Pseudomonadota bacterium | reverse complement strand
TGGTGATGTAGACGAACTGCATGTCTGCCGCATCGAGGTTTTCGCGGATCACGCGATTCACATCGTCCAGGGTCAGGTTGGCCAGGCCGTCACGCACGTACTGGCTGAAGTTGCCGGTGCCGTAGTATTGCCCGTCCAAGGCGTAACCAAGCTGCCGCGACTGGCCGTCGGTCAGCAGGCTCACCGCTTTCGCGAGGAACGCGCGCGTCGCTTCGAAATCCGACTCGCTTAATCCTTCTTCGACCAGCTTCTCGATTTCGTACTGCGCCACACGGGTCGCAAAGTGCGCATCGTTGTTGCTGCGTACCGGGCGAATCCAGACCTGGAAGATCTGCTGCTGGCGGGCAAGGTTGGTGTCTGGCTGGAACTGGAACATGCCGCGCGGGAAGTACTCGATGTAGGCGTAGTTACCGTAGTTCATGCCGCGGGTCTCGCGGATGCGCTGGAACAGGTGGGCGTTGGTGCTGCGGTGCTCACCGAGGTAGGATCGCACCAGCCACAGTGCGACCCAGTCCGGATCGCCGCGCTTCAGGTCCAGCGGGAAGCCGTAGGAGACGGCCACACCCGGCGTTTCCTTCTGCACGATAGTTGCGTGCCGACCTTCCTTGATCGGCGCCGGCGGCACCTCCATGGCAACCCGTTCACCGACCTCGAGAATCTGCAGGTCGTCGCTGATGCGGGTGGCAAAGCTGTCCGGGTAGCCCCCGGAGAGACCGACCGTGATGTTGGAGGTTGTGTAGTACCGCCCGTAGAAGGCTTTCACATCATCGAGCGTGATCGACTCGATGTCGCCGCTGTTGCCCATGTTCAGCGAGCCGTACGGGTGGTCGCCCGCGAAGATCGCCGAATACAGCACTTCCTTGCCGAGCTCTTCGTCGTTGTTGCCGACGAGATTGGTGCGAATCGCGTTGGTCATCTGCGTCTTGATACGCGTGAAGTCCTGCTCGGACCAGCTCTGGAAGAGCAACTGGCCGCGGATCAGCTCGTACCAGTCGTCGAGCTTGCTCTTGTGCACCTGGCCGGCCAGCCGCGTCATTTCCTTGTCGACCTGCGCCCCGAAGCCCGCCGCCATCGGGAACAGCGCCGCATTGATCTGGTCGATACTCATCGCCTCGGAGCCGGCGTCGGTGATCATGGCGGCGGTCAGTGCAGCCAGCCCCTTCTTGCCGTCGGGATCAACGGCCGCGCCGGCGTGCACGATAAACGACACGTTAACCAGCGCCGACGACTCGGATGGCTGTGTGACGAACGACACCTCGACCGCATCGCCGTCCGTCTCTGCGGCCGGCAGCGGAACGATCGCGTCGCCGCCAGCCACCGCCGGCGCACTGTCGGCCATCGTCATGGAGGCAACCAGGTCGTCGAGCGAGGTCATTCCGTCGACGCCCGGCATGCTTTCATCGGATGACAGCGTGAACGTGACGCGGGAGTCATCGACAAAGTAGGTGTTGGCCGCGGTCCGGATGTCTTCCGCCGTCAGCGAATCGTAGGTCCGGTACAGGTCATTGATGATGTCGATATCGCGCGTGTAATAGGCGATAGACGCCAGCATCGAACCGATATTGCCGGCGCTGCTCAAGCTGGACGCAAAGCTGTAGCGCAGGCGCGACTTGGTCTCTTCGATCTTTTGCTCGGCGATCAGCGCCGTGCGGGCTTCGGCGAGCGTCGCATTGATGTGGTCGCGCACCTCGCCGGCTTTCTCGGCGTCAGTCAGACGAGCGGCAATCAACAGCACGCCCGGATCGATCAGGTTCGGGAAGTAGGTCCAAAGCTGGTCGACCGACTGGTCTTCGAGCACCAGCTGCTTGTAAAGGTCGGAGGACTGCGAGAAATACACCTCGGAAAGGATGTCGATGGCGGGCATGTCCTTTTCGGTGGCCACAAATGCCGGGCCGCGGAAGGTCATGGTCAGCCACGGCTGGGTCGGCCCCTGCCACTGCATGTGCTCGTATTTCGGGCCGCCGAGCGGTGCCTCGACCGGGATCTCCTGCACATAGTCGCCGGTCTCCCAGCTGCTCCAGTACTTTTCGACCATCGCGAAGGTTACTTCGGGATCCAGGTCACCCACGAGAATCACCGCGGTTTTCTCCGGGCGGTACCAGCGATCGAAGAACACCTTGGAGTATTCGATCTGGTCGGGCATCGCATTGATGTCGTCGATGTAACCCATGGTCGTGTGGCCGTAGGTGTGGTCCTCGAACATCAAGGCGGAGATGCGTTCGAACATCTTCGAGATCGGGTCGGAGAAGTTCTTCAGGTACTCGCCCTTGACCGCCAGCGCCTCGGTGCGGAACACGTCCTCGGTGTAGCTCAGGTTCTGGAAACGGTCGGCCTCGATTTCGATGATCTTCTCGAGGTCTTCCTTGGTCGCTGTAATGTGGTAGTTCGTGTAGTCCGCCGTGGTGTAGGCATTCTGGTCAGCGCCGGCGCTTTTCAGGATGGCGGCGTACTCGTCCGCCGGGTAGGTCTCTGTGCCGCGGAACATCATGTGCTCGAAGAAATGCGCAAAGCCGGTTTTGCCGTCCTCGATCTCGTTGCGAGAGCCGGTCTGCACCGGAATCTGGATCGTGATGATGTCCGGGTAGTCGGTCGGCACAATCACGACGCGCAGACCGTTGTCCAGGTCGCGCTCGAGGTAGGGCATGTCAAAAATCTTGTCGCTGTCAGCGGCGCTACCGGTGGTATCAACCGGCGCGTCCGTCGACTGGCCGCAGGCGCTTAACAGGGTGATCGCCGCAACGGCGGAAAACAGGTGTTTCATTCCGGACTCCGGAGTCTTTCGAGTGGGAGGATGATAGGCGAAAAGACCGGA
>JBCDJX010000191.1:0-2943 GCA_038747355.1 Pseudomonadota bacterium | reverse complement strand
TACCGGACTGAAGTCCGGATCCGACGTGAAGTTGCCTTCGAACTGGGACGTCGTACCAAACGCTGTGATCGTCGTTACCAGGTCAACCATTTCACCCGGGTCCGTCGCGTAAATCACGTCGTCCGGAATCAGACCAGGATCAACCGAGACGGCCGCGTCCTCAAAGCCGATGTCTGTGAGGAGAATCGAGAACGGTGAGCCGCCGTCCGCGTTTTGCGGACCGACACGTTCGAACAGGATTCCCGTCGCGGTGTTGACACCGGCACAGTTGCTGATCGGCACTTCAACCTGGAACCAGCCGTTGCCCAGTGCTGTCGAGAAGTTCGTGTCGTCGAGCGCGATCACCCCGCAGCTGCCACCACCTTCAAGTTTGATCTCGATGGCGTTGCCCGGCAGGTCCGACGACTTGATCTTGAAGATGAAGGCGTCGTAGGCCGATGCGAATCCGGCCGGAAGACCGATAAAGCCGAGCTGTACGATGTTGTCCAGCCCGTAGCCGCTGCCACTGCGCGCTTCAAATGCCGGACTGAAATCACGATCCAGCGTGAAATTACCGTCGAACTGCGAGGTCGTTCCGAACGCTGTGATCGTCGTCGTCAGGTTCGGTGCGCTGCTTGAAGCAAAGATGATATTGGCGGGAACCGTGCCAGGTAACGCCGAAGGACTGTTAAAGCCAATGTCGGTTGCCAAGAAGCTGAAGGGTGATCCACCGTCCGCCGTTTGCGGGCCAACGCGCTCGAACAGGACGCCCACTGCTGTCTCAACGCCAGCGCAGTCGCTGAGCGGAACAACCACGTCGAACCAGCCGTTACCCAGTGGGGTTGAATAGTTTGTGTCGGCAAGGTCGATGACACCACAGGAGCCGCCCTGCTCGAGTTTGACCTCGATGGCATTGCCCGGCAGATCAGACGATTTGATCTTGAACTGGAAAGAGCCGTAAGCCGTTGCGAAGCCGGCTTCGAGACCGATGAAGCCCAGCTGAACAATGTTGTCCAGTCCATAGCCAGATCCGCTTAGTGCCTCGAACGCGGGCCGGAAATCAAAGTCGATTGCGTATTCGCCATTGAATTGCGAGGTGGTGCCGAACGCCGTAATGGTGGTTTGCAGGTCTACCATATCGCTCGGGTCGCTCGCGTAGATGGTGAACTCCGGCGCCGGGGAAACGGTCGCCGGTGTTGGCGCGTCGCCCGCAAAGTAGAGGTTGTCGACAAAGATCGTGCCGTTGCCGTCAAAACGCAGCTGCGTAATGTCTGCGAGGTTGATGCCGCCCATGGCGGTGACAGGAATATCAACACTCACCCAGCTATTCGGCGTTACCGCGATCGGGTTTGCGACCGCCGTGTTCCTGATGAACGCGATTCCCTGTAAAGGCTGGCCTCCATCGGATTTACCCGTCTTGCCACTGACCACGGTCGTGGTATCGGAACTACTGACGGTGAGTGTCAACTCGGTGGAGTCAGCGGTCCAGACATCGACGTGCAGGAAGCCCTTGTCACTTGCGTCTAGCGGGTTACCGCTGAGATCAATTATCTGAAAGTCCAGATTCGCGTACTTTAATACCGAGTTGCCCTGGATCTGCGCCGGTGAAAACACCGTGGTTTGGCCGGCGTCAAAGGCGAAATCGATACCCGTGATGTCGGTGTAGTTGTCGCTGAATAGCGAAGAGACACCGGCTGCGTCTTCGCCCGGATCCGGTGCAACATCGGTCGGTTCAGCGGCGGCAGTCGTCGGCGCCTCGCCTGAGTAGACGCGGACCCAGTCAACCTCCATCTGCGATTCGAGCGGCGTCGATCCATCCGGCGATCCCGGGAAGTTACCGCCGACAGCGAGATTAAGCAGGATCTCGAAGGGTTGATCGAACGGTGCCGGGTACGGCGCCGCAGCGGACGACCAGGAGTTTTGTACCGCGTAGAGGATGTCGTTTGCGTACCAGCGAATTTCTGTTTCGTCCCACTCCACGGCGAAGGTGTTGAACTCGTCGGTCAGGCTCTCCGGTACCGTGTATTCGACGGTCGTGAACTGGTTCGCCGGGAATTCACCACCAAAGTGGATCGTTCCGAAAACGACGTTACCGCCGCCAAGGCCTCCGGGACCGGGCAGACCACCGATGTTTACGGCCTCCATGATGTCTATTTCGCCGCTGGCCGAGAAACCACCGTAAACGCCTTGCGCCGGCGGTGAGCCGGCTTCATCGTCCTGCGGCAACATCCAGAAAGCCGGCCAGATGCCCTGACCACCCGGAAGTTTCATACGTGCTTCGATTCGACCGTATTGGACGGCCAGCCTGTCGGATGTTGAAAGACGTGCCGACGTGTAGTCGTACTGACCGACCTGCTCGCGTTTAGCCGTAATTATCAGAAGGCCGTTTTCCAGACGAGCGTTGTCCGGCAGGTAATATTGCTGCTCATTATTGCCCCAACCGGGAATTCCGTATTGGCTGCCGTCGCCTTCTTCGAAAAGCCAGGTTTCCGGATCGAGTGACGTGCCGTTGAACTCGTCGCTCCACACCAGGGTCAGCTCATCGCCGTCGCCAACCGGGAACGTGTCCGGGATGACCAGCGTCGGGCTGCCGATATTGATATTTACCGTTGTGGTCGTATCGGCGACCGGAACGTCGACCGTTTCAACCTCTTCGGTAGAGAGAATTTCAGGTTGGCTTCCGTCGCAGCCAACCAGAGCAAAAGACAAGGCGATAGTCGCCACGCCGAAGCGTGACTTTCCGGATAGAAGCATGCGTTAGTCCCCCCGCGATACTTTGGACAGCATGAATTAGTTGTTATTGCGGTAGGGGTATAACAACGCATGACAGCGTTGTCAATTTGTTACACCTTTGGCTATCCATGACGGGTTTGCTTCTTTTCTGTCCGTTTCCTAAGCGTAGAAGCCTCCTCAGCGGGTGGTTTTGTGGCGCGACTTGGCTCTTGATTCTCGCTGTTATTGCTC
>JBCDJX010000190.1:0-2944 GCA_038747355.1 Pseudomonadota bacterium | reverse complement strand
TTCTGTGGCGAAAGCGGCATTATCTACGCGGGTGATGTCGTCCATACCGATGTGGGTATCTGCTACCTGCGCCTGTGCACCGATACGCAGGAAATGGCGTATGTGCCGAAGCTCGGTGAATCGGAGATTCCGGACGGTCTTATCGCCGCGCTGAAAGTCGGTAACCGTTGGCAGGACCTGCTCACGGACGAGTTTGTCACCGGACGTTCAGGCAATGAGATCACCGCAGCGACCCGAGCGCAGTGCGCGAAGAAAAATATCGAGTGCAGTGTGTACACGCATCCGATCGGTTTCTTCGGTCACGCACCCGGCCCAACGATCGGTATGTGGGATGACCAGGACGGAACGCCGATTCGTGGTGACTGGCCGCTATACGCGAATACCTGTTACGCCATCGAGGGCAATATCAAGGCGCCGATGCCGGAATGGGATGGCCAGATGGTGCAGATCAAGCTTGAGCAGAGCGCCTGTTTCGACGGCGAGACCGTGCACTATCTCGCTGGCCGCCAGACCCGCTGGCACATCGTGCGCTAGTTCGTCAGGTTCGCCGGCAAGACGGTGGCGGCTTGACGTAACCAGCCTGTGAAAAAAAGCGCCGCCTTTCAGGTGGCGCTTTTCGTGTCGCTACATCGCACACTGTGACGGATCAGTCGTCGTCATCGTCATCGTCATCGTCGTCATCGTCGTCATCGTCGTCGTCGTCGTCATCGTCGCCTTCGAGGATGTCGTCGAAGTCGTCCGCGTTGTCGACGGCTTCCTCAGCGTCGATAAAGCCGAAGCCGGTGTCGAAGTCGAAGCCAGGCTCGTTCATATCCCGGGCCGTGGCTTCCAGAACAGCGTAAATGCCGTCCGGCGTGATGTCGTCCTCCTCCTCAATCATCAGGGCGGCCACTGCAGCGACGTGCGGTGCCGAGGCTGACGTGCCAAAGAAGTTGGGGAAACCGTCGCCGTCGGCATCTCCGCCAAAGAACGTCGTGTTGCCGCCATCCGGTCCGACGAGCTCGGGCTTCTGGCGAACGCTGATGTCGGACAGCCGGTTTCCTTCCGGATCAAAAAAGATAGGCACACCGCCGCGAGCGGAGAATCCGTTCAGACAGGCCGGCTGGCAGAGTTCATTTAAGGCGGCCGTGTTGAAGTAGGCGGCCGCACCGGTTGCGAACGCACCTTCGGCATTGGCGTGGCCGTAGGCTGTGGAGCCGTTGACGACAAATTCGTTCTGCGTGCCAGCGAACTGCACGTACTTCACAAAGTTTGGTAACGTGCCGGAAAACACTTCGATGCCGAGTTCGACTTCCAGAAACCCTGGTGAACCTACAGCGATGACTTCGGTCGGGTTTCCACCGATGTTGCCTGCGAAGCTCGATCCGCCGAAGAACGGAAAGCCACCAAAGTAGAGAATGAAATCGACATCAGACGCTGAGCCTGGCGAGGTCGGGCTTGTTGAGGCGTACGGTTGATCCCACTGCAAAACGATGAAGTTAGTGCCCGGCGAAAGGATGAAAGACTGGCGCGTATCGACGCCTGGGCCGGGATCAAAATCGTGGGCGATACCGCCGAAGACGCCGACGGCTCCTCCGTTGCGGAAACTACTTTCGTACGAATCCGTACCGTTGTTACCCGCCGATGAAAAATACGCAGATCCATTGGCGACCACCTGGTCTGCCGCCTGCGCGATGACACCGTCAGCGAACATCGGCTCGGCGAAATAGATGATGTCATCAACGATGACCTCCGACCTCGCGATCTCCTGCAGGTCAATAATGCCCTGCGCAAAGTTGGCGATGCCACCATTGGCCGTGTTGAAGGCGAGCTTGGCCCGAGGTGCCACATCATGGACGATTTGCATCATCGCGCGACCTTCGTCGGTGGCCGGTCCCGGGACCGTGGGGCACATCGGGTCCTCTTCGACGATGTTGATGCGGCGCTCTTTCGGAAGATCACGCGACGCGATATCGCTAGCGGCTCCGCCGAGGCAGTCGTAGGAATTCGACAAGACTCCCACGGTAACACCACGACCGCGAACGCCTTCTTCGCGTCGGGCACGGTCGGAACCTTGAGCCCGGTCGCCCTGGCTGGTGACGATGCCACGGCTGGACGCTGCAAGAGAGACCTGGGCCGAGTTAAGGCTTGTCATCGTTTCCAGTTCGGCGATACGGTCGATCGGGAAAAAACCGGAGACCACACGGCCGAAGGCGGTGGCGCCCTGCATGCCCATTGCCTCGAGGTCGGCAAGCAGCTCGTTGGCATCGTGAGCAGCGATCGCGTCAATGACGATCATTCCGTCGCTTGTGACGGGCATGTCCGGTGCTGACAAACCGCTCGCGGATGCCGCGCTTCGAGCGGACGCGCCAGAGTCGACCATCGTTGCCATTAACGAACTGATTTTTTTGGTTTTGCTGTCGGCTGATATCGTGCTCTGCGCCGACACCTGCAGTGACGTCACAAGACACGCCGCCGCCACTACCGCGGTTAACTGTGTTGTTCGCATGAATCCCCCCGAGGATTGAGGTTTGGTGTTTTGTAAACCGGACCGGCCTTGCATCCGGTTGTCGCCGACGGCAACCGTCCTGACGCTAGCATCGATGCCGTTGAACATAAGTAACTATTTGTGACTTTGGCTGGTCGGCTTCGGCGACCTCGCCGGCATTCCCCGGGGTGACCGTCGTCTTTGTGCAAACTGCCGGGAAAGTGCGACCCGCAGACGGGCACCCGTGTGGAGTCAGAGGAGAATTGCGAGAGGCCAGGCGGTTTCGCCGCTAGTCAGCATGGCAATTAGTGAGCCAGAACACGGGCCGAGCGGCCACGACGCCAACAGACAGCCTCCGAAGCAGGCAGGCGTTTATCGGAGCAAACGAAAGCAAATCTAGCCAAGCAGGAGAAAGGCCAGCAGCAGGAACGCACAGCCGACGCGCAGTGCCATCAGGAACTGCTCGGCTGCCTTTCG
>JBCDJX010000189.1:0-2997 GCA_038747355.1 Pseudomonadota bacterium | reverse complement strand
GGCGGCAGGTTTTCTCGCCCTGTTCACACTGTCCTACGCTGCCTTCGCCGCGTTTATATCCGGGATGTCGTTTACGGACACGTGGCTCTGAGAGATGCCCGGATTTGTTGCCCGTTCGTCCCGACGCCCGGGAACGGGTGCGGCTAATTCGATGTCTGGGAGCGACCCATGACCGACGATCTGAGATGGGGCTACTGGTTTCGCTCTCGCGGGTTCGGCATTCGAAAGCGACAAAGACAAGCCAATCTCGACAAGGAATGGCGGGAGACGATTTCAATGCAAGGGAGTGGCGTGTTCAGGCGCGAACTGCCTTCAGATGGCTGGCCTTAATGGCCCAGGTTGTTTCTCTGATTTTTGAGAAATTCTGGTGTCCGCTCCTGGCCGAAAGCCGCCGCCTACGGCCGCGAAAGGCGACAGGCTACAACGCCTGCGCCGGAACGTTCGCCGCCGCGCATTACAGCGCCATTCGCTTACGCGCTTTTCCGCTCCGACGTCGCCGACAACAGCGGCTTCAGAAACTCACCCGTGAACGAGCCCTGCGTCGCCGCGACATCTTCCGGTGTGCCGGCCGCGATAATTTCGCCGCCGCCGTCGCCGCCCTCGGGGCCGAGGTCGATGATCCAGTCCGCTGTCTTGATCACATCGAGGTTGTGCTCGATCACGAGCACGGTGTTGCCGTGATCGCGCAGGCGATGCAGGACGCGCAGCAACATTTCGATGTCGTGGAAGTGCAGGCCGGTGGTTGGTTCGTCGAGGATGTACAGCGTGCTGCCGGTGTCGCGCTTGGACAGCTCACGCGCCAGCTTGACACGCTGGGCCTCGCCGCCTGACAGCGTGGTCGCGTTCTGGCCGAGTCGGATGTAGGAAAGTCCGACATCCATCAGCGTCTGCAGTTTCTTGGCGACCACCGGGACGTTCTGGAAAAAGTCGAGGGCATCCTCGACGGTCATCTCCAGCACTTCGTGAATGGTCTTGCCCTTATAGCGGATCTCCAGCGTCTCGCGGTTGTAACGCTGGCCTTTGCAGACATCGCAAGGCACGTACACGTCCGGCAGGAAGTGCATCTCCACCTTGATCACGCCGTCGCCCTGGCAGGCTTCGCAGCGACCGCCCTTGACGTTGAAGCTGAAACGACCCGGCATGTAGCCGCGCGAGCGGGCTTCCTGGGTGCCGGCGAACAGTTCGCGGATCGGTGTAAAAAGGCCGCTGTAGGTTGCCGGGTTGGATCGCGGGGTGCGTCCGATGGGGCTCTGGCTGATGTCGATCACGCGGTCGAAATTGTCGAGGCCGCCGATCGACTTGTGTGCCGCGGCACTGTGGGTCGCGCGATTGAGCTCGTTGGCCACGGATTTGTACAGCGTGTCGTTGATCAACGTCGACTTGCCGGAACCGGAGACGCCGGTCACGCAGGTCATCAGGCCGACCGGAATGTCGACGTTTACATTCTTCAGGTTGTTGCCTTTCGCGCCACGAATCGTCAGCTGGCGCTTCTTGTTCGGCTTCGCGCGAGACTCAGGCACCTCGATGCGACGTTTGCCGGACAGGTACTGGCCGGTCAGTGAGCGCTCATTGTCCTTGATCTCCTGCGGTGTACCCGCTGCAACGATGCGACCGCCGTGCACACCGGCGCCGGGGCCGATGTCGACAACGTGGTCGGCCGCCATGATCGCATCTTCGTCGTGCTCGACGACGATGACGGTGTTGCCGAGGTCGCGCAGGTGAATCAGCGTCGACAACAGGCGCTGGTTATCACGCTGGTGCAGGCCGATCGAGGGTTCGTCAAGGATGTACATGACACCCACCAGCCCGGAACCGATCTGGCTGGCGAGCCGAATGCGTTGCGCTTCACCCCCCGACAGCGTGTCGGCGCTGCGGCTCAGAGACAGGTAGTCGAGACCAACATCTGACAGGAAGCCGAGCCGTTCGTTGATTTCCTTGACGATCTTGTCGGCGATGGTGCCGCGCCAACCGTCCAGCGAGAGCGTTTCGAAGAACTGTTTCGCGTCGCCGACCGACATTGCAGAGATTTCCGGCAGTGAACGGCCGTCGACGAACACGTGACGAGCCGCACGATTCAGCCGGGTGCCGCCGCAGTCCGGGCAGGGTTGCGTATTCAGGAACTTCGCCAGTTCCTCGCGCACGGCGCCGGATTCGGTTTCGCGGTAGCGGCGATCGAGGTTTGGCAGGACACCCTCGAAGCGGTGTTTTTTCTTGACCTGCATGCCGCGCGTGTTGGCGTAGAAAAAGTCGATCTTTTCGGTGCCGCTGCCGTGCAGCACGACGTTTTGCAGCTTCTCAGAGAGCTCGTTAAACGGCGTCTCGATGTCGAAATCATAGTGATCGGCCAGACTCTTGATCATCTGGTAGTAGTAGGTCGTCTTTCGATCCCAGCCGCGGATCGCGCCGCCGGCGAGCGATAACGACGGATTGACCACCACGCGCTCCGGGTCGAAGAACTGCTTGACCCCCAGGCCGTCGCAGGTCGGGCAGGCGCCGTTCGGGTTGTTGAACGAGAACAGGCGAGGTTCCAGCTCGGTCAGCGCGTAGCCACAGATATTGCAGGCAAAGCGATCGGAGAAAATGATCTCCGCGTCGTCGCTGTCGATCCAGGCGATCTTTGCGACGCCGTCGGCCAGTCTCAGGGCCGTCTCAAAGCTCTCGGCAAGTCGCTGCTTCATGTCTTCTTTGACCTTGAAGCGGTCGACGATGGCCTCGATCGTGTGTTTCTTGCGCAGGTCGAGCTTCGGTGGCTGGTCCAGCTCGTAGACCTCGCCGTTGATGCGCGCCCGGATGAAGCCCTGCGCCATCAGGTCCTGCATCAGCGCCAGGTGTTCACCCTTGCGATTGTCAACTACCGGTGCGAGCAGCATCAGCTTCGAGCCTTCCGGCAGCGCCAGCACCTGGTCCACCATCTGGCTGACCGTCTGTGCTTCCAGCGTGACGTCGTGGTCCGGGCATTTCGGGATGCCGGCACGCGCGTACAGCAGGCGCAGGTAG
>JBCDJX010000188.1:0-3008 GCA_038747355.1 Pseudomonadota bacterium | reverse complement strand
TACGGTGATACCGCTGCCGAGGCCCTCTGGGCCATCCGCTGGCGGGGCAACGAAATCATTCGTGAACGGGTGGCGAAGTACGACATCCGCTGTGACCTCAAGGACGGTTATGCCGAAGTAGCCGTGAAGCCGAAGCACCTTGAGTACATCGAGGAGGCCTACCAGGAACTGGAGGATGCCGGCTTCGAACACCGCTTCGAAAAATGGGACCGCGATGAAACCGCCGGCAAGCTCGGTACGGACGCCTTCCACGGCGCCTTCGTGAACTACTTCGACGGTCACATCCACCCTCTGAATCTGTGCATTGGTGAAGCAAAAGCCGCCGCCGGCCTCGGCGCGAGGTTTTTCGAACAGTCACCGGTGACCGGCATCACACACGGCAACAAGGCCACGGTGAACACCGCAAACGGTTCGGTCGAAGCCGATGCGGTGTTGATCGCCGGTAATGCGTACAGCCAGCTCGAACAGAACAAGCTGTCGGGCCTCGTTTTTCCCGCCGGCTCCTACATTATCGGCACCGAGCCGCTGGGCGATGAACTGGCAGCGTCGATCAATCAGGATGATGTCGCCGTCTGCGACCTGAACGAGGTCGTGGACTATTACCGCTTGTCGGCCGACAAGCGCCTGCTGTACGGCGGTGCCTGCAACTACTCGGGCCGCGACCCTAGAGACATCATCGCCTACATCCGGCCGCGCATGCTGAAGATCTACCCGCAGCTTAAGGACGTCCGGATCGACTTCCAGTGGGGCGGCAAAATCGGCATTGTGCCCAATCGCGTACCGACGGTCGGTAGGGTCGCCAACAACGTTTTTTACAGCCAGGGTTACTCAGGCCACGGTGTCTGCGCAACGCATACGATGGGCGAGATCATGGCAGACGCCATCGGCGGTACGCTGGAACGCTACGACCTGTTTGCAAACGTCAGCCACATTCGCATACCCGGCAGCACCTGGTTTGGCAACCAGATGATTGCGCTGGGCATGATGTACTACAAGCTGAAAGACTCGCTCTAGTTGCCGAGATCATCGATGGCGCGTTGCGCCTCGACAATGGCCGCCTCACTCATCGCGTTCGACGCCGAGTCACTCGATGCCAGGCTGATGTTGCCAAAGCGCTGACGTGCTGTGAGCCAGGGTTTGCTCGACTCCGGCCAGCGAGACGGCTCGAAGGCGATGCGATCGGTCGCCGGGTCATAGCCGTACGCGTAGCCGTGCGGCCAGCGATTCACGGTAATACCCGCGATATCCCTCTTTACATCGAAGTCCGTACCATCAAGCATGCGCGCCAGCTGATCGCGTACGTGCCGTTCGAACACCTCGAACGGTTTCGAATACAGCGACCGTCGTCCTTCGGCGAACTGCACGCGCGACGGCTTACCAGGCACCACCGGGACATGATTCATGTGCAACACCATCGGCTCGTCCGGCGACTGGCCAAACGGGTAGTCGCCGAGACTGACCGGAAAATCCAGCATGACGGTATGAAAGAAGCTTCCCGGGCAGTTGGCACGTCGTATGCCCTTGTCGCGAAACCCGCGCCAGTTGGTCAGCAGCACGTTGGTATACACCAGCGGCGCTCGCAGCGCAGTACCCAGCGCCGCGCGCTGTTCCGCCGGCATCTCCGGGCACAGATAGGGCACCATCGCGTTATAACCCGCGACGACGACTTTGCCGGCCGTTAGCGTGCTTGCCTTGCCGTCGCGCACAACCGTGACATCCACGTCCGCATCGAGATCATCGTCCTGGTGACGAAGCCGGGTTACAGTGCTGTTGAGCCGAATCCGCGTTGCGTTGCCGGGCCGGTCCAGTGTCGAGTAATCGAAACGTGCGGTGACAATGTCGTCCATGCTTGCGCCCGGTGCGCTGCCGGGTACCAGCTTTCTGACCAGCATTCTCGCGATTGATGCGTTACCGTCCGGGAAATGATGGATGGACGGTTCGTAACTGTAGTCGGCGTAGTTGTAGAGCTTGAGGTCCAGATCGCCGTAGCCCGGGTATTCATTACTCCACGCCTCAAGCGCCGGAAACGCATCAATATCCACCGCCCAAACGCCACGACAGATAGCGTGCACCGCCTTGATGACCTGTGGGTGCATGCCCGCCTTGTCTTCCAGGTAGTCGCGGTAGGACACCGATTCGAGATACGCAATCATGTCTTCGCGCGGCATCTCGCCGAGGTAGTGTTGCTCGTTCGCGAAAAGCCGCTGGATATCGGCTTTCGCCGGTTCCGGCAACGGCAAGCGTGCCGCCACCTCGGGGTCAGACAAGTCGCCCGCCTCGACATGGTCGCGCCCGAAGGTCTCCGCGTCGAAGAACATCACCTCGCCCATGCCGAGCGACGAGTAAAGACCGTGATGGAACGCCGTGTCGAAACGTTTGATGTCGATATCAATGTCTCGAAGCAGGTTTTTGGCAACCGTGGGATAGCTGCTCGGCGATTCCATCAGCATGGTGCCGCCGTAGCCGATCTTCAGTTCACCGTCGAGCTGGAACTCGTTGCGCTTGGCGTGGCCGCCGAAGTCGTCGTGGTTATCGACAACAAGAACCCGGCCGCCGGTTTGCTGTTGATACAGGAACGCGGCCGCCAGCCCGCTGATGCCGGCACCCACAACGACGAGATCGTAGTGCTCGTCGATCGTCTCCGCGTCCCAGCGCTTGCCGTCCCGCAGGCCGTGGGCAACCTCGTAGGAACCGGCGTGCGAGCCGCGCATGCCGGTCTTCGCCGGCGGGTAATAACCCGCGAGGTCCTGCATGCCGACGTCTGCGTACGCCGCGGTGTCCGGTAACAGCGTGGAGCCCACCGCGACGCTCGCACCGCCCAGAAAATCACGGCGCGAAATATTGGCGTGCATGCCGAGTTTGTCGTCGTCCGTCATAACGGCTCAAATTCGATCCAGGTGGTCTTCAGCTCCGTGTAGTCATCGAAGGCGTGCATGGACTTGTCACGTCCGTTTCCGCTTTGTTTAAAACCGCCGAAGGGCACGGTGATGTCACCACCAAAGTAGTTG
>JBCDJX010000187.1:0-3042 GCA_038747355.1 Pseudomonadota bacterium | reverse complement strand
TATCGGGAGGCTGCGCGAAACGCGCTATGACGATTCGTCGACCATGTAGTCAACGGCGGCGATGACTTCCTCGTCGGACAGGTCGACGCGACCGCCCTTCGCCGGCATGTAACCGACTTCGCCCTGGTAGCCGTTGATCGCGTGGTCGTAGAGCACGTCCGCGCCCTGTGCAATACGCGCGGCCCAAACGTCGGCATCGCCCGGGATGGGCGCACCGCCAATGCCAGCGCCGTGACACGCGAGGCACGCCTGGTTGTAGACCTGCGGTCCGGACAGGGCGGCGACGACAGGCTCCGGCTCGTCCACGGTTTCGACAACCGCCGCGGCAACGACCCGCTCCTCGCCCGGGAGAAATGCCTTGCCGACCGGCTGGATACGGTCCTCGATCGCCTGTCGGTATTCCGGCGACTGCTTCACAAACTGGCCCTGCGTCGCATCTCCCATCCACATCGCGAGGATCAGGATGAACACGGCGAACACAGCGAGTGCGCCGACGACGAGTGAGTAAATATCAAAAAACTTCTGGTCCGAGGCCAAGTTCCTGCTCCAAAAACTGGGGTGTCACGGTGTGTTGGATGCCGCGCATTATATCCGCGGCGCGAGCGGGTATCTATCGGCGAGGCCGGCTGCAACCTTACTGCTCCAGCCACAACCTCATGAATTCTTCTGCAAAAACCGTGGCGGCCGCGCGCACCGCATCGCGATCCGTCTCATCGCCGACTTCGTAAGTCACAGAAGGAATGCCGTAGCGCTTGAACATGTAGTTCTTGCCGTTCGCGGTCGCCGATACAGGTCGGGGATCGTTCTCAAACGGGTAGTCATCAATTCGAGTGGCGGCGCGTTGCAGCCAGGTGGCCGTAAAACCGGCCGGACGCGTGGCCGCTGCCTGGGTGAAAAACTTGTTTTCTCGCGTTGAATGGAAGTCGAGGAAGCCAACAACCGGGCTGCCTTCGGCGTCGAGCGTATCCAGCAGGGCTTCAATGGCCTGCGTCTCGGGTTGCGTAAAGGGTCCCCAGTCTCGGTTCAGGTCCGTATCGCCGGTGTTGTGGCGCCAATGGCCATCGATGACCCCGTCCGGATTCATTAACGGAACGGCAATCACGCGAAACCGCTCCCGGAAGGCGCTGGCGAGCGTGGAGTCGGCAAACAGGACTTCGGCGAAGGTAAACATCGCAACGGCGCCGCTGACCTCGGGCGGGTGCTGTCGACCGGTCAACAGAATGGTCTGCCGGCTAGTACCACCCGTGTCCAGGGCATACAGCGGCAGGTCGCGATTCGAGCGGCCCAGGATCTGCAGTTCGGCCGGTGAGCTCGCGGCGATGCGTCGCGACCAGACTTCATAGCGTTCCGGCATCAGCAGCTCGTGCGCGGCAATCCACACGGCGTCATCGCCCAGCTCAAGATCGAGAACCAGCCGCGATCGGTTTTTCGCTGTCCGCCACGCGCTCCACGGTAACGGCCTGAATGTCTCACCGTCGAGGCTGCGCTTCGGCGCATACCGGTGCTTCCAAGTGCCGTAGTCGAGAATAATGCGGGCCGGCCCCGGCTTTGTGGGTACAACGCGAAACGCGTACCAGGGGCTGGGGTTGGTGACCTTGTTGTCTTCAGGGTTGATCAGTAGCCGAACGACGCGAGGACCGCGCCGTACGCAGTCGCCTCGTCGCGCGCCGGTGAAGCTGTCTTCGACGACAAATGCCGGTGTCGTGCACGACTGCGGCGACGGTGCGGTGGCGCAGCCGGTCAGGAGCACTGCCAGGACGACGACTCGAAGCATCGTCACAGCATATCAAAGGTCGTGAGCCACCGTTTCCGCCAGCGCATCACCGGATGCACAGGCGAGCGTCCATCCCAACATGCCATGACCCGTGTTGGTGTACAGGCCACCAATAGCCGTTCGTCCGATCCTCGGCCGACTGTCCGGTGTCATCGGCCGCATATCGCTCCAGTCGCACTGCGAGTCGGCCGAGAAGTCGGCGGCCAACGGACCGACCTGCTGTGCCGTTGCGCGCAGGTCGGCGACGCGCCCGGCGACGTCACCCTCGCTGAAACCGCGAAAGTCGGCGAAGCCGGCGATACGAATTCGATCGCCAAGCCGGCTGAATACAAAGTGGCGATCGAGCACGGTGAGACTCACCGACGGTGCCGCTGCGCCCGGCGGCAGCGTCAGGCTATAGCCGCGCATGGGCTCGATCGGCAGGCGCAGCTGCGGTGCCAGCGCACGGCTGTGGACACCGGCGCAGACAACCACGGCGTCTGACTCGACAGTGTCGCCGTTGACCGAGAGCCCGCGAACCCGCGAACCGTCGATCAGCAATTCATCGACCGACGTCGCCAGGCGGAACCGGGTGTCCGTCTGCGCTTCGAGCCAGGCTCGCATCGCCTCACAGAAGTGGTGCGCGTCACCGACCTCATCGCCCAGTGAGAATACGGACGCCAGCGGCCTGTGAACAAACTCCCCAATCGCCGGTTCGACGTCGACCGTTTGCTCGTAACTGAGCAGCGTGTTGTCGCAGCCGAGTCCCGACTTGAGCGCGATACCGCGCTTTGCATCGTGAATCTGCTGTTGGTCGAACAGCAGGATCATCTTGCCGGCACGTTTGTGCTCAAACTGGATGCCCGTGTTTTCGCGGAGGCCGGTCATCAGTTCGGCCGAGCGCAACGCGTCGCGAAACGTCGCCAGTGTGTTGGCATCGTTGCGCGCTCTCGTGCACTGCGCCAAGAATCCCAGGCCCCAACGCAAGAAGGAGGGACTCAGGCGAATGCGGGTGCCGATATCCCGGTGCGCCAGCAGGGCGGGTATTCGTTTTAAAAAGCCGGGGCTGGCCAGGGCGTCCGAGAAGGTGTACGAGAGTTGGCCCCCGTTGGCGAAACTCGTGCCCGCACCGGCGGACGCATGGCGATCAAACACCGTGCAACGGACGCCGCGCTGCGACAGGTAGTACGCTGTGCTAACGCCGATGACGCCGGCGCCTACAATACTCACATGCATGTGCCGCGAATCTCCCGGACACTAAAGACGGCTCGATGAAGGCCGACAAAATG
>JBCDJX010000186.1:0-3173 GCA_038747355.1 Pseudomonadota bacterium | reverse complement strand
TACACGGACGAAACCAAGGACCTGTTCGCAACCTTCAACAACAGCCCGCTCGGTCCGCCGCCGGATCTGGGCGCTGTCGTTGGTACGCTGACCGGTATCGGTATCTGGCAGGTTGACCCGAATCTTCCGGGCGCCATCGATCCGACCAACCCTGCCAACCTGCCGGGCATTCTCGGTACGTTCGGCCCGCTGTATCAGCCGGGCTGGGGCTTCTACACCCTGGCGCCGCTGGCTCCGCAACCGAATCGCTTTGATCGTCTTGAAGACGATCAGGTAACCGGTACGGTCAAACTGTCCTACACGCCGAACGACGACGTCCTGTACTACCTGTCATTCGGCACCGGCTTCAAGTCCGGGGGCACCAACACCGACCGTATTGATCCGTTTTTCTCGCAGATCTTCCAGGCTGAACTGACCGAGTCCTTCGAGATTGGCGTCAAGGCGGACTTCCCCGAGCAGAATTTCCGCGTGAACGCGGCGTACCACAACACGCAGGTTGAAGACCTGCAGACGAACGCGTTCTCCGGTACCGGTTTTAACCTGCAGAATGCCGGTAACGCGGACACCTACGGTGTTGAAGTCGAAGCTTTCTGGCTGCCGAGCGATAGCTTGGAAGTTCAGTTCTCGTACGCCTGGAACATCGCCGACTTCGAGGATTTCGCCAACGGAACCTGCTGGGTAGCAACGCCGATCCTGTTCGGTATTCCGGATCCTGGTCAGACCGATCCGAATGTCCCGGTGTGTGATCGCAGCGGTGACCGTGTGCCGTCAAATCCGGAACACTCGGGCTTCCTGGGTGTCGAGAAGGACATGCAGCTGACCAACGACACGAACCTGTTCGTACGCGGCGAACTGCAGTACATCGGCGAGACGATGACCGACGGCAACAACGAACCGTTGAAACTGCGTGAAGCATTCACTTTCGTTAATCTGCGTGCCGGCATGGACTTCGATGCCTGGAATTCGCAGGTCGCTGTCTGGGTGCGGAACGCAACGGACGAGCGTTTTTACGAAACCGTCTTTGATGTGCCCATTCAGGACGGCAAGCTGAATGCATACCCGTGGGAGCCACGCACCTGGGGTATCACGCTGCGCAAGAACTTCGACTAAGTTCAAAGCGCCAGCAGCAACACCTGAACGGCACGCCCTAGGGCGTGCCGTTTTTTTTCTTGTCGGCTCGGTGACTGTGGCTTGCAGCATCGACACCTACCATAGTGGGGTGGGACATCGACATGCGCATTAACGCCAGCGACAGCGACGTTCTCGACGTCGCCATTATCGGAGCCGGTCTCGGCGGCTTGTGCATGGCCATTCGCCTGCGGGACGCCGGCATCACGAATGTCCGCATTTTCGAAAAGTCAGGCGGCGTTGGCGGCACCTGGTATGAGAACACCTATCCTGGAGCTGCCTGTGATGTCCCGTCGCATTTCTACTGCTTCTCGTTCGAACCGAATCCCGACTGGACGCGCGTGTATTCGCCGCAGCCGGAAATTCTTCGCTACATCGAGCACTGCTTTGACGAATACGAGGTTCGCTCCAGCGTCGCTCACGGCCGTGAAGTGATCAAGCTCGAGCTGGATGAGGCACAGGCGGTCTGGACTGTGCACTTCCGAGACCACGAGCCGGTCACGGCGCGGCACGTCGTCAACGCCGGCGGCGGTCTGCACAAGCCGCGCTGGCCGGATATTCCCGGCAGGGACACGTTCGCCGGTAATCAGCTCCATACCGCGCTGTGGGATAGGTCGGTTTCTCTGCGCGATCGTCGCGTCGCTATCGTCGGCAGCGCCGCGAGCGCGATCCAGGTAATTCCGGCCATTGTCGATCAGGTCGAGACCTTGACCGTGTTCCAGCGCACACCGAACTACATCGCGCCCCGGCACGACGGCGACTATTCGGCATTGACGCGTCAGCTCTTCCGTCGTCTGCCCTGGCTCGCGAGGTTGTACCGTTGGTGGTTATTCACCCGGCTCGATACCTTCATCTATCCGCTGGTCAAACAACGCTGGTTGCGGCGCTTCCTCGCCATGCGGGTCAACTGGAACATGCGGCGTTCGGTCGACCAGCAAGACCATCACAAAGCGTTGACCCCGGACTACGAGCTCGGGTGTAAACGTATCCTGATTTCCGACGATCTCTACGCGGCAATCAACCGCGATCACGTCACCCTGGTGACCGACCCGATTACCGCTATCGAGCCGCAGGGTGTGAAAACCGGAAACGCAACGCTGCACGATTGCGATGCACTCGTGTTTGCAACCGGCTTTGATATCTCCGGACACTTTGCCTCGATCGACGTGCTAGGCATCGACGGCGTGCGACTCGCCGATCTGTGGGCGGACGGTGAAGTGGGCTATAACGGCTGCTGCGTCGCCGGTATGCCCAACTACTGGATGATGTCAGGGCCCAACACCGGTGTGGGAACGACTTCCGTCATCTTCATGCTCGAACAAATCACAGCCTATGTTGCCAAGCTGATTGCCTCCGCGGGTCCCGGTGAGCTTCTCGAGGTTCGGCAGACGGTACAGGATGCCTACAACCAGAGGCTTCAGAAGGAGCTGGAGGGCACGGTATGGGCAAGCGGATGTGACTCCTGGTACCTCACCGACAGCGACCGGATCACCACGCTCTACCCAGGCAGCGCGCGACGCTTTCGCCGCCAGTTGAAAGAGCCGGACCTTCGCGAATTCAGGCATGTGGCATTGCGCGGCAAACACTGATGCAGCGCGTGACCGTCAACGATGTCGAACTGGCCTTCCGCTGTATTGGCAGCCGGGGAGCACCGGCGCTGTTGATGGTTCAGGGCCTGAGCATGTCGTCGGTCGCCTGGCCTGAATCGATGTTGACGGCGCTGGCTGATCGCGGTTACCACGTCGTCGTGTTCGACAATCGCGATGCCGGACAATCCACCAAGCTTGATCACCTTGGCTCACCTGGCGCGGTGCGGCCGGTGCTGCGTCGCATCCTGGGTGTTCCCGCCGATCCGCCTTACACACTGTCGGACATGGCCGACGATGCGGTCGGACTGCTGGACTGTCTCGGCATCGAATCGGCGCACGTCGTCGGCGTTTCGATGGGCGGCATGATCGGACAGCGAATCGCCATAGAGCATGCCGAACGCGTGTCCAGTCTCGTGTCGCTGAGTTCAACGACCGGTCGACGCGGCTCCCTGTTTC
>JBCDJX010000185.1:0-3213 GCA_038747355.1 Pseudomonadota bacterium | reverse complement strand
CCCGGTAGTTCCCTGTCCGGCAATGATGTGCCGATCGTCAAAGGACGGCACGATCGTGCCGCCGCGCTCGTCGGCCAGTGCGTAGGCGATCTCTTCCCGACTCTCGCTGTAGCGATCATAGAAAACGATTTCGGCGCCATACTGACGGGTCTTCGAGACCTTAATTTCGGGCGCGTCTTCAGGCATCACGATGGTCGCGTGGGTGCCCGCAAGCTTGGCCGCGGCGGCAACGCCCTGGGCGTGATTGCCGGACGACCAAGCGATCACGCCAGCCTTGCGCTCGTCTGCCGAAAGCTGGCTGATTCGGTTGAATGCGCCCCGGAACTTAAAGCTGCCTGCGACCTGCAGCGTTTCGGGCTTTAGGAAGACCTGTCGTCCGGTCTGTGCATTCAACGCCTCGTTCGTCAGCAAGGGTGTTCTAACGGCGAAGCCGTTTAGACGTTTGGCCGCGTCTTCGATCGAGGCGATCGTGACAATGTCAGCTGTGGACATGATTAATCCTTTGCCACAACTGTATCGAAGACAACGGCGGGTAGATTAATACGGTTAGTAGCGGGCGCTTTGCCATTGAGCCAGTCTGTCACAACTCGTGGCATTTCTTCGGTCTCCGTCAGCGCCTCAAAAAACGCTGAGTGTGAGCCGTTGCCAACCACGACTAAATGACTTTCAGGAAAATTGATCATGGTCTCAGTGGCGTTGGAAAAAGGCGTCGCGAAATCCATGTCACCCTGCACAAATAGTGTTGGCACCATAACAGGCGAGGCTTCACGAAAACTGTCTGGCAGTTCCGGAACATTCCAGCCGGCGCAGATCGCATCGTAATAGGTGAAACTCATCCGGTTGAATAGGGGCGAATTTGCCTGGGTCATCGTCTCGCGGCGGGCCTTGGACAATCCTGATGCACAGTCGAATAATCCAACCGCTGCACCAGACCAACCGCGCGGTGCAAGCAACAACCCGCCGGCGTTCCTGAAGAAGAATGCTTGTCCCGTCAGCCCCCCATCGATCAACTTGGCAACGTAGGTTGGCCAGCTCGTCATGGTGGCGCGCTTATACAGGCTGAATCCTTGGCCGTTCATGCCGAACAACGCCAGTTCGAATGGCAAAAGCTGGGACGGGTTATCGTCACCCTCAAGGCTGGCAGCCACTTCGGTGTCTAAGGCCAGCAAGGGATCGCCCTGTCGGCCCGCTGCTTTCCAAACGTCGGCCGACATCTTGCTTATCTTCGTCACGGTTTCACGCACCGCCGCAGGGTTGTCGTAAGTGTGGTCATACCCTTCAACCCCGTAGACAATCGCCCGATCGATCCGGTCGGGGTGGTACTTCATCAACGTCATGGCCAGGTGCGAGCCGAAACTCCCGCCCATCACGCGAAAGTCTTCATAGCCGAGGTGCGTTGCAAGATCCACGATATCCTGTGCAGCCTGCAAAACGGTGTAGCCTTCGAGGTCAAATCCGTCAGCTACCAGTTTTTCACGGCATGCTCGGGCGCTTGTCGTCAAAACGTTTCTGAGCGCTTCTTCCGACCGGACTGCGGGCCATGAACCGACACTGCCGTCACACAGGTAGTTCGGCTGCGAGTAATGCACACCTCGCAGGTCCGGGATGATCACGTCGCCAAACTGTCGCATCATGTTGATATAAGCCACAGGTATGGCTTCCGTGATGCCGCCGCCGTTCATGTTTTCCATATATGAGCCGCCGGGGCCTCCTGCGAGCAAAAACATGGGTGGGGCGGCGCTGTCCACATCGCCCTTTATCCTCAGATAAGCGATCGAAATTGAACGACTGTCAGGCCTGTTCCGATTCTCAGCAACTTCAAGCGTTGCGAATTCGCCATTCAGCGTGGATCCATCATCGAGATCGAACGTGATTTCCCCGATTGGTGGCACCTCTGGCGACTCAGGCCTGGCGACCATCCACAAACCGAAACCGATCATAGTCAGCAGGCTGACCAGCCCTATGAAAGTGATAGCTATTCGCTTGATCCACTTTTTCACAACAATTGTTCTCTCAGCAAACGTTGAACCCAGTGGGCTACATTCGGCGAAAGGTATCTTGATGTCAAAGTAAATGGGTGAGCATTTCGGCCAGGTCCTTCAGGTTCGCCGGAGTAAATGGCGGCGAGACCGCTGGCGCAATAGCGCTGGCGCCAAGGCTGGCCGCGTAAAGAAAACGAGCGCGATGATCGGCCGTGTCCTGGTCAAGACCGGCAGTCACCAGCAGTCGGCGAATATAGTTCAAACGCATACCGTCGACCTTTGCGAGTTGTGTGTGTGCCAGCCTGTCGTATTCGGCCCATGCGCGAACTGCCTTTTCGAGGTTGGGTTTCATGGCGTACGCGCGAGTCATCAGCTCCAGCAGTCGCGAGTCCTCTGGTTCGTTGGATTCCATGTCTTGAATGGTGGCGTCCGTCGTCTGACGCTGCCAGTGCTCCAGGAGCCGCCTTTGAAAGTCCCT
Source organism: Pseudomonadota bacterium (assembly GCA_038747355.1). GTDB lineage: Bacteria > Pseudomonadota > Gammaproteobacteria > Steroidobacterales > Woeseiaceae > UBA1847. Next base: position 753 of record JBCDJX010000185.1, on the reverse strand, counting down.
AATATCTTTGAAATGCCAGTAAAAACTGCCGCGGGATACGCCGAGGCTCTCGGCCATCGTGGCAGCCTTCAGCGACGCGTATCCTGACTTGGCGAGAGTCTTGAGCCCATGATCGAGCCAGTGTTGTTCGGTTAACCGTGCCATCGGTGTTCAATACACAAGTGTCTTGACTTTGTCGACTGAATATTTCATAACCATACACTAGTGTTTGGAGAGAATGTCATGAACGATCTGTTGCTCTACGGCGCGGGCACGCTCGGAATCCTCATATCGATCGTGCACGGGTATCTTGGGCTGGAAAAAGTTGTGGGCCCCGCACAAACACCAACGCAGCGGGGCAAGCGCGTGCTGCAGGCGGTCATGCTGATCAGCGCCGTCTATTGGTTTGCCGCGGGCATACTGCTGCTGTTTACGCCGTCAGCATTCTTCGGTGCGGATCGTATGCTCGTGGTGTACGCGGTGGCGTTTGTCTACGTCATCGGCAGTCTGGGGAATCTATGGGCCACCCGAGGACGGCACTTTGGGTGGGCGCTGCTGGCAATTGCGGGTGCGCTCGCGGTTGCTGGAGCTTGATGACGGAACGCCTAAAGTACCGATTCTTCCCGCCGATACTTCTCAAGCGACGCGTTGGACAACGCGATCGGCAGCCGGGTCAGTTGATTCGTCGACATTAGAATCACTTCGGCTGAGGTAAGGATCACTCTTGAGGCGGATTCGGAGCAGCAAATGGACGAAGCGGCGCAGGCAATTAAT
>JBCDJX010000184.1:0-3451 GCA_038747355.1 Pseudomonadota bacterium | reverse complement strand
GCCTATCACCCCTTCGCCGTTGCACCGTCAAAAATTCGATCACCGATCACGCCGTTTACACCCCGAGAGTTATCAACTGCGGGCGTTGAGAAGCAAATCCAGGCCTTTGTGAACTGCGCAGCACGCGCTCGCGAAGCCGGCTACGACGGTGTCGAAATCATGGGCTCCGAGGGGTACTTCATCAACGAATTCCTCGTGCGGCACACCAACCAGCGACAGGACCACTGGGGTGGCAGCTACGAAAACCGGATGCGACTGCCCGTGGAGATTGTGTCGCGAACTCGTGAGGCGGTCGGTGACGACTTCATCATCATCTATCGACTCTCGATGATCGACCTGATTCCGGATGGCAGCTCGTGGGATGAGACGGTGCAACTTGCAAAGGCTGTTGAAGCGGCAGGTGTTTCGATTATCAATACGGGTATCGGCTGGCACGAGGCGCGTGTACCCACGATTGCTACGTCGGTACCGCGCAAGGCGTTCACCTGGGTGACACAAAAAATGAAACAGGAAGTCCAGGTTCCCCTGGTGACGTCAAACCGGATCAACCTGCCGCACATCGCCGAGGAGGTCCTCGCGAGTGGTGACGCCGACATGGTGTCGCTCGCACGCCCGTTGCTGGCCGATGCGGAGTTCGCCAGGAAAGCGCGTGAAGGACGGGCGGACGAGATCAACGTGTGCATCGCGTGTAACCAGGCCTGTCTCGACCACACCTTCTCCAACAAAACCAGCAGCTGTCTCGTCAATCCGCGCGCCTGCCATGAGACGGAACTTAACTATGAACCCGCCCGATCGACGACCCGTTTCGCCGTGATCGGTGCCGGTCCGGCGGGAATTTCGACGGCCCTGGTACTCAGCCAGCGAGGACACGAGGTGGATCTCTACGATGCGGCGGACCGCATCGGCGGCCAGCTCAACATGGCCAAAATCATTCCCGGCAAGGAAGAGTTCCACGAGATGCTCCGGTACTTTGAACGCCAGATCGAGTTAAGCGACATCCGTCTCCACCTGGGTCGCAAGGTCGCAGCATCGGATCTCATCCGGGGAAACTACAGCAGCGTCATTGTGGCGACCGGCGTGACGCCGAGAGACCCGGGAATACCGGGACAGGACCATGCCAAGGTGCTGAGCTACGTGGATGTGTTGCGCAACAATGCGCCCGTCGGCAAACGGGTCGCCGTTATCGGTGCCGGTGGAATCGGCTTCGACGTTGCCGAGTATCTGGCGCACCACGAAGGCGAGTCTTCGACGCTGAATCTTGACGAATGGCTGGCTGAATGGGGTGTCGTGGACCCGGAAGACGCTCGAGGTGGCCTTGCGCGGGATCGCTCGAAACCCGCCGCCCCGGCAAGGGAAATTACCCTTCTGCAGCGAAAAACAGGCAAGCTCGGCGCGAGGCTGGGAAAAACGACCGGATGGATTCACCGCGCCGCCTTAAAGACCAAGGGCGTGAGTATGCTCGGCGACGTGAATTACGAACGTATCGACGATGAAGGCCTGTTAATTACCTTCGGCAGCAAGCGCGAAGACCCGACGTGGCTGGACGTGGACAACATCGTCCTTTGCACCGGCCAGGAGCCGCTTAAGGAACTCGAGGAACCCCTGTTGGCCGCCGGCATTCAGGTACACGTCATCGGCGGAGCGGATGTCGCGGCGGAGCTGGATGCGAAACGGGCAATTGATCAGGGGAGTCGACTGGCGGCGACGCTTTGAGCGTGGCTTTTTTGTCGACCGTTAGAGTCGTCACAACGTTGTGGATGGGGTCGCTTGAGTCAGGTTGTGGCGCGTGGGTGTAAGAGCTGACTTGATACAGCCTACGGGGCTACCTGAACCAAGAAAGTGGTTTGTCTGGCACCGCGCTCTGGAGGCCTCCGTTACTGTTCGACTAACTCAACACGCCTGTTCTTGTCACGACCAGCGTCACTGCCATTGGAAAACACCGGTGCAAGTGGTCCCATCCCGTGCGGCACCAGTCGGCCAGATGCAACGCCATACTGACGGGTAAGAGCCTCGGTCACCGATTGCGCTCGATCTGCGGACAATTTGCGATTGTAAGCGAAGCTGCCTGTCGAGTCGGTGTGTCCGACGACGTAGAAGTTTTTTTCCGGATGTGCGTCGAGATAGTCAGCGATCGCACCGAGGGCCGCCTCAGACTCGGACTTCAGCGTGGCCTTATCAAACTCGAAGACGATCCCGCTAAGCACAACGCGGCCGTACTCATCGATATCAGAGCCAATCGCTTCGGCGTTAACCGTCACCAACCCTGTTTCCGCGGCTTCGACTTCGACGATATCAATTAAGGCGCCAACATAGTCTCGCGAATGTTGTTCGACGTAGATAACCACATAGACGATACCCGCCGCGCGTTGTTTGGTAGCGACGATCGCACCCGCACCGCCGGAGGAGGACGTGCCGGAGAACATCGTGCCTACCGCTCCGGGCTTGGTCGCTGGATTCGCCTGGAAAGTGACGTCCATCCATTGTCGAGAACCAACGGCTGTGCCTCGGCGATCTGCAGAAAAACCGGTGCCCAAAAACTCGAAACCTTCTGCGTTCAGTGCATCCAGGTAATTCTTGTAAACCTCCGCATAGGACCGATCTTCGCCTTCCAGCTTGTAAAACGTGCGAGTCACCCGGCCCTCGGTCTCTATCCAGTCGGCAATGGCTCGATACCCCGTGACAGGACCGGTAGCCACTTTGTAGGGCTGGTAGTTTTCGATGTGCTGCCAGGCGATGACTTGTTCCGGATAGCGTTTGACCATCGGATGTTCAATGACACCGTCAATGTCTTGAGCGAACACCGAGGGTGCAGCGCAGTTAAAGGCAATTACGGTGACTGCAATGAGCGAAAATCTGGACACGATGACAGCTCCGGCGTTACCACGCTTGGCATTATGCCCGGAAACACGTGTCGATGGGCCTATCCTGGGCGTTCGACCTGCACCAACACGCCTGCGGGGAATTCATCAGGACGACGGTCGTGGTCGTGTGATTCATTGAATTTCAGAGATCGTTGAGTGACCATGAATCCGAATGGCGGACGTCCTGCCGGTTTGCTTCGGCGGCGGCCGCCTTTGATCGCACCAACTCGCCGCTGTCTGTCTTACGGTAGGAAATCCAGATGATTCGTACACTAAGAATACCTTTCACACCTGTCTTGCTAATCCTGTTGTTAGCGTCCTGCACCTCGGAAACGGAGACCGTTGAACCCGCGGTGGACAGCAACGCGGGCGCCGACGCGGAAGCAGAGGATCAACTGGTCGCGCGCGCCATGGAAATCCATGATCGCGTGCTGACGCTCGATACTCATGCGGATACGCCTTTGCGCATGATTGAACCGGGCTTCAGCCTGGCTGACCGGCATGACCCGAATGAAACCGGCTCCAAGCTGGACTATCCGCGCATGCAGGAAGGCGGTCTGGATGCGGTGTTTCTTGCGGCCTTTGTTGCT
>JBCDJX010000183.1:0-3460 GCA_038747355.1 Pseudomonadota bacterium | reverse complement strand
AGAACGCCGCAGACGCGGCTGGGCCGAGATGAACATCGTTGGCTGGCAGTCAAAGCCGGCGTACAGCGACCAGACCAATCGACTGTCGTGGGCGATTCTCGCCGAGAGCGCGGGCGAGGAGATCGTGAATTACAACACCCGGTTGCTCGGCAGGACAGGCGTGATATCGGCCGTCCTGGTTGCCGAACCGGCCATCCTGGATACCTCGATTGCCGAGTTCGAGACCCTGCTGGAGGGCTTCGCTTACAATCCGGGCCAGACCTACGCGGAATACAAACCCGGCGACAAGCTCGCGACCTACGGTCTGGCGGCGCTGGTCACAGGCGGCGCCGCGGTTGCCGTGACCAAGGGCCTCAACAGCGGAACACTCAAGGCAATTGGCCTGGCCATTCTCGCCGGCTTCGCCTTCCTCTGGGGTCGCATCAAGCGCTTGTTCCGGGGCAAAGACACACCGAGTGCCTGACGTCCTGCCGATTCCGGCCGAGCTGCTCGTGCTCGGCCTGGCTCTGCTGCTTTACTTGACGGATCTCGCTCGACTGCTGTTCGCGAACGAGGTCCTGTTCAGCGGCACCGTCAAGGGTCACTGGAAAGCACTGACGCCCGCCAACGGGTTTCCCTTTAACCGTCGCAATGCGGTGTTCCCCAGGGTATGGGACGCCGGCAATATCGAATGCCGTGTTGCGTGGCCATCGCAACCTGCGGACTCGTCACAGACTATCGACGACGCGCTGTCTGTCCTGGCAAAAGAGGCCGTGTTCGAGCGTTTGATCTGCCGCGCGCTGGTACCGCAGCTGTTCATCGGCGTTCCGATTGCCTACAGCCTGCCAAGCAATGATCTGCCGACACTCGTGATGATCGCCCTGATTTACCTGCAGGTGGTCGCACTCGTGGTGGGTGTCATGATCAAGCGGCGGCGACTGTGTCTGTCGACCGGTCATGCCGCCTGGCTGGCGTTCGAGTCGCTCGTTTGCCTGCCGTACGCGTTGAATGTGTTTCGAAAAATCGGCGCCAATCTCACGAGTCAGGCCCGTTCTGACGTGCTTGATCTCGCGGCACGACTGCTGGATGCCGACGACAGGCACGAATTGCACGAACGGCTTCGCCGCTCCGCGTCCGATCGACGCGACGCCCTGTCGCCGGCCACGCAGGTTCGGCTCGACGAATTCACTGCCAGACTCGGTGTGGAGAAACCCGAGCGATAAGCCGGTTGCGCATCTCGCGACAACCGGGCCGTCGTTTATGCCGAGCCGGACGGCGGTTTTGACAGGACGAGTCCAACAGACCCCAGGGCAATGAGTACCAAGGAAATTCCCCCGGGCTCACGCTCCACCCAGATCATCATCAGCAACAACAGCACACCGGTGAAAAGAAAGATGCTCGAGGAACGTCGAAGAATGGAACGCCAGCTCATCAGCGCTCAGACCCAGCGTCGAACGCGAGAACAATACGCGCGATATTCATCGCCAAACAAAGCCGTCAACGCGGTTTCCTCAGGCTTTATCTGTAGCTCGTTGATCGCGACAACGAAGAGCATCAGGAGAACAACGTTGGCGATGACGCCCAGCCATAGTGTCCATGCCAGCAAGACAAGGAACAGACCGACGTACATCGGGTTTCTCGTGTGGCGATAGATACCGTCAGTCACCAGGGCCGAGGCGTCTGCAACCTTGTGCGGATTGACCGTTGTCTGCGCACGCGAGAATTGCCGGAGTCCCGCCGTCGCCACTGCGAATCCGAGCGTCGCCACGAGGACGGATATCAACAAAGGCTGTGGCAGCGTGAACAGGTAAATTGTGGCATCCCGGGACACGCCCCACATGGCGACGCCGAAGATCAGCAGTATCACGGGCGGCGGAATACGGGTTTTCATGGAGCATCACCGAGTTCAGGGTGCATCGGGCGGTCGGCGGATCGTCGGTGCCCTCACCTACAGGAACGCTACCACAAGAATGACGGTAACGATGAAGCCGATCATCGTGAACAACTCCAGGTAATCCAGCAGTCGATCGAGCGCATGCCGCACTCGCTCACTGAGCCAGCGGCTTTCCTTTAGCGATGCCGCCGCCGAACGCAGGGGCTCGGGCACATCCCTGCCGGCCACCATCAGGTAGTAGGCTCGCGGTCCGGGCGCAAGGAACAGCCAGGCAACGAAGCTGACTAACAACCCCGGAACGAGGATCGCCAGCAGCGTCGAGTCCGCCGCCAATGCGCCCAGCATGCCTCGGCCTGTCGCGGTGGCGCCCGCCAGCGTCAGACAATACAGCGAAACGACAAGGCGACTGATCGGATAGTTGCCGGACAGCGTATACGCAGCGGCCAACGGCAGGAGAAAGTGCAGGACGGCGATGTAAAGGGCATCAAATGCGCTGAGCCCCCAACTCTCCAACGTCGACAGAGTCTCAAAAACGGCATACAGCAGCGTGCCCACGACAGAGAGAATCGACAGACCGGACACGATGCGCAGCGGCAGGGGCGGCCCGATGTCGGGTCGATTGGTGTAGCGCGGTGTCCAGAAGCGTACGCGCGTACCTGGCCTGAATATCCCCATCAGCAACCCGTAGCGGTGATTGCGAAAGGGTCATTCGCCTGCGCTGTCGGTCGGACGCCCACGGGAGTCAGGTGGGTCATACGTGTGCCTGCAGAGAACCCCGGTGTGGCCGCTAGGGTCTCATAAATCGGCCGTCAGGAATCGCTGACTATGTACCGCCCGTCAGCTGACGGCTTTTCCGGAAACCTCGTCGTCATTCGCTGACTGAACACCCTGATACGTGAGGATCAGTCGATGCATCGTGGACAGCAGATCCGATGTGTCGGCAGGCTTGTCCAGGCGCGCATCGATCTCCGGGGCAGATGACGTCACATCGCGATCAGACGCGCTCACGTAGCCGGACAGGAGCACAACCGGAAGACGCGTGTTGCGAGATTTGACGAATCTGGCCAGATCCGAACCCTGGATCGCGCCCGGCATCACGTAGTCCGTCAACACCAGGTCGACGCTGTCCTCGTGCTCGGAGAAAACACGCTTGCCTTGTTCTCCGTCGGCGGCGGCGATAACGGCGTAGCCCTCATTCTCCAGACGTCGGCAGAGCATCTCGCGAACCTCGGGCTCATCCTCAACGACCAGAATCGTATGCGCCTGTCCGGCCTCCGCCACCTCTTCGGGGTTTACGTCGTCTCGGCCCGCGGCAGTACCGTGGTAGGCCGGAAACAGCATAGTGACGGTGGTGCCTTCGCCCTTTTTGCTGGCGATATCGATCACCCCGCCGGACTGGTTGACGAATCCGTCAACGATCGACAGGCCGAGGCCGCTACCCCCGCCGTTGGTTTTGGTCGTGTAGAAGGGCTCGAAGACGCGGGCTATTGCGTCTTTGCTAATGCCTTCGCCATTGTCGCTGACCTCGACGAGCACGTAGTCACCGGCGGCAAGGTTAAAACTGTTGCCGGTGTTCACTGACTGCTT
>JBCDJX010000182.1:0-3518 GCA_038747355.1 Pseudomonadota bacterium | reverse complement strand
GGGATTCCCAGCAACATCAACGCAGACAACGACGGCAACCGGCTCTCCACATAGCGAAACTTGAATGCCCGAATCGCGGCGTCCACGGGGTAGGCGTACCGCATGGGCGCGACAACGCGGGCGAACGGCGGCGGTCTGGACTGGCAAACACCGCAATGACCGGCAACGGCCAGCGGTCGAGCGCAGCCGGGGCAGGCGACCCGATTGTGCGGGAGGTCACTGAGACACCCCGGGCAGACAACCGGCCCCGGGGTGCCGCAAAAACCGCAGCGCGGCGGAAACAGGTGATCAAGAAGCAGGCTCCCCAGGCGTCGCATACCCCCAGCTTGAGGGCCGTCCCCTCTGTGTCGCCAGCCTTGAAACTGCGCGCTTTCGCGGTTTTGTGTAGGGTTCGCCCGGGAACACCGGACCATGACTGACGCATCCTTCGAACTGAATAAAACCGACGTTGATCGGCGCTTCAATCGCGCTGCGGCCAGCTTCGACGACGCCGGCTTCGCGCATCGCCAGGTGGCCGACAGCCTGTTCGATCGTCTCGACCCGATGACCATCGCGCCGGGCATGGTGGTCGACCTCGGCTGCGCCGCAGGCGCCGCCCTGCGGGCGCTGGAAAAACGCTTTCGAAAAGCCCGACTGATTGGCGTCGACCGCTCGCCGGCCATGCTGCGGGCCGCGGATGAGCATCGGGGATGGCTGTCCCGACAGCGCCTCGTCCGTGCGGACGCCGAGGCCTTGCCGTTCGCCGATCACCACGTCGACCTGGTGTTCTCGAATCTGCTGCTGCCCTGGCTGCCGAACCCGGATCGCTGCTTTGCGGAGGTGTCACGCGTCCTTTCCAAAGACGGCCTGTTTCTCTTTTCCAGCCTCGGGCCAGACAGTTTCCAGACGCTCGGCGAGGCGTTCTCGACGATCGATAATTCACCAAGAATCAATGCCTTCGCCGATATGCACGATATTGGCGACGGCCTCGTTCGGGCCGGTCTTCGCGACCCGGTCCTCGATGTCGAGCGGCTGACCATCACCTTCAGCAGTGCGGAAAAACTCTTCGACGACCTGTCCGCCTGCGGCGCACGCAACGCGCTGGCGGGCCGTCGTCGCGGACTGATGACCCGGCGGCAACTGGAAACCGCGAAACAGAATCTGTCTGTTGACGGCACCATCCGTGTCGAACTCGAGGTGGTTTACGGACACGCCTGGGGCAGCGGCCAGAAGCCGGGCGCCGTGCGAATTGATGCGGGTACGATCCCGATTCGCAGGGGCCAGATTTCATAGCAATTTTAATTTTTCCGATTGATTGTCGATATAGCCGATAACCGACTGAAATAATTGGAAGTTCTCGCTCCAGCGTGACCTGTGTCAACGTTGCCTGACGCAAGGCCTTTCAGTAGACTTGTTTCAGAATGTTTTGGGATGGAATCAGGCAGGTTCCCGGGTCCGTTGAGAGGCTTCCCGGGCCGGCTTGGCGCATCACGCATCTGTCACCCGCACCCCCCGTCAAGGCCAGCCCCGCCGTTGCGGTGCGTGGTCGTATCGGTGTGCGCGGGAATTGATTTCTTTACACGGCTTCGTGGGGGGCCGACGAGTGGTAAAAACAATGATTCGTAAATCGCTAACGGGTTTGCTCGCATCTCTGTGGGCGACGTCTGCATTCGCAGACTGGGAGCTCAACATGCCGAAAGGCGTCACAGAGCTCAGCCTCGAAACTTACAACCTGCACATGACCATCTTCTGGGTCTGCGTCGCCATCGGCGTCGTCGTCTTCGGTGCCATGTTCTGGTCGCTGTACTTCCATCGCCAGTCGCGCGGTGTGAAAGCGGAGCAGTTCTCGCACAGCACGAAAGCCGAAGTGATCTGGACGGCGATTCCCTGCTTCATCCTGCTGGCCATGGCCATCCCCGCCGCCGAGACGATGATCAAGCTCGAGGATTCCCGCGATCCCGATCTGTCGATCGTTATCACCGGCTACCAGTGGAAGTGGCACTACCGCTACCAGGATGAGGAAGTGGGTTTCTACTCCAACATGGCAGAAGACAGCGTCAAGGCGCGCCGCCTGAATTCGGGTATCAACCCGGAAGACGTCGAACACTACCTGCTCGATGTCGATAACCCGATGGTCGTCCCGGTCGGCGCGAAGGTTCGCCTGCTGATCACGGCCAATGACGTCATTCATTCATGGTGGGTGCCGGATTTCGCCATCAAGAAAGACGCGATCCCGGGCATCATCAATGAAACCTGGTTCCGTGCCGAGCAGGTCGGCACCTACCGCGGCAAGTGCACGGAACTGTGTGGAAAGGACCACGGCTACATGCCGGTGGTTGTCGAGGTGGTCGAGCCTGAGCAATACCAGGCATGGCTCGACACGCAGATGAATGCTGACCAGCGTTTCGCCAGCACCAACTAGGATCGGGAGACACACCATGGCAACCACCACTGCTGACGCACTCAAAGATCACGACGATCACCACGGGCCTGCGAAGGGCATGAAACGCTGGCTGTTCACGACCAACCATAAGGACATCGGCACGATGTACCTTATTTTCAGCCTCGCCATGTTCTTCGTCGGCGGCGCGATGGCGCTCGTGATCCGTTCCGAGCTGTTCCAGCCCGGCCTGCAGGTCGTGCATCCGGAGTTCTTTAACCAGATGACGACCATGCACGCGCTGATCATGGTCTTTGGCGCCGTTATGCCCGCGTTTGTCGGCTTCGCCAATTGGATGATCCCGATGCAGGTTGGCGCGCCCGACATGGCGCTGCCGCGCATGAACAACTGGTCGTTCTGGATCCTGCCGGTGGCCTTCGGCATATTGCTGTCGACGCTGCTGATGCCGGGCGGTGCACCGGCCGGTGGCTGGACGATGTACCCGCCGCTGGTACTGCAGACCGGTGACGCCTTCCCGTTCCTGATCTTCTCGGTCCACCTGATGGGCCTGTCGTCGATCATGGGCGCGATCAACATCATCGTGACCATCCTGAACATGCGCGCACCGGGTATGGACCTGCTGCGCATGCCGATCTTCGTCTGGATGTGGCTGATTACCGCCTACCTGCTGATCGCCGTGATGCCGGTACTCGCCGGCGCCGTGACGATGCTGCTGACCGACCAGTTCTTCGGCACCTCGTTCTTCCTCGCCGCCGGTGGCGGTGACCCGGTCATGTTCCAGCACATCTTCTGGTTCTTCGGCCACCCCGAGGTTTACATCATGATCCTGCCGGCGTTCGGCATCATCTCCGAGATCATCCCGACCTTCTCGCGCAAGCCGCTGTTCGGTCATGACTCGATGGTGTACGCCGGTTCGTCGATCGCGTTTCTGTCGTTCATCGTCTGGGCGCACCACATGTTCACCGTCGGCATGCCGCTGTCGGGCCAACTGTTCTTTATGTTTGCGACCATGCTGATTGCCGTGCCCACCGGTGTGAAGGTGTTCAACTGGATCGGCACGATGTGGAAGGGCGCGATGACGTTTGAAACACCGATGCTGTTTTCGCTCGCGTTCGTCTTCCTGTTTACGATCGGTGGC
>JBCDJX010000181.1:0-3571 GCA_038747355.1 Pseudomonadota bacterium | reverse complement strand
GTGTGCCAACACGTTGGGACCCCGCAGAACGAGCTTGCACCGCCGCCGCAGTCACGCTCGGGCGACGGCAGGCCAGCCTGCCCTGCCAGATTGGCAGCAGGTGGATTTTCCCGACGTGTGATATCGTGATATCATTGACGAAGGAGCGAACGACTATGACGCAGTTCACCGTCCGTAATCTCGAAGAGGACGTGCGAGATAAACTGCGCGAGCTTGCCAAGCAGCAGGGGCAGAGTTTCGAGGAGACGGTCCGCCAAGTCCTGCGGGCAGCGGTGCTCGGCGTCGAGGCGGAGGCGCCGCCGCTTGGTTCACGGATTGCCGATCGCTTCCGTCGCGAGGGGCTCGACCAACCAATCGAGGAACTCCGCGGCCAACAGGTCGAACCGCCTGATTTGGGCGGATGATCATCCTCGACACCAACGTGCTTTCGGAGCTGATGCGTTCGGCGCCGAACGAGTCGGTTGTTGCGTGGCTCGACCAGCAGCCCGCCGAGTCGATCTGGACGACCACGGTGACCGTCTTCGAGGTCCGCTACGGCCTCGCGGCGATGCCCGAGGGCAAGAAGCGACGGGCTCTCGAAGCGGCGTTCGATGACGTGCTGCAGGACGACCTGCGGGGCCGTGTACTTGGTTTCGACCTGCTTTCAGCAAGCGAGTCGGCCCGCATCGCCGCAACGCTGCGTGCAGCCGGCGATCCGGTTGAAATCCGCGACGCGATGATCGCGGGCATCGTTGCGGCGCGACACGCCACTCTGGCGACTCGCAACACGCGTCACTTCAAGCAGTCCGGCGTTGCGTTGGTCGATCCGTCGAACGTTGCTTAAGCGAGCAGAGCGAAAGCCTCTTGTTCGTCGGTGGGCACCCGGTTCATAGGACAGGTGCAAAACGCAGCGGTCTGGGCCACCGCTGCACATAACGCTTAGCGTAACTGGGGCAGGTTTATAGAGGTTTTTCTGCGTCAGTTTTAGTGTCATCCTTTGGGGCAATGGTTGCCCGGTAGGCTTGGAATGCCTTCATAACGTTCGTTGCGTCGGGAACGATGTTAAGGCGAACAAGCAGCTCTACATTGCGAACTATTATTTTGATGGCCATCATGGCAATCAGGGCTGCAGAATTGCGTTCTCGTACTTCCGGATTGGGATATCGTGCCTGAAACATGCCATGCACTACAGCTCCCGGAGCGCCGTGTGAATGCATCGACGTCAAGTGATAAACAAGTGCGTATTCGCGTTTCCATGGATCACCAATTTCGACGGCGCGATCATGAATGTTGCTAGTCGCGAAATTGCTATGCGTGCGATTGCGACCGCGTCCGTCTTGATACCGAAAGTTGGCCTGAAAACGTTCCGAGGCGTCATCGAAAAACTGCATTGTTGTTACGTCTCCAGACTTCTGAAGCAACTTTCGATATTCCATCACCGTGAAATTACAGAAATCTTGCGCACGAGGTTCGGGATCGATACCAACCCAATGGAGATTCAGTGACACCTCCCACAGTTGACGTAGCACGACAGCACCGGATTCGTGATACAACTCCGGCAGCAGAAGGCTGATCGCCTTGTAGGCATTGAATCCGTAGACGAAGGACATGTTCGCCACTAATGTTGGTAAGTCATGCGATTCAATGTGTGGTGTATTCGCTAGCGCGTCGCGAATTACGGCGTAGTGATCGAGTATTTCATCCAGCGGCAGGGGAATCGCCGGTGTCGGCGTGCCGATAAATAAGGTTTCATCGAGAGACATCAACGCACCTTGTGTTCCCCACTAACGACCTAAATTACCGGACGGTTGCCAGTGATGTGGCATTCAGACGAAGCACCCGACGGCGGTTCCGTGCATGTGATCGTTAGCCATCAGAATTGACCAGCAGGCAAGTATGCCTCCCCAGTTTGCGATGCGTGACGCCGAACGCGCTCAATGACATCCTTGAAATTCGTCATGCCACCAAGCACGCGATAGAGGTGGCTGTGATCCAGCAGCAATAGCGGTGTCTTACGACCTGACGCGCCTCTTATCGCTACAGACGAATATCCCGAGATTGACACAAATACGCCCATAGTGTTATCAGCTTTGCTGTCGACCTTTGAGCGAAAGACGTCGATGTCAGGAGCGCAGGACTGCTCAGACGTGAATTTGCATTCGACTAAGTAAGTTGTATCACCGATCGTAATGGACCCGTCAATCTCACGGCCGTCGGTCTTGAACGGTCGTCGTGAGACAATCTCGCTGAAGTCCATTAAGTCGTAGAACCAAGCTTCAAAGCTTTTTCCCGCGGCCGCAGTTCCCAATTCTGCCGACAAATCACTGAGGCGATCGGATAAAGACTGTACGCTTTGCTGTGACGCTCGGGTCTGGACCTGAATTTCACGAAATCGCTCTCGAGCTTTCTGTCGTTGGTCCTCAGACGCAACCTGTTCTTCCTGTTCGTTGAGATAACTCCGCAGAACTTGCACGGCTCCTTCGGCGATTGCGAGTTTCTCTTCAGACTCCTCCCATCCGTGAAGGTCTGGGAAGGATGCCTGTTCAGCCAAGTACTTCGCAAGCTGAAGTATCTTGCTTCTTCCTTCGTCTGATGCCTGTAGCAACTCGAACACGCGGACCAAATAGTCGCGTTTCGATTCATCCGGGAGCCATGACGGAAGGCCGCGAATCGCGGAACGATCTAAGAACGCGGACAACGCCCTCTTGCGCCAAAACGAGCGGAGCGCCGCTTCGTATGTCAGGTCAATCAAGTGGGGTGTGATTCGCGTTTTCATCGCGTTGGGGTTTGATGGCTAACCTGCTATCTGACGCAGCGAGTATTGATAGGTGCTGGCAAGGGTGGCTGATCCACAGAAGCGTATGGATAATCGCTAATTCTTGGCACCCTACCGGGAGTCGATGCAGTATACCCAACTCCCCTCGGTCTGGCGCACCGCTGTGCCGGGTGCCATGCTCACGCTCGCGTGGCGATGCTTTGTGAACAACCGCATGCCCACGCTAACGTGGGGATGGCACGCCGCCAATCGACCGAAGGGTGGCCAAAAACAGTTCTCACCCGGCCAAAACGGCGCGGTCATTTGTTTTGCTTGGATTTGGCGATCGGGCGGTTACGTTGACAATTAGGCAGCTCCAATCAGCGGCCAAGACCGAGGCGGCGGCGGGCGAGTGTCGACGTAAGTCCAATCAACCGACCCGGCGAGCGGCGAAGCTGGCCCCTTTCGAGCCACGAAAAATAAAACGAGCGGTGTGCGCTGCACGCCGCTCGTTGAGTTTTGGGCCATCTTTTTTCGGGGCTGATTAGCGGCTGGAAAAGAGACGCTGCGGACCCGCGGCCTCAAGTCGCCGCCTGCTGCAGGTAGACCTCTTCCATCGGCTGCACGACGACGAACCCGCTCCCCTCGAACTTCATCTGGAACGACTCGCCGCTGCCGCGGCCGAAGAAGGTCTTCAGCGACATGTCGGTGTGCAGGTTTGGCTCGAGCGTCGCGGACCACGCCACCGTCGCGTTCGGGTCGGTGAAGACGGGCGAACCGGGCTCGACGCGGAGCGTCACCGGGTCGTAGTGCGTCGTGATGGCGATCAGGCCCGTG
>JBCDJX010000180.1:0-3613 GCA_038747355.1 Pseudomonadota bacterium | reverse complement strand
TTTTTGCCCGCCTTCAGGCTGGCGAGTTGTTCGGCCAGGAGGCTGTGATCACGACTATCCGGGTGATCGAAGTTAAACAACGCCGGATCAAAGTCCGGCCGCGCGCCGTGATCGCCGTAGTAATCGTCTTCCGAGATCACCAGCGAACTCAACGGCGAAACCGCTCGCGCCGCCGCCCTCGCGATTTCCGTCTTTCCGGACGCAGACCCACCCGTGACACCAACCAGAACTCGTTTCATTCGGCTAGTTTAAACGCAGTGTGAGCCTGCAACGAAGTCATGCAGGCAACCCAGCGCCTTGGACGCTCATCAATCCTGAGGAAGCGACCGGTAAGTCGGTGACCGACAGCCATCGAGCAGCCGTGAGGCCATGCGTTGACCTGAACAGTCTCAAATGCAAAAAAAAAGCCGCCCAAAGGACGGCTCTTTTTGCATTTGGAGCGGGAAACCAGGTTCGAACTGGCGACCTCAACCTTGGCAAGGTTGCGCTCTACCAACTGAGCTATTCCCGCGAAGGGCTGTGCATTCTAGCGGCTCGCAGCAGGCTGTCAAGTCACGTTATCAGCAAAAATACGAACGGTGCAGCGAGCCAGAGCAGGCCCTTCACCAGGAAGAAAAGGAACGTTGCTGCGCCCATTCTCCCCAGCCAGGGCCTGTTCTCGGCCCAGTTTGCGATCTTCATGGTAAATACCTCGCGTGGTGGACAGGAAATCTCCCGCCTGACGACAGCGCCGGGCGGGAGTGTTAGCGCTTACACGGACGGCACACTCGCATCGCCTTTCAGGCGGCGGGTGATACTGGGAACCAGTGCCGGCACTTTCCGCTGGTACTCCTCGTACTCGGGATGCGCATCGCACAGGTCTTTCTCCTCCAGCCTGACGCCGATCAGCATGTAGGCCGAGCACGCGGCCGCAAACACCAGGTGGGTGACCGTCATTGTCGGCGTAAACCAGACGATGCCGAACCAGCCGACGTAGATCGGGTGGCGCACAAAGCGGTACAGCGAATTCGTCACAAACGGCAGGTCCGGCATTTCCTTGTCACGCAGCGCGTAGAACACCTGGCGAAGACCGAACAGATCGAAGTGATCGATCAGGAATGACGAGTACAAGAGGAACGCCCAGCTCGCAAAGTAAAAACCCGTCAGCGCCCAGTAGGCCGCCGGCACGCGGCTAAAATCCCAGATAACTCCGCCCAACGGGGCCCAAAACCACATCAGTATGGCCAGGCAAACCGACGACAAAAACACGTAGGTGCTTCTCTCGGCGGATTTCGGAATGAAGCGGGTCAGCCATTTCTTGAAGGCCGGCCGCGCCATACCGCTATGCTGCACGGAAAACAGGCCCAGCAGGCCAAGGTTGATCGCCAGCGATTCCGCCAACGGCAGGATCGGTGCCGAATCGATCGACTTCGGTACCCACAGGTTGCCGATAAAGCCGATCGCGTAGAGGAAAACGGCAAAGAAAAAAGCGTAACTGAGGACGCCGTAGGTAAAAATGGTCAGACGTTTCATGGGTATCTCCCTAAGGTGAGCGTCGGTCACACGGCGTGACTGACTGGCTTGGGACGGAGCATGGGCGTAGACTCGATGACGGTCCTGACCGGGGCGGGACGCTATCGTGACCATTTAGTGACCATCAATAAAAACAAGCGCTTACGGGACTTTTTCCCGTGGGGAGAGCGTTATTGAGTTATCGATTCAGCAACTTTGAGTTGATTTCATCGTCGCGTGAGCTACTACAGGACGGATCGCGTGTCGACATTGAACCGAAATCGTTCGATCTGCTGTTGTTCCTGGTCGAAAACCGCGAGCGTGCGGTCACCAAGAACGAGCTGCTCGACGCGATCTGGCCATCGCAGGTCGTCACCGAGACCGCCCTCACCCGCTGCATCATGAAGACGCGCCGCGTTCTGGGCGATGAATCCGGCAGTCAGTCGCTGATCCGCACCGTGCACGGCCACGGCTACCAATTCGTGGGTGAACTCATCGAGGGTCCACAGGATGTCGCGCCGCTAACGCTGTCTGCTGCAAACACTCGATCGAGCAAGACGTTCGGCACCCTGGTCGTTGCTGCTGCGGTCGCCATCGCCCTCGCCGCGTTCTTTTTTCTGCAGACGGTTGGCGAGTCGTTCGACGCGGAGCGCGTTGTCGTTCTGCCTGTCAACAACTCGGCCGACGATCCGGAACTCGACTGGGCCGAGCTCGGGATGATGAGCCTGATGCAAAAAAGCCTCGAGGACGCGGATATCGTGGTCAGTTCGTCGCAGGAGGTCATTCATCTGTTGGGTGACTCGCGTTTCGATCGTCCGCCGGATTCGGAGCAGCTGTCGACCCTGACCCGCCAGTTCGATGCGAACGTCGTGGTCCACTCCACGCTGTCCGAGCAAGGCGCCTTGCTCGAGCTGACCTCGGTCATAACCAACCTCGACGGCGTCCGGGCCCGGCGTGTCATTGTCGGAAATTCGGCCGGTGAGCTTGCCATGGACATGGCTGCCACGCTGGCCGGCATGATCGAGACCGGCGGCGAGCCAAGCCACGAGCGCGCAAACACACTGTCAACCGACCCTTTCGTCAACGAAATGTACGCCCGCGCGCTCGGCCTGGCGCTGCGAGGGGATTACGCCGGCGCGAGGGACATGTTCGGGCTGGTTGCCAGACAGGAACCCGAGCTGTTCTGGCCACGTTACGAGATAGCGATTACGGCCCGTGAACTCGGTGAATTGGACGAGGCGGACGTCATGTTTCGCGAGCTGGTGGAAGAAGCGCGTGGCCTCGCTGACGGACGCGCCCTGGTGTCCACGCTAAACGCGTACGCCACGCTCAAGCTGGATCGTAATGAGCTTGAAAGCGCCGATGCCCTGTTGCTGGAAGCCTTCGGTCTCGCTGCAGAACGCGGGCTGCTCGTGCGGCAGGCCGCCGTTAGCGCCAACCTGGGACTCGTCGACAGACGCCTGGGTGATTCGGAGGCGGCGAGCGTGCATTTTGAAGACGCCGTGTCGATCTATCAGACGATCGGCGAATCGCCGCCACCGGTCCTGTTAAACAACTATTCGGGACTGATGCTCCGAATTGGCCGGCTTGAGGCAGCTCGCGATATGTCAGAACGCGCCATCGCCGGCTTTCGCACGCAAGGTGATCGACGCTCCGAGGCACAAACCACCAATCGGCTCGCACACATACTCCGGCGCCTCGGTGACTTCGACAATGCCCTGGAAAAGCATCGAGCCTCGATGGAAATCTACAACAGCATCGGTGATTCCCGTGGCGCTATCCACGCGCAATCCGGAATGACAGCCGTGTATCGGGAAACCGGCGACCTGACCCGAGGACGACACAACGCGAAAGACGTCATTGAGAAGGCGAGCGCCGCCGACAATATTGTGTTGTTAAGCGATGGCTACATGCAGAGCGCCTACATCGAGGCCAACCTCGAAGAGCACAATGCCGCGATCGCCGAATACCACGCGGCCATCGATCTGTTTGAGGTGCGGCGACATGTTCTCGGCACCCGTGCCGCAAAGATCGGCATCGTCGTATCACTGCTTGAACTCGGTCGAGTGGACGAGGCTTACGATGTCGCCAGTGACTACATGCAAGCGGCGCGTGAATCCGG
>JBCDJX010000179.1:0-3690 GCA_038747355.1 Pseudomonadota bacterium | reverse complement strand
GCTCGATATCGTCGATCCGGTCTTTCACCTGCGCATGCAATGCCATGGCGCATTCGACCGCGGTCTGCGCGTGGAATTCCGCCGGGAAGGAAATCTTGAACAGGATGTTTTCCATCACGTAGGCGTCGTAGTCGCGCTGGAGCTTGAATGCGTTGCCCTTGAACAGCACGTCGTAGAAGCCCCAAGCCTTGGCGGACAGGGCGGACGGGTAACCCATCTCACCAGTCATGGCGATCAGCGCGAGGCGCACGGCACGTGACGTGGCATCGCCGGCAGCCCAGCTCTTGCGCGAACCCGTGTTTGGCGCATGACGGTAGGTGCGCATCGAACAGCCGTCGATCCAGGCATTGGAAATGGCGTTCAACACGGTCTCACGGTCACCGCCAAGCATTCGGGTGACTACAGCGGTGCTCGCGATACGCACCAGCAGGACGTGGTCGAGGCCCACGCGGTTGTAGCTGTTCTCCAGCGCCAGGACGCCCTGGATTTCGTGCGCCTTGATCATGGCGGTAAGCACATCGCGCATGGTCAGCGGATCGCGACCTTCGGCGCGCGCCTGGCGGGACAGGTAATCCGCAACGGACAGTATGCCGCCGAGGTTGTCCGACGGGTGGCCCCATTCGGCAGCCAGCCAGGTGTCGTTGAAGTCCAGCCAGCGAATCATGGCGCCGATATTGAACGCGGCCATCACCGGCTCGAGTTCGTAGCTGGTGCCGGGTACACGAGCGCCACCGGGCAGCGTGGCACCCGGAACCACCGGGCCAAGCAGCTTGGTGCAGGCCGGGTAATCCAGGGCCTGGAAGCCGCAGGCCAGCGTGTCCATCAGGCAGTAGTGCGCCGTCTCAAACGCGACGTCGCTGGTGATGTCTGCGTCGCAGACGTAGTCCGCGATCGCCGTGAGCTCCGGGTCCCAGTCGGGACGTGCGGCGGAGCGAATGCCGATATCACTCATGTTAAGCGTTTCCTTGAAGCGTTGGTGTTATCGCTGGTCGATGTCGACCCACGACAGGAGTTCGGGTCCGGTGTAATCCGCCGCCGGGCGGATCAACTTGTTGTTGGCGCGCTGTTCCATGATGTGCGCTGCCCAGCCGGTGATGCGTGAGCAGACGAAGATCGGCGTGAACAGGTAGGTCGGCACACCCATGAAGTGGTAAACCGTTGCAGCGAAAAAATCTGCGTTGGCAAACAGCTTCTTCTCGTCCCACATCACTTTCTCGATGGCCTCGGAGACCGGGTATTTCACGGTATCGCCGGCTTCCTCAGCCAGGGCCTTCGACATCTTCTTGTTCACGGTGTTTCGTGGATCCGATGTCGTGTAGACACGGTGGCCGAAGCCCATGATCAGGTCCTTGTTGGCGAGCATCTCGTGAATGCCGGCCGTGGCAGCCTCGGCTGAGTCAAATTTCTGGATCAGCTCCATCGCGGCTTCGTTGGCGCCACCGTGCAGCGGACCGCGCAGCGCGCCGATCGCACCGGCCACGGCCGAGTGCATATCGGAGAGCGTCGCGGTGACGACGCGGGCGGTGAAGGTGGAGGCGTTGAATTCATGTTCCGCGTACAGGATCAGCGTGGTGCTGAGTGATTGTTCGTGTAACGCCGACGGGGGTTTGCCGTGCAACATATGCAGAATGTGCCCGGCAATACTGTCGTCATCCGTCTCCGTGTCGATGCGTTCGCCATCGGTGTGGAAGCGATGCCAGTACACCATCATCGACGGCAGGCAGGCGAGCAGGCGGTCGGCCGTGTCTGCCTGGTTGGAAAAGTCGCCCTCGGGCTCGATGTTGCCGAGGAAGGAAACTCCGGTTCGCAGCACGTCCATCGGGTGTGCGTCTGCCGGGACCATTTCCAGAAGCGTTTTTAGCGCCTCGGGCAGACCGCGGTTGGCCTTGATTTTCGCGACGTAGGCGTCGAGTTCGCTGCGTGTCGGCAGGCGGCCTTTGAGCAACAGGTAGGCGACTTCCTCGAAAGTGGCGTTTTCGGCCAGGTCGTAGATGTCGTAGCCGACGTAGGTCAGTCCTGCGCCTTCCTTGCCCACCGTACACAGTTTGGTCTCACCGGCGGTGATGCCCGCCAGTCCGCCGGTCTTTTTCTTGTCAGTCATAGTCTGATCTCCTCTCTGGACCGGACGGTGTTGACGTCCGGCCATCCATCCGTCTGTTCGTCGAATCCCGCGGGGCTCACTCCCCGGTGTTGAGCCCTTTTTCCGCAAACAGTTCGTCCAGCTTGTCCTCATAAGCCTGGTAGCCGAGCACGTCGTAGAGTTCCATGCGTGTCTGCATGGCATCGACCGCTGCTTTCTGCGTACCGTCGTTACGAATCGTCTGGTAAACCGACAGCGCCGCTTTCGACATGGCGCGGAACGCACTTAGGGGATACAGCGTCATCGCCACCCCGGCGTCGGCCAGTTCATCGACATGAAACAGCGGCGTCTTGCCGAACTCGGTCAGGTTAGCCAGCACGGGCACATCGATCGTGCGGGTGAACTGGCGGTATTCGTCGACCGTGGTCAACGCTTCGGCGAAGATCATGTCCGCGCCGGCCTCGACGTACGCTGCAGCACGATCGAGCGCGGCCTGCTGGCCTTCGACGGCGTGCGCGTCGGTACGCGCCATGATCACAAACTGATCGTCTTCGCGACCATCGGCGGCCGCTTTCAGGCGATCACACATCTCTGCCGTGTCGACGAGCGCCTTGCCAGGGCGGTGTCCGCAGCGCTTGACGGCGACCTGGTCTTCCAGGTGGCAGGCCGCGGCGCCGGCCCGGGTCATCTCACGAACGGTCCGACCGATCATAAACGCACTGCCCCAACCGGTATCGGCGTCGACCAGCAGTGGCAGCTCGGTGGCAGCGGTGATCCGCCGTATGTCTTCACAGACGTCATTGAGCGTCGTCATCGCGAGGTCTGGCAGGCCAAACGACGCGTTGGCAACGCCAGCACCGGACAGGTAAATCGCCCGGAAGCCCGCCTGTTCGGCAAGCAGTGCGGTGAACGCGTTGATCGTTCCGACAATTTGCAGCGGGCGCTCGGCATCGACGGCAGCCCGGAAAACGGCACCTTGGCTCATTGGTTTTTCCTCTCCCTCCACGCCCTCACTGATCACGCCACGGCGGGGTCGCCCGGCGTTTTTTAATCCCGATTAAAAAGGCGGGGCCGGGATTCTAAACCAGCGAAAGGTCCATTCCCAAATAGAGCGGACGGAAAGTTTTTTGCGCCGTGTTGCCGGCCTAATCGTCGGCGATACGGACGACGATGCGACCGGTCACCTTGCCGTCGATATAGGCGTCAAAACAGTCCGGCAATTCGTCGAAATCGATGCTCCGGTGGCCGATGCGCTGCAACTTGCTCGGCCGCAGGTCCGTGGCAATACGCTCCCAGACCCGGCGGCGAAGATCCGACGGGGTGTCGACCGAGTTGATCCCGAGCAGGCACACCGCGCGCAGGATGAACGGCATGACGGTGGTGTGAAGCTCGTGGCTTTGAGCGAGACCGATGCTGGCAATATTGCCGCCGTAGCGCATCGTGCGGGTCAGCCAGGTCAGGGTTTCACCGCCGAGATTGTCGATCGCGCCAGCCCACTCGGCCTTTTCCAGCGGTCGCTTGCCGAGATCGATGTCGTCACGAAGCAGGATCTGACGGGCGCCTAGTGCCTCGAGATACTCCCGGCTGTCGGACTTTCCGGTGACCGCCGC
>JBCDJX010000178.1:0-3697 GCA_038747355.1 Pseudomonadota bacterium | reverse complement strand
GCGGGCCAGTGGGCCGACATGGATGCTTACCAGGAAAAAGTCGCGGCTTATGAAACCGGTGATGTGTTCCGGGACAAAGTCGCACCGCACGTCGAGTACACCGAGCGCTACATCGAGGAATCCGATCTCGAGCACAGCCACTGGCCGGATGGTGCCAACGGGCCGTTCTACGGAGTCACGACCTGGTATCTCGACGAAAGCGTGTCACCGCAGGCCGGCGAAGCTCGACGCGCCGTCAGCAAGATGCTGAAAGACGGCTGGGCAAGCGATGAAAACAACTGGATGTGGATGTACCGCTACGGCGGCAAGTCGGTGCTGCAGATGGTCACCTCGTTCGACAGCTGGGCCGCGATGGCGGAGCCGGAGGTCACCGTGTTCGACTTCATGATGGAGAAGATGGAATCGGAAGAAGCGGTCATGGGCATGTTCTCTGACTTCTCCACCGGCAAGGTCGCCTCAGACTACACGGTCTGGCGACTGGACGAAGATCTGTCCTACAACCTGCCTGACATGGAATAAGACTCGGCGACTGACCAGAACGGCCCGCCCTGCGGGCCGTTTTTTCAGGTGCGGATAGAAATGGCGGAGTGATCGGCCGCAAGCTCGATCACGACATTGGCCGAGTAGTGCAGTCGCTCGAGATTGTCACGGGTTATCCGCTCGTAGTGCTGAATGAAGTCTGCAACCTCGTCGTCACTCATGACACCCGATGCGTCGCCGGCCTTGTCACGCAGTTTGTGTTCCTGCTCCAGGCGCCAGCGATACACACAGTCAAAGTCCGGCGCTTTGAGAAACACGAGTCCGTCGAGCAGCGCGAACAGGCGCCGATGATCCCTGGCCAGTGCCTCGTTGACGGCACGTCGCCAGCGCGCGTCCGGGTCGTGTTGTGACTCCAGCGCATTGACGGGTTTGTCCAGATCCTCATCGGGCACGGCGCGTGAACCGACACACCAGCCCTCGAGGATCACGAGATCGACCGGGCCTTCCACCTCGGCCCACCCGGCTTCCGGGCTGCGGTCATCCACCGACTTGTCGAAGCGCGGCACGCGAACCTGCTCGCCTGCCTTGAGCGCATGCAATGCATCGATGCTTGCGATACCGAGCTCAACATCGTGGGTGCCGGGCACACCGCGCGTAACAAACAGCGGGTGAAGCTGCTGCGCCATCGCGTCGCGTTCTGCCTTGGTTTTGTAGATGTCGTCAATGGAGAGGACCGCCACGCGGTAACCGTGGCGCTCGGCCAGGGTGTCTGCCAGCAGGTCGGCGAGCGTCGATTTACCGGTGCCCTGCGCGCCGTTGATGCCGAGCACGTAGGCGTTGGTGAGCCCGTCGCCCTGGTGATTTGCGATCTGCGTGTGCAGCCAGTCGGCACACGGCAGGTAACAGCGCTCGGCCGATGCCGTAAACGCCGACGGCAGGCGGTGTTTTTCGATGAAGGCCTCGAGGCTCACGAGTCCTCACGGGGCTTGTTGGTGATCCACGCGGTCTGGTACGGCGAGAGCTCCAGGGTCTTCTGGCCCTCCTCGATCGGCTCGCCGGTGATCAGGTCCCACCAGGTATCTGTGACGATCAGGTTCAAGTTGGCGAGCTCGATCGACTGCGCTTCGTCGGAGATATTGCTGACGCTGAACACGTCCTGGAAACGATCGGCCGACTGACGCCAGATACCGAATACCTGCAGGCCAAGCTGCATCGTGAACTGCGTGGCGTTCGGATGAAACGCCTTTTGCTGACGGCGAATTTTGATCAGGTGGCTCAGCCGTGACAGCACCTGGTGCTGCGGACTCGCCGGATCCGCGAGGCGCTCTTCGAGTGCTTCGATCGGCCACTCGTATCGATTGATCGAACGGTAACGCCCGGTGCGCGCCAGGCCTTCGTAGTCGTTGCTGGTGCCGAGCAGGCTGTGCACGTAAATGCCCGGGATGCCCTCCAGCGCCAGCATGATGGCGTGCGCGCAGACAAAGCGATCCACCTGGTAGGCATCACGACCCTTCGATTCGGTGCCGGCGAGCGCGTCGATCAGGCTGATGTTGACCTCGTAGGGCTTCTGCGAACCGTCCGGGCCGGATCGCAAAGACACCTTGCCGCCGAAGGTCTGCAGCGTCTCGATCAGACGGGTGCGCTCGGCCTCGGTGAGCAGGCCGTCGACCGGTCGCATGCCCACGCCGTCGTGCGAGGCGATGAAGTTGAAATAGGTGGTGCCGTCGCGCGCCGGCGGCATGCTCATCATCCAGGTCTTCAGGTGACGACAGTCACCGCTCAGCAGCGTGTGGATCAGCAGCGGCGGCAGCGAGAAATTGTAGATCGCGTGCGCCTCGTTGGAGTTGCCGAAGTAGGTCAGGTTGTCACGATTCGGCACGTTGGTCTCGGTGATGATCATCACCGAGGGATCAAAGAAATCGATCAGCGTACGCAGCAGCTTGATGATCTCGTGCGTGCGCTGGTCGTGCAGGCAGCTCGTGCCGGTCTCCTTCCACAGAAAGGCCACCGCATCGAGGCGCAGCACGTTGATGCCGTTTTGCAGGTAGAAGCGAATGATGCGGATGAACTCGAGCAGCACCTGCGGGTTGCCGAAATCGAGATCCACCTGGTCCGGACCGAAGGTGCACCACAGCCAGCGCGGTCCGTCGACGGTTTCAAACTCGGTGCGCAGCGGCGTGGAACGCGGTCGCACCACCTTGCTGATGTCTTCTTCCGGCGAGCTTTCCTTGAAGTAGTCCTTGCCCGGGTCTTTACGCGACAGGTAATTCTGGAACCAGGTCGACTGGCTGGATGCGTGGTTGATGACGACATCGGCCATCAGCCGATACTGGCTGGCGATCGAGCGAACGTCCTCCCAGTCGCCGGACTCCTCATTGACCTCCAGGTAGTCCTTGACCGCGAAGCCGTCGTCGGAGCTCCACGGATAAAACGGCAGCACGTGCATGCCGTTGATCACGTCGGCGAGATGCGTGTCGCAGAAGCGCTGCAGGGTCTTGAGGCCTTTGCTCTCGTTTTGGAACGACGTGGCGTAGGTGATCATCCAGCAGTCGTTCTGGTCCCAGTAGTTCTGGTAGGGCAGCGGTTCCTCGATGGTGTCGTGATAGTCCATCGCCGCGATGACGGGAGCGACCAGCTCCGACGCCTTGTCGCCGTAGATGACATCGAGGTGCGCGAGTACGCGCGACTCGAGACGCGCGCGTACGGCGTCGCTCATCCGCTGAACTCCTGCATGTCCTGTTCAACCGCTTCGCGCAGCTCGTGCATGATCCCCGGCACAGCGCTCTCCACGCGGTTCCACGGCGGGATAAACGGCGTGTCCATCGGGTTGCTCAGGAACGCCTCGCCGGCAGCCATCACGTTGGCGGCAAACAGCTCGACCGCCATTTCCTCCTTGTGACGGTCGAAGGTCAGGCCGTTCATCTCGGCGTCGGCCCGGAACAGCTCGACGAAATCCAGGGCAACGCGGTAGTAGGTCGCCTTGATCGTGCGCACCTTGTCCATCGAGAAGGTCTCACCCTGGATCGCGAGCTTGCGATACATCGCCTTGGCGATGTCAACGCTCATACGTGACAGCCCCTTGGTGGCATCCTCGGGACTCAGGTCCTGGTGTTTGTGGTCGTAGGTGTCGGCAATGTCGACCTGGCAGATATTGTTGGTCGAGTGATTGCGGTGCATCTCCGACAACACGCCGATCTCAAGACCCCAGTCGGTCGGG
>JBCDJX010000177.1:0-3784 GCA_038747355.1 Pseudomonadota bacterium | reverse complement strand
CCCCAGAATAGGGGTGCCACCACGCCGTCTGAGGCATTCTCGGCGAGGCTCTCGATAGCCGCCCGGGCGATCCCTGCCTCGTCCAGCTGGCTAGGGTCGCGGCCTACGATGTGCGAGACCGCCTCTCGTGCCTCAACGATAGACCCGGCGGCAAGCGGTTCGGCCACTGCCTGCACGTGCTCATAAAGGCTTCTCGAAGCCAGCAAACTTGAGCCTACGAAACCCGCGACAACAACGGCTAAAACGTTTGCTGGCAACATTGCCAGAACCATCGCGGCGATGAGCCAGGTGATCAGGATAACCAGGAACGCAACGAGGGCTCCCGCAACGATCCGCCAGCTATCACCAATCCGCTCTTGATTCAGCTGTCGGTCGAACCACGTGATTAGCGAGCCGATCCAGACGACAGGATGCCGGATTCGGCGATACAGGGCCTCAGGCCATCCCACTGCAGCCTCAGTGACCCAGGCGATGAGCATGGCAACGGCGCTCATCTTTGGCCGGCTGAGATCGTCGGCACGCGCGCCTGGGCAAGCAGTCCTTCTACGTCCACCGCACTTTCCACCTGGTCGGCCAGTGCGTCGAGGGCCGCCTCAACCGAGGCATCGTAGTCGTAGGCCTGTAAACGACTAGCCCCGGCACGGCGCAGCCATTCGTTTCGATAGTCATTGTTCGCAAAGATACCGTGCAGGTAGGTGCCGGCAACTCGGCCGTCTTGACTGGCTGCCCCTTCGTGTCGCCCATCGACGACGAAGACATGCCGCCCACAGTCTGGCCCGAGCGTTTCTCCGACGTGGATCTCGTAGCCGGATACGAGGCTGCCGCTGAGTGCACAGGTGCCGTCAACGCGGCGGACTGATTTATCCGAGCCCATGGTTGTCTCAACATCCAGCAGCCCGAGGGCCTCAGCACTGCCGGCCTTGCCATCGCTGCCGTCTGGATCATGAATATGGCGTCCGAGCAGCTGATAGCCGCCGCAGATGCCGAGTACCCGTCCACCGTTTCGGACATGTGCATGGATGTCGTGATCCCACCCCTGATCTCGCAGGAGCTTCAGCTCTCCCAGCGTCGACTTGCTGCCGAACAGCAGCACAACGTCACAATCACGCGGGATAGGGCGGCCAGGCGGTATCCACTCGAAACTTACACCATCCTGCTGGCGAAGCGGGTCGGCGTCATCGAAATTGGCCATACGCGAAAGCATCGGCGCGGCGATCCTCAACGTCGAGTCCGCTGGTGCCTTTTCTGAGGTGATACCCACCGCGTCTTCAGCGGGCAGCCGGGCCGCCGCGGTCAGCCACGGAATCACGCCGAAGGAACGCCAGCCAGTCCGCTCAGTAATCGCCTCGACGCCGGCATCAAACAATCGGGGATCGCCGCGAAATTTGTTCACGAGGAAGCCGACGATCATCGCGGCATCCGCTGGGTCCAGGACAGCCTGTGTCCCCACCAGGCTTGCAATCACACCGCCTCTTTCGATATCAGCAATCAGGCACACCGGCACATCAGCTCGCCTCGCAAAACCCATGTTGGCAATGTCGCCGCGCCGCAGGTTGATCTCGGCCGGGCTGCCGGCCCCTTCAACAATCATCAACTCGAACTCGTCGGTCAGACGCTTAAAACTCTCCAGAACCGGTTCAAGCAACGAGCCTCGTTGACGGATGTAGTCTGCAGCCGCTTGCGTTGACGCAACGCGACCGTGGACGACCACCTGCGATGTCCGATCGGTTTGCGGCTTGAGCAACACGGGATTGAAATCGACGCGCGGCGGCAGGCCTGCGGCACGAGCCTGAAGGGCCTGGGCCCGGCCAATCTCACCACCGTCAGGACAGGCTGCCGCGTTGTTGGACATATTCTGCGGCTTAAACGGCGCGACCGAAATTCCGCGTCGGCGAGCCAGACGGACAATTGCGGCGGTGAGGACTGACTTGCCCACGTCCGAGCCCGTGCCTTGCAGCATCAAGGCTCGGGCCGTCACTGCTTATCCTCAAGGAGCCGGCGTCGTCGATCGGCCCGCACTAATGCGAGGGTAACGGCAACGTGGCGGGGCCTCATGTGCATGGGTAGATGTCGGTCAGAACCGGATTCGGAAACCCAACGAACCTGAAAGCTCAGGCGTGCCGTAACCGAGGATTTGCTGGTATTCCTCGTCGAGCAGGTTCTCGATACGTCCGTAAAACTCGACCTGCTCAGAAACCGCGTAGCGAGCGGTCACATCGACCCGGAGCCAGCTGTCGAGGGACGTGGCATCGGTGTTCGGCTCGCTGCCGTTATAGCGTACGAGCAAGGCACCCGAGAGAGGGCCACCCGCATCGTAGGAAAGGGTCAGGTCGCCGGAGTGCTCCGGAAGACGTGCGAGCGCATTGCCTTCACCGTCTTCGGCATCGATATACGCGTAGTCGAGCGACAGCCTGATGCTGTCGGTCAGCGTCAGGTCGCCGGCAAGTTCGACACCAACCGATTCCACCTCATCAACATTGAGATAGCCACCGGCGGCAAAGTCAAAATCGATCAGGTTCTGCGTGTTTTGACGAAAAATACCGCCGCTCAGTTGCACTTGTCCTTCTGCGGAACGCCACTCGATACCGGCGTCGAAAGCGTCCGACGTTTCGGGCTCAAGGTCAGGATTGGGCTCCGTGACACCACAGCAGAAAAACGTCGACTGGAAGATCGTTGGCGCCTTAAAGCCTTCGCCCCAGCTCGCACGGACCGTCCATTGAGTTCCCACGTCCCATGCACCCGCGATACGCGTCGTCGTCTCTGAACCGAATCGTTCATGATCGTCGTAGCGCACCCCAGCCGAGAGCGTCAGATCATCGGTCGGCTTAAGCTCATAAAGCGCAAACAGGCCATTGATCGACGTATCGTCGTCGTTGGCTGTCGTCTCTTCGCGCTCCGCCCCAAAGGCCAAGCGGTTGCGTTCATCGACAGCCAGCGTTCCCTGGTAGCGGTAGAGCAGTCGCTCACCGTCTGCCTCGAAGCTTTGCAAGCCATCGCTGAAGTTCTCTCGCCTTATGTCGGAGTAACCCAGGAGAAACAGGTTATCGAGGCGCCCCCTCAGCAACGGAACGTTGAGCGAGAGATTTGCTGCGATCTCCTCGGTTTCGCTGACCTCATCCCCATCAGCAACTCGGCCCTGAGATCCGATCGAAAAGCTGTCGAACTCGGTTTCAGCATCGGTCCACAGGACGTCCGCGCTGAGCCGCGCGTTGCTCGCTAGATTCAACCCACCTTTGATGGAGAGCGTCAGCGAATCAAACGCGTCATCCTCGTCGTTTCCGTTAGCCTCGTCTGCCTTGGAAATTCCGTCACTCGAGACTGTCACGGCGGCGATCCGGAAGTCGCCGACGTCGCTCGCATTAGACACGGAGGCGCCACCGCGCAGGGTGTTGAATGATCCAAATTCAGCAAAGGCCTCGCCGCCAAGACCCTCGCTGGGCGATTTGGTGGCAATAGAAACGACGCCGCCGATGGCGTCCGTACCCCATAGCGTTGACTGGGGTCCCTTGAGAACCTCGATGCGCTCAATGTTCTCCGTGTCCAGGCGGGCAAAATTAAATCCACCGCCGGGTGAGGTGGGGTCATTCACCGGAACGCCGTCGATCAACACAACAGTTTGCTCGCTGCTGGCGCCGCGAATACGCACACTGGCATTGCCGCCAAAGGCGCCGTTTTGGTTAATGGTGACCCCGGGAGCCTGAGCGATCGCATCCAGCACGTAAATAACGCCGAGGACTTCGAGGTCCTCCGCGGTGATGATTGAAAGGCTGGACCCGGTTTCCGT
>JBCDJX010000176.1:0-3803 GCA_038747355.1 Pseudomonadota bacterium | reverse complement strand
GCCGTACTTCAGCAGTGAGCGCGTGTAAAAAGGCGTGTCTTCCAGGTCGCGAATCGACGTCGGCCGGTGCGCGGCGAATGCATGCCGTTGAACCCGCCACAGCCCTTTCTTCAAGTCGATTTGCGGTGGCAATTCCAGCTCGCTCACCGTGCCATCGGCCTCGAAGCGCAGTGACGTAAAACGCTGTTCGCCATCGCGTTGCTCGACGACGTAATCGGTGCGGCAAACTTGCTGATGTGCACTGCGATTCCAGCTCCAGCGCCGAAAACCGGCTTCCAGCGGTTCGACCCCGCTGTTGGTGTCGAAATAGCCGCTGCCTGACCAGAGCCAGTCTGGCGATGACAGGTCGATCTCGATGTCTGCAACCGGGGCGATCGGTTGCCAGGTATGTCGAGCCCTGGAATCCGGCAAGAAACAGGCGTCATTTAAATGCCGGGGGCGCAGGACGATGTTGCCCCTGACTTTGCGAAGCCACGGCACTGAGCGCTCGTTGATGCGGATTCTCAAGACGTCGCCGTCCCACAACAGCTTGCTCTGTGCGACGCCGAAGGACGTACGATCTCGTGATAACGACGTTTCACTGCGCTCGGTCATGCACCAGCGCCCATGGCGCTTGTCGTACAAGGCGATATTGATCGCACAATGCCGCTCTGGCACCACCCGTCCACGCTGCCGGGCACGGTAGTAGTACGGCGAAAACACGCTGCCGACGAATGCGATGACGACAATCCCGTGTTTACCGTCGTCGGAGACGCCGTCGACGTACCACCAACGATAACCGTTATCGGCCACATCGACGTCAAAACGCGGTTCCGGGGCCTCCATTTTCTGTTGTTCAAAACGCTTCACGGGGGAGCAGAGTACCGATTGGCAGGGACGTGTCTATATTGACTGACAGTCCGTCAATGTCTATTGTAAATTACAGTAAAAAGTGACAATCTGAGTTTACACTCTCGATCAAAGGACGTGCATGGCCATTGATGCTCGTATCAATGCGGCGCTTGAGAACGCGCTAGCCGCCACCCGCGGCAGTGCCTGCCCCGGCGGGCTTGCCGAGGCGATGCACTACGCCGTTTTTCCGGGTGGGCATCGTATTCGTCCTCGCCTTTGCCTCGCCGTTGCGGCCGCCTATGAGACCGCTGATCCCGATGTGGTTGACGCCGCGCTGGCCAGTATCGAATTGCTGCATTGCGCGTCACTGGTGCACGACGATATGCCGTGTTTCGACAACGCCGATACGCGGCGCGGTAAACCCGCCGTCCATGTCGAATTCGGCGAGCCACTGGCGCTTTTGTGCGGCGATGCGCTGATCGTGCAGGCATTCCAGGTTCTGGCGTCGCGCGGTATGCATGCGCCTCGGCGTGCAGCCACGCTTATGGGCATTGTGAGCAGCGCAGTCGGGGCGCCCGACGGTATCGTTGCCGGTCAGGCGTGGGAATGCGAATCGACGCGCAATTTCAAGGAATACCAGCGCGGCAAGACCGGTGTTCTTTTTGCGGCAGCGACCATGTCCGGTGCGGCTGCTGCCGGTGCACCGCATGAGCCGTGGCGAGCCCTGGGCGAGGCAATCGGTGGTGCTTACCAGGTCGCCGATGACCTGCTTGATCATTTCGGCTCTGCCGAGGTGATCGGCAAGCCGGTTGGTCGTGACGAATTGCTCGAGCGGACCAACGCGGTCGACGAATGGGGCGCGGACGGTGCGTCCGGACGACTCGAGCAAATGATTGAGTGCATTCTCGACACGGTGCCCGTCTGCCCGGGGCGGCCCCGGTTGCTTGACCTCATAGCCGAAGAGGCCGGCCGTTTCTCCAGCCAGGCGCTGAAGGCACGGGACGCGGCCTGATTCCCGGCCAGCGCACGTCCGGTGTCACGGATGGGTGCTTATGATTGACCTGTTCCGAAACTGGCAAAACCGACTACTAAGTAGCCCCGGATTCCGGCGTTCTGCCGAAAAAAATTATATTGGACAATGGTTTGCGCGCCGTTACTCGGTGCGTATGTTCCATATGGCGGGCGGCTTCATTCATACCCAGGTGCTGCTGTCCTGCGTCAAGCTAAGATTGTTTGAGCGCCTGTCGGCCGGCGCCGTGCCGGTGTCGGAGCTGGCCGCTGAATGCGGTGTCGACGAGCAGCGACTGCGACACTTGCTTGCCGCGGCAAGCGCGCTGGATCTCCTGTCGCGGCGGCGGCGTGATCGCTTCGCGCTCGGCCCGCTGGGCGCCGCGATGCTTGGCAATGCTTCCGTGCTCGCCTTTGTCCGTCATCACGAAGTGCTGTATCGGGATCTTGATGACCCCCTGGCGTTCTTCCGCGGAGAGACCCAACCGTCGCTGGCCGGTCGTTGGGCGTACGCGACGTCCGAGGCGGACTTGAGCGGCGACGAGGTCTCCGACTATACGGCGTTGATGGCGGAGTCCCAGGCGATGGTGGCTGAGCAGGTGCTGTCCGCGTTCTCCTTTCAACGCAGCCGCAGTCTCGTCGATATCGGTGGCGGTTCCGGAGCCTTCGCGCGGGCGGTCGCGGAGCGCTGGCCACACCTTGCGATTACGGTTGCAGACCTGCCGGCCGTGGCGGATATCGCGAGAAACGCCCTGCGCGCCAGCGGCCTGGAACGGCGTATCGATGTGGTCGGCCTTGACGCGTCAACAGACCCGATTCCGGGCAGTTATGACGTTGCCAGCCTGGTGCGAATCGTGCACGACCACGACGACGAAAAAGCGCTGGACATACTCAAGCGTGCTCGCGATGCCCTGACGCCGGGCGGGCAGCTTTTGCTCGCCGAACCCATTGCGTCTGGTAGCCCTGCGGGACGACTGAATGACGTGTATTTCCAGGTCTATCTGCTGGCCATGGGCAGCGGTCGTCCGAGGACGCATAAAGAGCTGAAATCGCTACTGAAACAGGCCGGATTTACAACGATTCGACGTCATAGAACGCCCGTTCCGCTGATCACCAGCGTGTTCTCTGCGACAAACTGAATCAAATTGTAAAGATGAATTGACATTATATAGCGTCAGAGTAAACTGACACTCGGTATGGTAAGTCAGCCTGTCATAAGTGCGAAAAGACCCGACCTACCGGTTACTGCGGTTGTTTTTGAGGAGCCGCAGGCCGTCACCGTCCGTCAAATCGTTGTGCGACCTCCCCAAGACGGCGAGGTCCTCGTGGATGTTGAGTGGAGCGGGATCAGCACAGGCACCGAAAAACTGCTCTGGAGCGGTCGAATGCCGCCTTTTCCGGGGCTTGGTTACCCCTTGATTCCCGGATACGAGACGGTCGGTCGCGTAGCCGCCGTTGGCAGCCATTCGAGCTTTAAGGTCGGCGACCGGGTGTTCGTATCCGGTGCGTCATGCTACGGCGAGATTCGGGGTCTGTTTGGTGGCGCCGCGTCGAACATGGTGGTGACCGAAGACAAGCTCATTCCCGTTGGCGAGCAACTCGAAGAAAAAGCCATTCTGATGGCGCTAGCGGCAACCGCTCATCACGCGTTGTCCGTTGACGGTGAGTTGGCGCTGCCCGACTTGGTGGTCGGACACGGTGTCGTCGGTCGCCTGCTGGCTCGCCTGACGATTGCACTTGGCGGCAAGGCGCCGACCGTGTGGGAGACCAACGTGGATCGTCATGCCGGTGCCGAGGGTTACCCGGTTATCACTCCCGATACCGATGATCGACACGACTACACGCGCATCATCGATGCGAGCGGTGACGCCAGCGTGATCGACATGGTCATGCCGCACCTCAACAAGCGCGGCGAGATTGTTCTCGCCGGTTTTTACGCCGAGTCCGTGTCGTTCCGGTTTCCG
>JBCDJX010000175.1:0-3807 GCA_038747355.1 Pseudomonadota bacterium | reverse complement strand
TGGGCAAGATCCCGGGCGTTGGCAACCTGTTCAAGAGCAAGCGAACGTCTGAGCAGATGACCGAACTTGTCATCCTGCTTAAACCCGTCGTTGTGAACGATGACAGTGACTGGGCGACGCTTGCCGACGAATCGCTGTCTCGACTTCGCGGATTGTCCGGCAACTGAGCGTATGAACAACGAAGCGCAAAAAGTCGCCCGTCGCAAGAAGCTTCGACTCGGCGAAGTCCTCATCGAGGCGGGTGCGATCACCCAAGAGCAACTCGAGCAGGCACTGGCTGAGCAAAAGCAGTCCGGGCATAAACTTGGTCGCGCACTGACCGATGTCGGTGCGATCAGCGAGCTGGAGCTGCATCAGTTCCTCGCGCAAAAGATGGAGCTTGAATTCATCGACCTGCGCAGTGTCGACCTCGACCACAGCGTCGTCAGCAAGCTCGCCGAGGTGCAGGCGCGGCGTCTTCGCGCCATTGTGTTGCAGAACGATCGCAGCGGCATGCTGGTCGGCATGGCCGACCCCGGCGATATCTTCGCCTACGACGAGCTGGTTCGACTGCTGGGCAGTGACATTACCCTCTGCCTGGTCAGCGAGACCGAGCTGCTGCGTACGATCGACGTGGTCTATCGGCGTACCGATGACATCAATGCCTTCGCCGCGGAAGTCAGCGAGGAAATGCAGGCGGCGCGCATCGATCTGAACCAGCTGGAAGCGGAAGAGGATTCCGCCGAGGCGCCGATCATCAAGCTGCTGCAGTCCTTGTTCAAGGACGCGGTACAGGTCAACGCCTCGGATATTCACATCGAACCGGACGACAAGGTACTGCGTATTCGCCAGCGCGTGGATGGCGTGCTGCAGGAGCACCTGATCCAGGGCGGCGGTGTGGCGTCAGCGCTCGTGACGAGGCTCAAGCTGATGAGCAAACTCGACATTTCGGAAAAACGCCTGCCGCAGGACGGTCGCTTTTCCATCCAGGTGAATGACACGATGCTCGACGTTCGCGTGTCGACCCTGCCGGTGACGCACGGCGAAACCATCGTGCTTCGCCTACTGGACCAGTCGCGCAACCTGGTGGGCCTGTCCGAACTCGGTATGCCGCCTGACATCCTGGATCGCTTCGAGAAACTCATCAAGATGCCGGGTGGCATGGTCCTCGTGACCGGTCCTACCGGCAGCGGCAAAACGACGACGCTGTACTCGGCGTTGAACTACGTTAACAAACCGTCGACCAAGATCATCACGGTCGAGGACCCGGTGGAATACCAGCTCGATCGCATCAACCAGGTGCAGATCAACGCCGGCATCGGCCTGGACTTCAGCCGGGTACTGCGCACGGCACTGCGCCAGGATCCGGACATCATCCTGGTCGGTGAGATGCGCGACCGCGAAACGGTGGATATCGGCTTGCGCGCGGCCATGACCGGCCACCTGGTGTTTTCGACACTGCACACCCAAAGCGCCGCCGAGACGGCCAGTCGCCTGTTCGATATGGGCGCACCCGGCTACCTGATCGCAGCCGCACTGGAAGCCATCATCGCGCAGCGACTTGCAAAACGCGTGTGCTCAAGCTGCGGCGAGCCCACCGGGCTGACTGCCAGCCAGCGCACCTGGCTCAAGGCGCAAAACGTGTCCAGCGAAGTAGAGAACGCGACGTTCATGAAGGGCCGTGGTTGCAATTTCTGCCACTTGAGCGGCTACAACGGCCGGGTTGGTGTGTACGAGCTGCTGGAGATGGACGAGGGCCTGAGTGACGCATTGCGTCGCGAAGACCTGTCTGCCTTCATGCAACTCGCCAAGCTGAAACCCAACTACGTTCCGCTGCATCGTTCCGCACTGGACTACGCCGTCCAGGGCATTACCTCCATCGACGAAGTCATTCGCCTGACCGGTGCGGTCGAGATGGACAGCGAGCGCTACTCCGAATCGGTGGACGAAGAGCTAGACATCCAGGAAGACGAAGAGCTGACGCTCGATGGCTGAGTTCACCTACAAGGGGCGGGCGGAAGACGGCCAGCTGCACACCGGAAAACTGGTGGCCAGCAGTCGTGACGCCGTCGCCGGGCGCCTGGTCAGCCTGGGCATCACACCCGTCGAGATTCGAGACGTTCGCGAAGCGCAGCAGATTACACTGGCCGACATCAATCGCCGGCTCGGCGGTGGGCGACCGACGTCCAAGGACATGATCCTGTTCTGCCGGCAGATGTACACGATCACCAAGGCCGGCCTTCCGCTGTTGCGCGGGCTGAACGGTCTCATCGCCACGACCCATAACGAGGTCCTCAAAGAGGCGCTGGTCGAGGTGTTGGCGAAACTTGAGGCCGGTCGAGATCTCGCTGGCGCGCTGCGCTCACAACCCAAGGTGTTCTCGCGGCTGTTTGTCAGTCTGGTCGAAGTGGGTGAGGCGACCGGTACGCTCGATACCGCGTTCAAGCGGCTTTACGAGTACCTGCAGATGGAGCAGGACGTCAAAGACAAGGTCAAGGCCGCCATCCGTTATCCAATTGTTGTCATGATCGCGATCGCCATCGCGCTGGGGATTGTTACGGTCTTCGTCATCCCGAATTTCGCGCCGATTTTCCGCAAGCTCGGCGACGACATGCCCTTGCCGACACTGATCATCATGACGGCGTCGGATTTCGCGGTGAACTACTGGCACTACATGATCGCTGCCGTCGCCGCCGCCGTGTTTGGTGTCCGTGAGTACGTCAAAACAGACTCCGGACGCATGAACTGGGACCGCTGGAAGCTCAAACTGCCGGTGGTCGGCGTCATCATGCGCAATGCTGCAATGGCACGAATCACCCAGTCGCTGTCGGTGTCCATGTCGGCTGGCCTGCCGATCAACCAGACGCTGAACACGATCGCGGGTTCGATCGGCAACGCGTGGCTCAGCGAGCGAATCAAGGAGCTGACTACCGGTGTCGAGCGCGGTGAAGCGCTGTCGCGTGTCGCAAGAAAAAGCGGAATGTTCACACCACTCGTGCTGCAGATGATGCAGCTCGGTGAAGAGACCGGCGCCTTGCCGGAGCTGATGGACGAGGCGTCGGGCTTCTACAAGCGGGAAGTCGACTACGACCTCGAAAACCTGAGTTCCGCTCTCGAGCCGATCCTGATCGTCTTCGTTGGCGGTGTGGTTCTGGTGCTCGCATTGGGCGTGTTCCTGCCGATGTGGGACATGGTCGCCAAGGCAAAAGCGGGGTGAACCGGGCCGACAAAAATGCCTGGAAAACCTCAAGTTTTCCCGCCAGCAGCCGCTCACAGGCACAAGGCTTTACGTTACTCGAGCTTGTGGTGGTGATTGTCATCGTGAGCACGCTGGTTTCAACGCTGATGGTCCGGGTCATGCCGGCGATCGACGAGGCCGAGCGAGCGGCGGTGCTCAAGCTGGAAGGCCAGCTGCGAAGCAGCCTGGCGATGGAGTCGGCGCGCTACGTCGCAGCCGGCGACACGGCAGGTGTCAAAGCCATGGCAGGGATGAACCCGGTGTCATTGATGCTGGATCCACCCGCCAACTATCTCGGCGAACGCAAGACGAGCGAGATAGCCAAGGGACACTGGTACTTCGCCAACGATCGGCGGCTACTGGTCTACCGACCGGGTGATCCGCAGTCGTTCGAGTACCGCGATCGCCCGCGCGAAGAACTGGAGTTTACGGTTGAGCTGGCGTACGCGGCTGGCGAGACCCGGGAACGCATTTACGGTGTACGCCTTGTGCGGACACGTGGAAACGACTGGCTGGAGTACCAGCAGGTCCACTGAAACGTCGGTCTGACCGACAGGAAAAAGGCAAGAGGAAACTCGACATGAAAATGA
>JBCDJX010000174.1:0-3853 GCA_038747355.1 Pseudomonadota bacterium | reverse complement strand
GGAGTTGATCGACCGACTGCTGAAGTTCAGCAAAAATGAGCGTGAGGAGTTCAAGCCGCTGAGCCTGGCTGGTTCGGTGCGGGTTGCCCTGCAGTTTGTATCCGGCTCGCTGCCGGCGAACGTCTCATTGCAGACTAAGCTTGGCACCAGCGACGACACCGTGCTGGGATTGGAAGCGCCGCTCGAACTCATCGTGTTGAACCTGGTTTCGAACGCGGGCTACGTCATGCGTGACAGCGGCGGTGAGCTCGTCGTCTCGCTCAGTAACCCGGACAGCCAACATATTGAACTCGCGATTTCCGATACCGGTCCGGGTATTCCGGCTCCCATACTGGATCGTATCTTCGATCCGTTTTACACCACCAAGCCGCCGGCAGAGGGAACCGGTCTCGGCCTGTTGATGGTCAAGGAGGCGGTCGAGAAGATGAAAGGGCGTGTCGAAGTCGACAGCATTGAAGGGCAGGGTACCCAGTTCCTGATCACGTTCCCGCTCTGCGACGGCAGCGATCAGGGGCACACCGACGATGAATTGCCCAAGTCGCCGAGACTGCGGGTCATGGTTATCGACGATGAAGAGCCGGTATTGCAGGTGTGCCAGACGATGCTTGAGCATCTCGGCCACGAGGTCATTGCCCACACGGATCCAAACAATGCCCTGCGCGAAGACCTGGCGAACGTCGATCTGGTGATTTCAGACTATCGCATGGGTGGGGTATCCGGCCTGGACTTTGTCAAACAGCTACAGGGCTTTGACGGGCCGGTTGTCGTGATGTCGGGTGCGCTCGATGCCGACGACGATTTGCCGGAGAACGTGAGCTGCGTACTCAACAAGCCTTTTAAGCTGCAGAGTCTGCAGGAAGCTGTGCTACAAGCGAGTCAAGCGTCCGAATAGCGTTCCAGACGTCGGCTTGCTCGTTTGGCACCAGCGTCTGAAACTCCGGGCGCCGTGCCCTGAACTCAAGTCTTCGAGTCCACGCAGATCTTCTCCCCAAGCCATTGATTGCAAATGTGCTTATTGTGCGGCGTGTACCAGAAATTGCGGTCGCTTACTGCGATTATGTTGCACTGACAGTCGTGCGAGCGCGTTGCGCGCGGCCGACCAGGCCTGACTAGGGGATCAAGGGATGGCTGACAGCACAGCGTATAAAGTGGTGACTACCGGGCAGACGCTGGACGGTTTCGATGCCGTCGAGGTGCAGGATCGCCTTGTCACGGCGCTGCGACTAAAACCGGAAGTTGCCGCGCGCTTTTTCGAGAAACCCCGCGTCGTCAAGAAGGACGTGTCTCGCGCCAGCGCTGACAAGATATGCGCCCAGCTGGCGTCGATCGGTGTCGCTGCTGAAGTACAAAGTCCCCCGCCCCCGGTCGAAGCGGCACCGGTTGAACCGCAACGGGAGCTGCCTGAAGGCTTTGTTGCCGCGCCTTCGAAACTCGAAATTGTGGATTACGAGCAGAATGCGGCACCCAAGGAAAACACCATCGAGTGCCCCAACTGCAAACACGTACAGGCGAAAGCTGAACAGTGCGAAAGTTGTGGCATCTGGTTCCACAAGTTTGACAAATCCGGTGCTGTGCCTGAGCCCGCGGTCGCTGCCCGGACTCCGGCGGCAACTACTGCAGCCGTCGCGTCACAAGCACACGACAGCGCCGTCGACACAAGCTCTGACACCGTCGCATCCCGGCATACGGCGCTGAGCCCGGCAGCCATCGGCGCCGCCGTCGTAGCGGCACTGATCGGGGCGTGGGTCTGGAAATTCGTTGCCGTCACCCTCGAGTTTGAATTTGGTCTGATCGCCTGGGGTATCGGCGGTGCCGTCGGTTTCGCCGCAGCAATGGCGGGTGCACGTGGTGTCCAGGCCGGCATCATCTGTGGCTTGCTTGCGCTGGCGTCGATCGGACTCGGTAAGTACTGGGCGTACAGTGCCTTCATCGATCAATTCCAGGAAACGGTCGCCGGTGTTATGACCACCGATGACGAGATGGTGGATTACTTTGAAGAAGAGATGGCGGACGCTCGCTTGTACGTTAACGGATCGGGCAGCGATGACTTTGTCAGGCGCTTCATGGTCGATCGTGGCTACACCGATGCCACAAGTCCCGGTCGAGTCAGTTCGGCAGAAGTGGCTGACTTCCGTGAATACATTGAACCTGCGCTGATTGAGATGGCCGACAACCCGCCGGACTTTGACGAATGGCAGGAATCTAGCGTGGAGGCCATCGGTGAGATGTCGCCGTGGGCCATGGTTATCGAGAGCCTGGGGCTGCTGGATATCGTGTTTGCGTTCCTGGGTATTGGAACGGCGTACCGACTCGGTAGCCAGGAAAACTGACACCCGGCTCT
This sequence comes from Pseudomonadota bacterium, assembly GCA_038747355.1. Classification (GTDB taxonomy): domain Bacteria; phylum Pseudomonadota; class Gammaproteobacteria; order Steroidobacterales; family Woeseiaceae; genus UBA1847. The sequence continues at coordinate 1,512 of JBCDJX010000174.1, read as the reverse complement.
GCGTTCAACATGGCACGACACACGATGTTGTTTGGTGTGTTAGCGGCGTGCCCGGATCAGGCGGAGTCCGCCTGCACTCGTGGCGAGGCGGCCGACGGGTTGCGCAAGGTCCCTGTCCAGATCCAGGTACCCAGCCCCAGCGCCACTAACGGCAGGAATGGCTCGAACGGCCAGAACGGCACCCACAGCACCAGCGATTCCAGAAAAGCCGTCGGTGTGAGCGCGTAGTAGGCGGGCTCCAGCCAAAACGCCCCGGTTGCCGAGGCGATCAATCCGGTAGCGATAAACGCAACGCCGATGCCTTTTTCCGCCAGGCCCGACATCGCGATGCCGCTCCGGTCGAAGGTCTGAGCACGGCGCTTGCCCCAGGCGGCTATACGCGCTGCAAAGGCCAGGAAACCCGCCCAGTAGAACAGGTAGTCGATGACATCGGGGTTGTCGTAGTAGTAAACGTTCCAGAAATACACTGCCATTGGATACGCCCAGAGAAAGTACATGCCGCTTCGGTGAAGGACTTTCCACTGCGTATTGCTGAGCCATCGCCGGCCGAATCGAAACGAAGTGATGACCATGGCGGCAAGGAACAGATAGCCGCTGCTGCCTTCCAGTTCGTTGCGAAGCAAGTACACCTCGTCGTAGTAGTAGTCGGTGTGCAAGCTGGAGGTCATAAAAATAAACAGCCCCTGCCACGCCATGGCCATCGCAAACATGAGGCCGATGTATTTGCGATTGCGTAAGCACCAGCGACTGAATTCGCCGGGAAACAGCACGGGCAGCGCAGATGCTGCGACGACGAGGTAGATAAACGGTACCGACCAGCGAACGGAGTACGCGATCATGTGAGAAATGTCGCCGGGACTCGACAGGTCGTAGCCCCACATCGCGATGACCATAAAGGCGTTCATGGGCACGACGACCAGCCAGAACAGTGGCCAGCCATTCAGGTAGCGTGCTTTAAACACTCTGCTCACAGACACTCTCTCTTGATACCGCGATTCCTCTCGCGCTAGTCTTTTTAGCGACGTCACTACACCATAGGTCGTACCGCTGTGCCAATCGAAGCGCCTTCACCCGCGAAAGCCCTGCTGCAGAAAGTCGCACTGCTGGTCGTGGCGTTGCTGCCGTGGACGATCTCGATGTACCTGCATTACTGGCTCGAGGTCGAAGAAATCTGGCAGGTCGATATGCCGTTTCGGGCGATTCTATCCGTTGTTCTGTTGGCGGCAGGGTTGCTGCTGTCTTTGCTGACACACACGTTTTTGGCGAAACGATTCAGTCGTCGCTAGGCTCGGGCGCACCGTTGCTCGCGGGCCCGCAGCCTGGTCGTTGGCCTGAACCGTTGCGCTGTGGCATGCAATCGTCCTTCTACTTTCACCGCCGTTCACAGCATCCCGACCGACAGCTTGCTACCACATCTGGACGCTAACAGTCCGGGCGCAGGCAAAGCGCGCCGGCGTATACGCGCGAAAGCCGTATCCAATCCGGAATGAAATTATTTCGTGCTCCGCCTAT
>JBCDJX010000173.1:0-3881 GCA_038747355.1 Pseudomonadota bacterium | reverse complement strand
TAGTCGCCCTCGGCGCCCTGCTTGAGGACGATATCTCCCGTCTTGTAGTTGATCTGTTGCATGCGCATGAAGATCGCCTGGATATTCGCCGGCGGGATCTTGTGAAACGCTTTGGCCTGGAGGAGGGTGGTCATCCAGTCCTCTTCACTTTCTTCGGCCTCGCCCTGCAACTCGGACACTTCGTAGGTGCCGGTTTGGTCCCAGGTCAGCATCACATCGAGCAGGTCACTGTCGATCGACAGGAACTGAACGCGATCCAGTGCCTTGGCCATCGCGATTCTGGGGATGGAGGGGGCAACGGGATTGCGCGCGGAATCGCTGCCGCCGACAAGGGTTTCGATGACTTTGCCGTGATCGATCAGCTCGAGGCTGCCTGAGACCACATAGATCGTCCGCTTTTCGGTATCGCCTTCCTTGAACAGCACCTGTCCAGGGGACAACTCACGCAGCTGAACCTTGCGGCTGAGCGCATTGAGGTTGTCTCTTTTCAGGCCATCCAGAGGCGTAAACTGGCGCAGCAGTTCAATATCTACTTCGCCGGACATGGCACATCCTGTTGTGTCACCGTTTTCTTCAACTCGGGTGATTCTTTTGACTTCTGCAAGTGACGGGAAGAAACGGACATGATCCCGTGAATTGGCCGGTATTCTACCCTCAATTCAATAACTTCCGATACACCTGATTTCGCGCAGCGTGAACGGTGCCACAGTTGGGCCTGTGCTGCCGCGCACGGCGCAAATCACAGAAAATCGAAGCCGGGATGCGGCCGGAAATGCTCACCGTGCGTATCCGCGAGGCGGTTCAGCGCATCTTTCACCGTATCGAGTCCCCGGGTTCGGGCGTAGTGAATCGGACCGCCTCTGAACGGGGCGAAGCCGGTCCCGAAAATGACACCGGCATCCAGCAGATCGGGATCGGCGACAATGCCGTCTGCCAGGCAGGCAACTGCCTCATTGACCATGGGCAAAATCAACCGGTCCTCGATGTCCGTCGGCACAGCGCCGGTCGCCTCCGGCTTTTGCGCGGTTTTGCCTTCCCAGGTGTAAAAGCCCTCGCCGGATTTACGTCCGAGCTTGCCGCTTTCGACCATGGAAACGAGACGCTCGGGTACCGGTCTGTCCATCGCGGCACCAAGCACCTTTGAAACGCTTAACGCAACGTCGAGGCCAACGTTGTCGATCAGTTCCACGGGTCCCATAGGCATGCCGAATTTCTCAGCGGCCTTGTCAATGTTGGCGAGTGCAACGCCGGACTCAATGAGCCCCATGGCTTCGGCCATGTATGGACCGAGGATGCGATTGACGACGAATCCCGGCGCACTGCGACACTCCAGCGGCAGCTTGCCGATCTTTTTCACGAACGCGAAGCCTGCGTCCAGCGCAGCCTGCGTCGTATCCTCGCAACGAATAACCTCGACGATCATCATTTGCGCGACGGGATTGAAGAAATGCAGGCCAATAAATTCCGATGGCGCGTTTAAGTCGCTTCGAAGATCTTCCAGGCGGATGCTCGACGTATTGGTGGACAGCAGTGCGCCGTCTTTCATGGACGACTGCAGCGACGCGTACAGCGATTTTTTCGCGTCCGCGTCCTCGAAAATCGCTTCGATAATCAGGTCTGCGTCAGCGACTTTGCTGGCCTCGACGTCGGCAACCAGTCGCTCCGTGGCGGCGCGGCGCTTCTCGTCGTCGCGAATGCGCTTGGCGAACAGCGCCTGCGCCCGGTCCAGCGCTGGCTGAATGTATTTCATCTCACGATCCTGCAAGGAGACGTTCAGACCGCGCAGCGCACACCACGACGCAATATCGCCACCCATGACGCCCGCGCCTACAACATGGACGTTCTCGACCTTGCGATCCGTCTTGTTGCCCTGCGATTTGAGCTGGTTTTGCAGGAAAAACACGCGAACCAGGTTTCGCGATGTGTCGGTGCACATCAGTTCGGCTATCGAACGTGCCTCGGCTTCGTAACCCGTCGACGACGATGCGCCGTGTTTTGCCCACAAATCGATGATGGCGTAGGGCGCCGGGTAGTGATCCTTTCGCGCCTTGCGTGCGACCTGTTTGACCAGCGTCGGCTTGATGAAACCGCGCACGAGCGGCAGGTTGAGCAGCTTCTCGACCAGCGGCGCTGACTGCTTGGTTTGCTTTGTTGCGATCAGTTCTTTCGCCGCCTGTCGCCAGTTGTCGCTGCTCGCAATTCGGTCGACCAGGCCAAGTTTCCGTGCCTTTGCCGCATTCATCGGTGCGCCGGTGAGCATCAGTTGCATCGCAGGTCGCACGCCCATGATCTGTACGGCACGCACCGTGCCGCCAAATCCGGGGTGAATGCCGAGTTGAACCTCGGGCAGGCCGAAGGCCTTGCGGTCTCCCGAGAAGGCCAGTCGATAATCGCAGGCCATGGCCAGCTCGAGGCCCCCACCCAAGGCAAATCCGTTCATAGCGGCGACGGTCGGGCAGGGTAGCGCTTCGAGTTTATCGAGCACCTGCTGGCCCTGGCGGATCAGCTGGTAGGCCTCATCGGGGTTTTCAATTTTCGTAAACTCATTGATGTCCGCCCCCATGATGAAGCCACTGGACTTGCCGGAGTACACGACCACGCCTTTTGGCTGCTTTGTCGGCAGTGGCTCAAGCAGCTCATTGAGCTCTGCCAGCACCGGCCCGGACAACACGTTGGCACTGCCGTCTGACTTGTCCAGTCGTAGCCACACGATGCCATCCGCATCGGATTCCGAAGACCAGTGTTCCTGCGCCATCAATTAACCTCTTCTGCTTTATCGGACCTCGAAGTCACACACCATCGGCAGGTGATCGGACAGTCGAACGTCCGGGACTTCGAGATGGGTTACGTCTATTCCATCCTGGTAGAGGATGAAATCCAGTTCCTTGCGCGGCGATCGGCTGGGGTAGGTCGGCAAGCCGTCCACGTTGGCCGACATCAGGCCAGACGCCTTCATAAACAGGTAGATCTCGTTTTCACCCCAGAAGGTGTTGAAGTCACCGGCAACGATGACCGGCTTTTCGGTCGCTGCGATCAGGTCGTACAAATGGCGTAGCTGCAGGTGGCGATGGCGGTACTTCAGCGAGAGATGGACCAGGAATACCGCGAAATGCTCCATCTCCAGCTCGATGATGAGCTTTTTGATACCGGTGTCGAAGTAGTGGAATTTCTCGCCGTGCACACGGGGCGCCGCCAGGAAAGCGTTGCCTTGCTTTCTGACGATCGGCAGCAACTGATTGAGGGAGTTTTCGCCGTACTTCGTCTCGTACGAGGTGTTCATGCCGAGGTCTTCAGCGATCTTCTCAGCGTGATTCACCATGCGGGTCCGAATCGAGCCGGTGTCAACCTCAACCAGGCCAACGATATCCGGGTCCACCGAGCGGATGAACTCGGTGAGCTTCGGCAACATAAACTGGTTGCCCAGGACATAGCCGGCACCGGGCAGCGGCATGTGCAGGCTGGCGCTATCGCCGAGCGCGTAACGGATGTTGTAAAGCAGTAGGCGCATGGCATTGCGGCTTGCACGAAGAAGGGTCGAACCATACCGAAACCCTTGCGCCAGAGAAACACCACGGCAAGCCGGCACATCGCCGTGCTATTGGATACACTTAGACCACGGGACTGTTAGGGAGCCCTGCGTGTCAGAAAGTAATCCGTATCGCGTATTTGTTACCCACGCCTTTGAAGAGAGCTTCGATTACCTGCGGGTGTTCGAATTTCTGGAAAGCGTTGACCGTTTCTACTACCTGAACCGGAGTAAGCCGGAAAACCTGCCGGAAACCGGTGGCCTGGACGCCATGAAGGACGAGTTGATCGAGCAGATCAAGGAAGCCGAGGCCATGGTTGTACTACCGGCGGTCGCTGAAGCGCAGCCGGATTTG
>JBCDJX010000172.1:0-3895 GCA_038747355.1 Pseudomonadota bacterium | reverse complement strand
ATCCATGCGTGAAGTATACGGGCGTTTACCCGCAATGACTCGACGCGTAGAATCCGCCGATTCTCTGACGCCGGACTCCCGCCCATGCGCATAGCCAAGGAAGCACTCACCTTCGACGACGTCCTGCTGCAGCCCGGTTACTCGGACATCCTGCCCCGGGAAGTCGATCTGAGCACCCGCCTGACCGCTGACATCACGCTGAACATCCCGATCCTGTCCGCCGCCATGGACACGGTGACTGAGTCGCGTCTCGCGATTGCGATGGCGCAGGAAGGCGGCATTGGCATCATTCACAAGAACATGACGATCGAGCAGCAGGCGCAGCAGGTCTCGATGGTCAAGAAATTTGAAAGCGGCATCGTTCGCAACCCGATCACGGTCGGCCCGGATATGACCATTCGTGAGGTGATCGACCTGACGCACGCGATGGGCATCTCGGGCGTACCGGTGGTTCAGGACGATAAAACAGTCGGTATTGTCACCAACCGTGATTTGCGCTTTGAAACGCGCCTCGATGAACCGGTGTCCGCGGCGATGACGCCGGAAGAACGGCTGGTCACCGTGCGCGAGGAGGCGGACCAGGACGAGGTCCTGTCACTGTTGCACCAGCATCGAATCGAGAAGGTCCTGGTTGTCGATGCCGAGAACCGGCTGAAAGGCCTGATCACGGCGAAGGATTTTCAGAAAGCCAAGGACTACCCGCGAGCGTGTAAGGACGACAGCGGAGCTTTGCGCGTTGGCGCAGCGGTCGGCATAAGCTACGACACCGATGACCGCGTCGAGGCATTGATCGACGCCGGCGTGGACGTGATCGTCGTCGATACAGCGCACGGTTTCTCAAAGGGCGTGCTCGACCGTGTACGTCGCATCAAGATGGCCTTTTCGGATATCCAGGTGCTCGGCGGCAACATCGTTACCGGCGACGCCGCACTCGCACTGGCCGAAGCCGGCGCCGACGGCGTCAAGGTCGGTATCGGCCCGGGTTCGATCTGCACCACGCGCGTTGTCGCGGGTGTCGGTGTCCCGCAGGTGTCCGCGGTTGCTGAAGTGGCCGAGGCGCTGGCGAAAAAGGGCATACCGCTGATCGCCGACGGCGGCATCCGGTATTCCGGCGACATCGCGAAAGCGCTGGTCGCCGGCGCGCACTCGGTGATGATCGGCGGCTTGTTCGCCGGCACCGAAGAGTCCCCGGGTGAAGTCGAGCTCTACCAGGGCCGCTCCTATAAAGCTTATCGGGGTATGGGTTCGGTCGGTGCCATGAGCCAGACGCACGGATCGAGCGATCGTTACTTCCAGGACGCCACCGAAGAACTGGAGAAACTGGTGCCGGAAGGCATCGAAGGTCGCGTCGCCTACAAAGGCGGCCTGGTGGCGATCGTCCATCAGTTGGTCGGTGGCATTCGCGCTGCGATGGGGTACACCGGCAGCGGCAGTATCGACGATATGCGAACCAAGCCGAAATTCGTGAAGATCACGGCGGCGGGTATGAAGGAGTCGCATGTGCACGATGTGACGATTACCAAGGAAGCCCCCAACTACCGCACCAACTAGGGACAGGTTGAATGACCGACTCAGCGCCTGCTGACATTCACGCGCACCGTCTGCTGATTCTCGACTTCGGCAGCCAGTACACACAGCTCATCGCCCGTCGCGTCCGTGAATGCGGCGTGTACTCAGAGATCCTGCCCTGGGATATCGACGAGGCGCGGATTCGCGGCTTCGGCGCCAGTGGCGTCATCCTCTCGGGCGGGCCGGAGTCTGTCACGCTCGAGGAGCCTCCGTACGCGCAGGCCTGCATCTTCGAGCTCGGCGTCCCGGTGCTCGGTATCTGCTACGGCATGCAGACGATGGCGGCGGAGCTCGGCGGCAAGGTCGCCCCGTCATCGCATCGCGAATTTGGCTACGCCGAAATCACGCCGGGTGACTCGGCGCTGTTCGGTGACCTGAGTGACAGCGACGGTGACGAGCCGTTGCTGAAGGTCTGGATGAGTCACGGTGATCGCGTGGAAGCACTGCCGGACGGCTTCGTGGCGTGCGGCAGCAGCCCGAACTCACCGCTGGCCGCGATGGAAGACGCCGAGCGTCGTTTCTACGGCCTGCAGTTCCACCCGGAGGTAACTCACACGCTGCAGGGCGAAACCATTCTTCGACGCTTCGTGCGCGACATCTGCGGCTGCCCCGGCGACTGGACCGCGGGCAACATCGTAGCTGACGCCATCGCCAGCGTGCGCGCCCGGGTCGGAGACGGCAAAGTCCTGCTGGGCCTCTCCGGCGGCGTTGACTCTTCCGTTGTGGCCGCATTGCTGCACGAGGCGATCGGTGACCAGCTTGTCTGCGTATTCGTTGACCACGGATTGCTTCGACATCATGAAGGCGACCAGGTGATGAAGACCTTCGCCGATCACCTGGGCGTTCGTGTGATTCGCGTCAATGCCGCCGAACGCTTCTACAAGGCGCTTGAAGGCGAGGCCGACCCCGAACAGAAACGCAAGATTATCGGGCGCGAGTTCATCGACGTGTTCGATGAGGAAGCGTCAAAACTCGATGGTGTCGACTGGTTGGCGCAGGGAACGATCTATCCGGACGTCATCGAGTCGGCTGGCGCATCAACCGGCAAGGCGCACGTGATCAAGTCGCATCACAATGTCGGTGGCCTGCCTGAGGATATGCGCATGCAGCTGGTCGAGCCGCTGCGCGAGCTGTTCAAGGATGAAGTTCGCCGCATCGGCATCGAGCTCGGGCTGCCGCGGGACATGGTGTTTCGTCATCCGTTCCCGGGTCCCGGCCTCGGTGTTCGTATTCTCGGCGAGGTGCGTGCCGAATTTGCCGGGACGCTGCAGCTCGCTGACCACATTTTTATCGAAGAACTGCGCAACCATGACCTGTACGACAAGGTCAGCCAGGCGTTCGCCGTGTTTCTGCCGGTCCGTTCCGTCGGCGTCATGGGCGACGGCCGTCGCTACGATTACGTGATCGCTTTGCGGGCGGTCGAAACCATCGATTTCATGACCGCGCGTTGGGCGCACCTGCCGTACGAGTTTCTCGAGCATGTGTCGTTGCGCATCATCAATGAAGTCGACGGCATTTCCCGCGTCACCTACGACATCTCCGGCAAGCCGCCGGCGACCATTGAGTGGGAATAGGACTGGCACTGCCCGCGCGATACGCGTTCTTCGCAGAGACGGCGCCACGTGCCGTCTTGCTGACGCGCCGCGGCGAGATGCACGAGGATCCGATTGTGTTTGCGATTCGGGATTCGCGCAGTTGCCTGGCAGCCGCCGTGGCTATCGCGGCCGTCGCACTGGCGACCGGGAAAATCCTGTGAGCGGCTGGTCGGACAGCGATATCGGCTATATGCGCGAAGCGCTGGCCGAAGCAGGCGTGGCGGCGCAGGCGGATGAGGTGCCGGTCGGTGCTGTGGTTGTCTACGGCGGCGAAGTTATCGCGCGTGCCATGAATCGCAGCGTCAGCGATTGCGACCCGACCGCTCATGCCGAAGTGGTGGCCCTGCGTGCGGCCGCGCAAGTCGTCGGTAATCATCGGCTGCAGGGTGCAACACTGTACGTCACGCTCGAGCCGTGTCCGATGTGCGTCGGTGCAATGACACAGGCGCGCATCGAACGACTGGTATTCGGCGCGTATGACGCAAAAGCGGGTGGTCTCGGCGGTGCGATCGACCTGACGGAAAGCCCGGCACTGAATCATCGTTTTGAAATCAACGGCGGTGTGCTCAAAGAGGACTGCGAGTCTCTACTGCAGCGGTTCTTTGAGGAACGGCGTTAGGTCAGGCGGTGTCGGCGGGCTCGCCGGCAGAGGCCTGTTCGATTGTCGTATCCTGCTCGGCCTTCTCGGCGGCTTCGTTGGCGGTCAGCCACTTCAGGATGTTGTAGTAGCT
>JBCDJX010000171.1:0-3966 GCA_038747355.1 Pseudomonadota bacterium | reverse complement strand
GTTGCCTCGCCGTCCTTATCGATCAACAGCACGTCGTAAGGATCGACGATGTTGCCGTACGCCGGGCCGTCCATGCCGGGAGACCCGCGCGGCATAGCGGGCACTGACAGGCCCACCGCCTGGGGTTTTTCGTCGAGCAGGCGAAGAATCTCGCGCGCCGGCACGTGACCCTCGATCGCGTAACCCTCGATCTCGCCGGTATGGCAGGAGCCGTAGCGGACCGGCATACCGAGTCGCTCACGGGCGTCGCTGTTACCGACATCAAAGGCCTCAACGGTAAAACCGTTGTCTTCGAGGTGCTTAATCCAGTCCACGCAGCAGCCGCAGGTCGGGCTTTTGTAAACCGTCATTTTGCGTTGTGCGGCAAAAGCCGGGGCAGCTACGCCAGCCAGTGCCGAACCGAGGAGGAGGGATCCGACCAGCCGCCGGCGTTGCTTGTTAACGAGCTTGCTCATCAGGGTGGCTCCCCATGCAGTAAGATGACCGATAATCGCAGACCGTCGTGAGCGGTACCACCAACTGTGTCCCAAATGCCGTGACAGGACCCTCGAATGGATGAGCTTGAATTACTTGTCGACCTTCACAAAGGCGGCACCCGCCAGGGGCCGGGCGGTGAGCGTGAGACTCGCCTCGCCATTGAGCTTGCCGGACTAAAGAGCGGCAAGGCATTGCGGGTCGCCGACATCGGTTGCGGCAGTGGCGCCTCGGCCCTGGTGCTCGCCACCGATCTCGACGCGCAAGTCACGGCGGTCGACCTGTTTCCTGCGTTTCTTGAGAAGCTCGAGGTGTCCGCTGCAGACCGCGGCCTGTCGAGTCGGCTCACGACCCTCGAAGCGTCCATGGACCAGCTGCCGTTCGAGGACGGCGCCCTCGATGCCATCTGGTCGGAGGGTGCGATCTACAACATGGGTTTCGAAAAGGGCGTCCGGGCCTGGCGATCGTTTTTAAAGCCTGGCGGTGTTCTCGCGGTGTCCGAGCTGACGTGGTTCACCGAGCAGCGTCCCGAGGAGCTCGACGCTCACTGGGGCAAAGAGTACCCCGAGGTGGACACCGCGTCGGCGAAGCTCGCGGTGCTGGAGAACAACGGCTTTAGCGTGCTGGGGTATTTTCCGCTGCCGGAACACTGCTGGATGGACAACTACTACCGCCCGACGCAAAAACGGATTCCGGCCTTTCTCGATGCGCACAAACACTCCGCAGCCGCCAAATCGATCGCCGGAATGGAACAGGCTGAGATGGCGCTGTACCGAAAATACCGTGAGTTTGTAGGGTACGGCTTTTACATTGCGCGCAGGACGACCAACCCGTGAACCTCGAGCTCGAAACAGAGCGACTCCGCCTGTCGCCGCTGGCGCTAGATGACGCCGACCTGGCCGTCGCTTTATGGACGGATCCGCGGGTGGCCAATTTCAACGGCGGCGTCGCAACGGAAGAGGACCTCCGCGAGGAGATGCCCCTGACCACCCGCCGAGGCGCCGAAGGCGCCATCGGTATCTGGTGTGTGCGAGACAAGGACAGCGGCAAGAAAATCGGCAGCACCTACCTGTTGCCCTTGCCGATAGCGGCGGACGACGTGGACTACGCGTCGCTGCGCCTCGACCGGATGCCCAAGGGCGACATCGAACTCGGCTACTTTCTGACGCCGCCGGCCTGGGGCAAGGGACTGGCGACGGAGATCAGTCGGCGTATGTTACGTTTTGCGTTTGATACCGCCGGGCTCGAAGAAGTCGTCGCCGCGGTGCACGCTGACAACCTTGCGTCACAGAACGTGCTCAACAAGTCGGGGTTTTCCTACACGGGCATCGCCGACTGTTGGGGCCGCTCGTTCCCGCTGTACCGCCTGGCCCGAGCGGATTTTTCTCCGGTATGACGTCGGTGATCCGCTGATGGCCGAGTGGTTTTTCGTATTGCTCGTGGTCTCGACGCCGTTGGCATTTGGCCTCTACCTCCTGGCCAGGCCCGTGCTGGTTCGCCGCCGACGTGAACGGCTGTTCAGCACCGCCGTATCGCCGGCAACCCGCGACATCCTGCAGCGCAAAGTGGGTCTGTATTCGAAACTCCCGGAGGTGCTTCGGGAGCAACTGCACGGTCACATCAATGTGTTTCTCGATGAGAAGCGGTTTCTCGGTCTCGATGGCCAGGCAATCGACAACGACGTTGCCGTGACCATAGCGGGCAATGCCTGCCTGCTGCTGCTGAATCGGCAAACGAGCTACTTTCCAGGCTTTGAATCGATTCTGGTTTACCCGTCCGTGTATGAAGCCGACCACGTCGAGCACGACGGTGAGATTCGTTCAGAGAAACGACACCGACGCGCGGGCGAGTCCTGGCACCGCGGGCCGATTGTGCTGGCCTGGAGCAGTGTCGAGCACGGCACACTCAATTCGGGCGACGGCTACAATGTCGTGCTGCACGAGTTTGCTCACAAGCTGGACGAAGAAAACAACGGCACCAACGGCCAGCCCGTGTTGCACGTCGCCGGTCATTACCAGGAGTGGGCCGGTGTATTGGGGCGCGAGTACGAAGCGTTTGCAGATCGCGTCGCTCGTCGCAAGAACAAGGTTATGGACGAATACGGACTGACCTCGCCGGCCGAGTTTTTCGCGGTCGCCACAGAATCCTTTTTCGAGAAGGGCTGGAGCATGCAGCGCCGGCTGCCGGAGCTGTATGAGCAGCTGAAGAAGTTCTACGCGGTGGACCCTGCGAGCTGGCGCTAGGCCCAACGAGCTCGCCTAGCTTGCCTCCTGGTACAGCCTGACCTGGTTACGGCCGTTTTCCTTCGCTTCATAGAGCACTTCATCAGCGCGCGCCAGAAGGTCAGCGAGCAACTCGTTGCGTGCCGGGCCGAACGCGACACCGAAGCTTGCGGTAACCGAAACACTGGTGTCGCGAAGCTCGATGTTCAGGCTCTCGAGACTGTGACGTGCGCGTTCAGCAATGGATACACCGGTATCGATCGACGTCGCCGGCAGCAGCATGACAAACTCTTCGCCGCCCCAGCGGCCGACCGTATCGTTGTCACGAAGCTGGTTCTTGAAGACTGTCGCCGCAGCCAGCAGCACCCGATCGCCGGCCTCGTGGCCGTAGGTGTCGTTGATCGCCTTGAAGTGATCGAGGTCGATAATGATCGCGCACAAGGTCGCGTTATCACGCTGCAGCTTTTCGTAGTAGCGCTGTATATAGGTGCGGTTAGGCAGGCCGGTCAGCACGTCAACTTCCAGCTGCTCCTCGACATTGCGCTTATACAGTCGCAGCAGGTAAGACACGATCATCGCCAGCAGCAACACGCTGAGCACGGCGGTCAGTACATCGACGACGAACGACTGCGTGGTCTGGGCCTGTCGGGCCTCCAGTGGCGACAGCAACAGCAGCCGCCAACCCAGCTCTTCAATCGCGAATTCAGAGATCAGCAGGTCGGCGTTGTCCACCTGGATGATCTCGCTGTCGTGACTTTCCGCGGCGGCATCACCATGCTCAAACCACGCCAGTGATTCCAGAGTCGGTATGTAGGCGTTGGTCACCACCAGCTCAGGCAGCGACGACAGGATGATCTCGTTTCGGTCATTGACAAACAGGAAGTCGTAGCCGTACAGCGCCTTGTACTGCTCGAAGGTGTCAACGAACTGCTGGATGTGCTTGCCAACGCCCACGTAGCCCAGAAACTCGCGGTCGTCGCCGTATACCTTCACGTCAAAGTAGAGGTGCACGTCGCCGACCTGTCCCAGGTCGGCCATGAAGTCCTGGCCGCTTTCCTTGGCTTCGAAATACCAGGCCACCTGGCCCTCGATAAGGTCCATTGTTCGGCCGTCGGAAAAATACTGTTTGCGCGCGCGCTCGCTGGCAACGAAAAACGTCAGCCCGAGGTTTTCTTCCATGTCCCGCAGGTGGCGTAGCAACGCCGCCTCGTCCACGTCGGGCGAATCGATCTTTGCCGTGAAATCGATGGTGCTCGCGAATGTCTCGGCG
>JBCDJX010000170.1:0-4044 GCA_038747355.1 Pseudomonadota bacterium | reverse complement strand
TTGGCGGCCAGCAAGGTGCCGTCGCTGCCGAGGTGTTGCATCAGGATCTTGGTGTACCAGCCGCCGCCCGGCAGTCCCTCGAGTACGGTCATACCGGGTTCTATGCCGAAGAACTCCAGCGTCTGTTGCGGGTTACGGTACTGGTAGCGGGCTTTAACGTCGTCCGGCTGGGCATCCAGCAGCGCGACGAGGCCATCACCAGCCGCATCGGCCATCGCGGCTTTTTCAGCCATCGCGTCGGCTGGCGCTGACTCGGCAGCAGGTTCGGTGGTTTCTGACTGACAGGCTGCGAGTCCCGCCAGGATTACAAGCAGTAGGTAGCGCATGGTGTTTTTCCGATTTGGTTGACGTGCTGAAATTATGGTCAGCGAGGTCCATCTCGACAAGCAAAACCGCGGCCTCTGTCGCTTCACGGCGACAGGACAGCCACGATCAGGATGAAAATTGAATCAGCCGGTATCGGTTGCCGAGTTAAAGGCGTTCGACAGCGCCGTCGCGAGCGTTCCACGGCGATACGGCTTTTTCAGGATCGACGCATCCGCGAGTATCTCGCCCGCGTCGCCGACGATCGGTTTTGGATAACCCGATGTGTACAGCACGGGCAGGCCCGGGCGAATCCGGCGAGCCGCGAGGCCCAGCTCAAAGCCATTCTGGTCGCCAGGCAGCACAACGTCGGTCATCAGCAGATCAATCTCGGTGTCACTTTCGAGAAGCTCGAAGGCGCGGTCGGCATCGTCAGCTTCCAACACCTGGTAGCCGAGTTCGCTGAGCATTCCGCTGACCGCCGTGCGCACGCCGGGCTCGTCTTCAACCAGCAGAACCCACCTGGCCTTTTCGCTGGCACTCGGAACCGGTACGACGTTTCCCGAACCGGTGTCTGTCGACACGACGACCTCCGACGCGACCGGGAGCAGGATGGCGGCCTCGGTTCCCTGCCCTTCGACGCTGGACAACAGCAGTGCACCGCCAGACTGCGTGGCAAAGCCGTAAACCATACTCAAGCCCAGCCCGGTGCCTCGACCGGGCTCCTTGGTTGAGAAAAACGGCTCAACCGCGCGCTCGAGATTCTGCTCGCTCATGCCCAGGCCCTCATCCTCAACCGCAATTTCGACATACAAGCCGGGTTGAATATCGAGTGACCGGGCCTCGGCCGCACCCAGGTCGACCTGCCTGGCTGAGAGGCGGAGGCGGCCGCCTTTTGGCATCGCATCGCGTGCGTTCAACGACAGGTTCAACAGCGCCGATTGCAATTGCGTCCTGTCGACAACCCCGGTTCCCGGATCGGAATCCACGTCCAGCCAAACGCTGATGGTCTCGCCGAGCAGTCGGTCGAGTAGTTGCTGCATATCTTCGAGCATCGACTGGAAATCCGTCTTTTCCGGATTCAGGGACTGTCGCCGGGAGAATGACAGCAGCTGGTTCGTAAGCTGCGCGCCTCGATCAGCTGCGGCCAGCGAGCTCTCCAGCACCTGCCGGTGCTGGCTGCTCAGGTTGTCATTGCGAAGTGCCAGTTCGATCCCGCTCATCACCACCGTCAACAGGTTGTTGAAGTCGTGCGCGACGCCACCGGTCAGCTGACCTACCGCTTCCATCTTTTGCGCCTGTCGCAGCTGCGCCTCGGTTTCACGACGCCCGGTGAGATCCTCAACGGCAAACACCAGAAACTGCAACTCGGCATCGGGCGAGATGACGCCGGCACCCGTGACGTGCACCCAGACCTCGGAACCGTCTTTGTGCAGGAGTCGGGTGTCCCTCTCGAAGCGACCGGCTCCGCCGGATTTGAGCTCTGCCAGGCCCAGGCCGCTTTGCTCACGATCGTCGGGATGATTGAGTTCCAGGAAACACTGGCCGGTCAGCTCATCGGGCCCGAAACCCAACAGCTCCTGGAAATAGGGATTGGCAATCTGGACGCAGCCCTCCACGTCCGCATGGATCAGTCCGACGCGCACCTCGGAAAACGTGTGCTGGAACCGCATCCGGCTAACGGCCAGCGCCGATTCGGCTTCGACGCGTTGGCGCTCCTTGAATCGAAGCACCGCCGCCGCGTCGGAATGGTTACCGAGCAGGACATCCAGCGGACCGCGGTTGTCTCGAGCCACATAATCTTCGGATGCCGGCGCTACCTGCAACAGGTAATAACCAAGAATCGGCCACATCGCCAGGGCGGCGGTCGTCTTCTCCGGCAGCGTGCCGACGAAATCCTCGAGCAGCCGCTCGGGCCCGAAGGCGACGAAGCGGAAGACGAACTCATCAATCCACAGCGCGGCGAGCAAAGAGATACCCGCGATGAGTGCGGTACTCGCGCCCCGCCAGACGTTGCGGATCGACTGATGCACGACGGCTATGCCGATGTAGGCCATGAGCAGCCCGGCGGTGGACCCCGCGCTAATGCGCCACGAGGAACGCGGCTCCTCACCGGTCGCCGTTGTGGCGCCCGGCAATCCAGCGAAAACTTCCCGGACAAAATCGGCGGCGAAAATCATGCTGCTGAATGCCAGCGTGCCGACAATCGCGACGCGAGCAGCCACGGTGCCGTCGACTTCGTAAATGACGAGTGGCAGCGCGATCAACACCGGCAGCAACACAAAGGCTGACACGATGACCCGGCCGCCGAAGGCCTCGACGATGATGGGGGCATCACCCACCATGTTCAGCGCTGACAGCAGCGCGGCGATGAACAGCACAACGGGCACCAGACCGTAGCGCGCTGTTTGCGCATGGGCCAACAGGGCGAGACCTGTGAAAGCGGCCAGCGAGAGGATGAGCAGGACGCTGGTCATCCGGACACCGTCGCTCTGGACGTCGAAAAGGCTCGGGCTGTGTCGTGTTTGATCGGCAAACGAGTCGTGAGCAGCGCTGCTGCGGCCAATAGCCAGCAAACACTATCATCGTTTGGGCCACAGCGCGGCAGGGTCGATGAACAGCGCGACGTCATTGGGCGAATTTTTTCACCCCGAAGACCCGCAGACCAACCGGGGTCATGGGAGGGATACGGAACGGTCGTCGAAGCGCGGCCTTTGATGCCGCGACCATAGCCCGATCCTGCACGTGCGGTCATTCGTCTTCGTACGCGGGCTACCTGGGCTCGACAATCAGGTAGGTCACTGTCGAATCCCCGACGTTGACGACCTCGTGCCACTCGGTTCCGTCGCTGGCGTAGCTGCTGCCGGTCGGCAGATCGACGTCACGAACGCCGGTGGCGTCGGTGATCCGCATACGGCCGCCGGACAGGGCATAGCCAAAATGCTTGTCGTGGTAGTGGCGCTCGTGTCCGACGGTGGGCGGAAACGTGCACCGCAGCACACGAAGATCCTCATCGTCATGCAGTTTTTCGCAGACCGGTTCGCCCTGCCATCCGGCCTCCAGCGGGTCCGGCAGCGCATCGAGCGTCGCACGAGCATCCAGGACGGCGAGACAGACGGCGAGAGTCAGCAGGACGGCCACAGCCGCCAGGAAGGTGTTGGATAATTTCATCGGCGTTGTTGCGGCGTCAGACGCTGCCCTCGATGTAATGGCGCATCGCGTCCGCCTCGGATTCCACTTCGGTCAGTCGCAGCTGCAACAGGTCGCGAATACTGAGCGTACCGACAAATCGGCCGTCATCAACGATCGGCATATGTCGGAGATAGCGACTGAGCATCACCGCCATGATGCTGGCAGCCGAGTCCGTCGCAACGCAGGTCACCACTTTTTCGGTCATGAGGTCACGAACCGGCCCGTCCAGCAGACCGTCGCCGTCTCGCGTGATGCCGCGAACGACGTCGCGCTCCGAGAGAATGCCTTCAACGGTGTCGCCGTCGCTGCTGACAACCAGCGCACCGACGTTCTTGTCGGCCAGAACACTGAGCGCTTCGCGGATCGAGGCATCGGGTGCGATGAAGTTGCGTTCCACCCTCTCGAGGGAATCAAGAATTCGCTGGACAGTCACAAGCTGCTCCTCGTGGATCGCGTTCCGAAGACAGGCCGCCCCGGGAACCGTTCGATCAGTACGTGCCTGTCGGTGATCCGTCACCGACCTCCCCTGCTGACTAAGGATATATCACG
>JBCDJX010000169.1:0-4069 GCA_038747355.1 Pseudomonadota bacterium | reverse complement strand
CCTCATCGGAGTCTTAAGCGCATGAACTTCGTAGACAACGGATTCATCCTCATCGGAGTCTTAAGCGCATGAACTTCGTAGACGACGGATTCATCCTCATCGGAGTCTTAAGCGCATGAACTTCGTAGACGACGGATTTATCCTCATCGGAGTGCTAAGCGCGTAGGCGCCGTGCGTTCCTGACGGACTCTTCTCAAGCTGGCTATGGACGACAACTCTCGCAAAGCAGCTAATCGCAGCCTGATGCTGCGACTGCTGGTGATGACCACCGGCATGTTCGGATTCGGCTTCCTGCTGGTGCCGTTGTACGACGTGTTTTGTGAGATCACCGGCTTCGGCGGTCGCACCAACGATGCAGCCGTGCAGGTGCAGGAAGCACCGGATTTCAGCCGTGAGATTCGCGTCGAGTTTGTCACCACGGTGAATGAATACGCACCGTGGGACCTGGAGCCGGACGTACCGAGTATGACGGTCACGCCCGGCAAGCTGTACTTCGCTACGTTTACCGCCGAGAACAAGGTTGACCGTATGATGGTCGGCCAGGCGATTCCGAGCGTCGCGCCGGTCGCTGCCTCCAAACACTTCAAGAAGCTGGAGTGCTTCTGCTTCAACAACCAGGAGTTCGCCGCCAAGGAATCAAAGGCGATGCCGCTCCAGTTTATCGTCGACCCGGACCTGCCGGACTACGTCGATACAATCACATTGCAATACACGTTCTACGACACCACACGAATGTCCGCGAACAACTGATAACCGGAAGAAACCATGTCATCACACGCTGAAGACCGTTATTACGTCCCACACGACAGTCACTGGCCGATTGTCGGTTCGGTGGGACTGCTCCTGCTTATGGTTGGTGTATCCAGCTGGCTGAACGGCGCCGAGTTTGGCTTTTGGGTCATGCTGGGTGGTTTTGCCGTGATGATCTTCATGATCTCCGGCTGGTTCGGCGATGTGATCGGCGAGAGCCAGAAAGGCATCTACAACCCGCAAGTCGATGCGTCGTTCCGCATGGGGATGTTCTGGTTCATCTTCTCGGAAGTCATGTTCTTCCTGGCGTTCTTCGGCGCCCTGTTCTACGCCCGCAACATGTCGGTGCCGTGGCTGGGCGGTGAGAGCAACAACTTCTTCACCAACGCCGTACTCTGGCAGGGCTTTGAAGCCGCCTGGCCGACCAACGGACCGGGCGACATGGGCGGCGAGTACACCGTTATGGGGCCGCTGGGGCTGCCGCTGATCAACACGGCTATCCTGTTGACCAGCTCAGTCACTATCACGATCGCCCACCATGCGCTGATCGAGAAGCACCGCGGCATCCTGACAGCGGGGCTTGCCGCGACCTTCCTGCTGGGCTTCATCTTTGTCGGCCTGCAGGTGTACGAATACATGCACGCCTACCAGGACCTGAACCTGAAACTGTCGACCGGTATTTACGGCTCGACCTTCTTCATGCTGACCGGTTTCCACGGCATGCACGTCACGATCGGCGCGATCATGCTATTCATCATCTGGCTGCGCGTGGTCAAGGGACACTTCACGCCGGAGAAGCACTTCGCATTCGAAGCGACCGCCTGGTACTGGCACTTTGTTGATGTCGTGTGGGTCGGACTGTACGTGTTCGTCTACTGGATGTAGCGCAACAGGCAATGACGTAACAGACGGGCGCGCGAGCGCCCGTTTTTATCTGCGCGTCAGCTGGCCGGCGGCGGCGTGATCACACCGCTGAACCAGGCGACGACGAGGACAACGACGAGAGCGATGGACAAAGCGATACGAATTTGCAGCGAACGCAGCAGCTTCTTCGGGTTGTCCTTTTCCTTGGTGAGGAAGAACAGGCCGGAGCCGAGGCTGGCGAGAATGGCCACAAGCAGGCCGAGAATGATCAGTTTCATGACGCGAATTATACCGTGAACACGGCAGCGCCCCGACGTTCACTGACGCCCTATTTCATAGGGTTCACGGTAGTTGCCATATTGGCCTCGCTCGGGCTGTGGCAAATTAGTCGCGGCATGGACAAGCGTGCCGGCCTCGATGCCTATTCGAGTGCCGAGGGTCACACCTGGTATGAACAAGGTGACGCGATTCGGCCGTTCCAGCAAGTTCGAATCCGCGGCGCTTACGACAGTGAGCGCCAGCTGCTGCTCGACAACATGATTGTTGACGGTCGCGTCGGGCATTACGTAATTACGCCGCTGCGACTGGAGGGATCCGATTCGGTCCTGCTGGTTAACCGGGGTTGGATAGCCCCGGGCGAGAGCCTGGCGGAGCAGGTGTCGGTCGATGAGTCCGGCCGGACAGTGCTCGGGCGCGTTGGGCAGCTGCCGCGAGCCGGCGTGCGCATGGGCGACCCGTTTGAGGGCAGCATCGGCTGGCCGAGGCACGCGGTGTATCCGCTGGCGGAAGAGGTCGCTGAACTGCTCGACGAGCCGCTTGCGCGGTTCGTTCTGTTGATGGATGAGGACCAGGCCGACGGCTTTGTGCGCCGCTGGGAACCGGAAGAAATGTCCGCCAGCCGGCACTTTGGGTATGCCTTCCAGTGGTTTGCGATGGCCGCGATGGCCTCGGGACTGCTGGTCTGGCGATTGGTGAAGAGGAGAAACGGATGACTGACGAAAAGCCATCCGCTAACAGCGAAAACAACGGATACGCGACGACCAAAACCGGCTCGTCCGGCAAGGTCACCCTGATCCTGGTGTTTTTGGCCTTCTTCGGGCCAATGGCGCTCGCGATGTGGATGTACTTCAGCGGCCAGGAGGTGAAACTGGGTGCCAGCAAGGGCACCTTGCTCGAGCCCATCGTTAACATCAACGATACCCTCACTGTGCCCGAGGCCCTGCAGTCGGAAGAGCCGATGTGGATGCTCGTCTACACCAACGACGCCGACTGCGACGAAGCCTGCGTGCAGACGCTGTATATACAGCGCCAGAGCCGCAAGATGCTTGGCCGCGAAATGGATCGCCTGGGGCGGGTTTTCTTGCACGGCGATAGTGCGCCGGATACTCTCTTTATCGAGTCAGAACACAACGATTTGTGGACGGGCCAGGATGCTGCGCTGTCATCCCTGCTGATCTCGAAACTGCCCGCCGACGAACCGGCTGGCGGCTATTTCCTGATCGACCCGATTGGCAACATCGTCCTGTACTTTCGCCCGGACATGGACCCGAAGGACATGGTTTCTGACATCAAGAAACTCTTCAAGATTTCACAGATAGGCTGACATGAGCGCTAGCGTCCAGGCCGCCGTTGACTGGCGGGACTACTACGAACTGACCAAACCCAAGGTCGTCATGCTGATCGTCTTCACGGCGGTTGTCGGCATGTTTCTCGCCGTCCCGACCGTGCCGGACCTGCAAGCCCTGGTTTTTGGCACCCTCGGTATAGCGCTCGCGTCTTCGTCCGCCGCCGTTTACAACCACGTGCTCGATGCCCGCATCGATATTCATATGCTGCGCACCAGTGCACGCCCGCTGCCGGAGGGCCGCGTCGACGAACGCGCCGCACTGCGGTTTGCAACCGCATTGTGCGTTCTGTCGATGCTGATTCTCTGGGGCCTGGTGAACCCGCTGACAGCCGTGCTGACGTTTTTCTCGCTGATCGGCTACGCGGTGATCTACACGGTTTGGCTGAAGCGCGCCACGCCGCAAAACATCGTCATTGGCGGCGCCGCCGGCGCAGCACCCCCGGTGCTTGGCTGGGCGGCGGTAACCGGCGAAGTCTCTGCCGCGTCCCTGCTGTTGTTCCTGATTATCTTCACGTGGACGCCACCGCACTTTTGGGCGCTGGCCATCGCGCGCAAGGATGAATACGCCAAGGTCGGTATCCCGATGCTGCCGGTCACGCACGGCGAAGACTTCACGCGCCTGAACATTCTGCTGTACACCATTCTTATGGTGGTGGTTACAGTCGTGCCCTACCTGATCGGCATGAGCGGCCTGATCTACCTGATCACCGCGCTGGTCTCGGGCGGCTACTTCCTGAACTACGCCGTGCAGATGATGACGGATCGAGACAACAAAGGCCTGCCGATGCGGCTGTTCAAGTACTCGATCACCTACCTGTCACTGCTGTT
>JBCDJX010000168.1:0-4089 GCA_038747355.1 Pseudomonadota bacterium | reverse complement strand
CTCCGGGGCGACGTAATCCGGTCCGGCGGCACAGGCTGCCAGGCAGAAAGCGACCAGCAAAAGGCTAGCGTGTCGCATCGGCGGTCTCCCCGGCTATGGCCCGACGATTCTCCAACCGGCGGATCAATGTGTAGAACAAGGGCGTAAACAAGAGGCCGAAATAGGTGACACCCAGCATGCCGAAGAACACGGTCACGCCCATGACGTGTCGCACCTCGGATCCGGCGCCGCTTGCGAAGACCAGCGGAATGACACCCGCAATGAAGGCGAAACTGGTCATCAGGATCGGTCGCAGGCGAATGCGAGCCGATTCGATGGCGGCCTCCTTGATTTCGCGTCCCTGGCGCTCGAGATCACGCGCGAACTCGACGATCAGGATCGCGTTTTTGCAGGCCAGCCCCATCAAAACGACGAGCCCGATCTGTGTGAAAACATTGTTGTCGAGGAACGTTGGCGGTACCGAGACCGGCGGTGGCGGGATCATCCCGGTACCAATCTGCAGTCCGAAAATCAGGCCTTTGATGGTGTTCAGACACCAGATGCCGGCAATCGCGGCAAACAGGCACAGCGGCACAATCAGGATGACCGACAGCGGTAGCGTCCAGCTTTCGTACAGTGCTGCAAGAATCAGGTAAACAAACAGCACACACAACGGGAAGACGATCAGTGCGGCATTGCCCTGGGTGGCTTCCTGGTAGGTCAGGTTGGTCCACTCGATGCTCATGTCGCGCGGCAATTGCTGGTCCGCCAGTGTCTGCACAAGCGCCAGCGCTTCCTGTGAGGACAGAGCTGCCGGGTTGATACCGGCGGACAGGTCGGCTGCCGGATAGCCGTTGTAACGAATAACCGGATCCGGACCAAAACCTTCCTCGACGGTCATGACGCTGGTTATCGGAATCATCCGGCCTTCCGCGTTGCGAACCCGCAATCGGGAGATGTCAGCGACTTCGTTGCGGTACTGGGCGTCGGCCTGCACATAGACCGAGTAGGTTCGACCGAACAGGTTGAAGTCGTTGACGTAGGCGGAGCCCAGGTAGGCCTGCAAGGTGTCGTAGACATCGGTGAGCTGAATGTTCTGTTCCTTGACCTTGCGACGATCGACGTCGACGACCAGTTGCGGCACGTTGGCCTGGAACGAGGACAACACGGAGTAGGGGTCAAAGCCCGGTGTTTGCCGCAGCGTGTCCGCGAGCGCTTGGGTATTGGCATTCAAGAACCCGGCGCCGACGTTGGCTCGATCCTGAACATAGAGTTCGACACCGGACGAGTTGCCCAGTCCGAGTACCGGTGGTGGCATCAGCGCGAAAGCGAGTCCTTCCTCAAGTTGCGAAAACTTGCCGGAAATCGCCGCAGCCAGTTCGGCCGCGGTGTCGCTGCGCTCATCCGACGGATCGATGCCAATAAACATGGTGCCGATGTTGGGCGTGTTGACGAAGTGCACGCCGTTCAGGCCGGGAAATGCGACTGTCGCCCGAACCCCGGGGGTATCCAGGGCGAGCGTACTCATCTCCTGCAGCATCCGATCGGTCTGTTCGAGGTTGGCGCCCTCGGGCAGCAGGGCGACACCAAACAGGTATTGTTTGTCCTGCGTCGGGATAAAGCCTCCGGGTACAGCCCGGAAGGCGACGAAGGCAACACCGATCAGAATGGCGTACAGGATGACCAGGCGGCTACCTCGATGAACACGTTGCGTGGTTTTACGCCCGTAGCCTTCGGCGCCACGGTCGAAGGCGCGATTGAACGGTCTGAAGGCCCAGCCAAACAGCACATCGATGACCTTCCCGGCGCGTTGTTTCGGCGCATCCAAGGGCTTGAGCAACACGGCTGCCATCGCCGGCGATAGCGTCAAGGAGTTAAACGCGGAGATCAGTACCGCTGCGGAAATGGTTACTGCGAACTGCCGGTAGAATTCACCGATCACACCCTCGAGAAAAGCCAGCGGTACGAATACGGCAGCCAACACGAGCGAAATGGCGATAATCGGTCCGGTGACCTCTTCCATGGCAGCGTAGGCCGCATCGCGCGGCGTCTTGCCCATCTCGATGTGGCGTTCGACGTTTTCGACGACAACGATCGCGTCGTCAACGACGATGCCGATAGCCAGCACCAGCCCGAACAACGTCAGTACGTTAATCGAAAAGCCGAGCAACAGCAGGACAGCAAATGTACCGACGATCGATACCGGTACCGCGAGAAGCGGAATGATCGAGGCTCGCCAGGTTTGCAGGAACAGCACGACGACGATGACCACCAGCAGCGTGGCCTCCAACAGGGTGGCTATGACCGAGTTAATCGACTCCTGTACGAAGACGGTCGGGTCGTAGGCCACTTGCCATTCCATGCCTGGCGGGAACGATTGCTCGAGCCGGGCCATGGTGTCGCGGACATCGGCCGACAGCTGCAGGGCGTTGGCACCCGGCGACGCGAAAATCGGGATGCCGGCGGCCTCGTCGCCGTTGAGGCGTGAGCGCAGCGAGTACGTCTCTTGGCCGAGTTCAACCCGGGCGACGTCGCCGAGTATCGTCACCGAACCGGGGTCGCCGGTTTTCAGGACGATCGCTTCGAACTCCTCGACGGTCTTCAGACGACCTTTGGCGTTGAGGGACAATTGGGTGTAGGCGCCATCCGTGTGGGGAGGGCCACCGATCACTCCGGCTGACACCTGGATATTCTGTTCCCGGATGGCTGCGATAACGTCGTTGGCGGTGAGCTCCTTGGACGCGATGCGTTCCGGGTCGAGCCAGATGCGCATCGAATACTGGCCTGCGCCGAATACCAGCGCATCGCCCACGCCATTGATGCGTGAAAGCTCGTCAACGACGTTCAGCGTCGCGTAGTTGGACAGATAGGTGCCGTCATAGGTGCCATCCGGCGAGGCCAGGTGGACGACCAATGTCAGGTTCGGTGAGCTTTTCTGCGTCGCGACACCGAGTGCACGCACCGCTTCGGGCAGTCGCGGCAGCGCGGTTGCCACCCGGTTTTGCACCTGCACGGCAGCAAGGTCAATGTCCGTGCCGCCCTCAAAGGTGACCTGCAGCTGCAGTCGGCCATCAGAGCTCGATACCGACTTCATGTAGATCATGTTTTCGACGCCGTTGATCGCGTCTTCGAGAGGCGCCGCGACGGTCTCTGACAAGGTCTGTGGATCCGCACCCGGATAGGCCGCGGTTACCTGCACCGTGGGCGGTACAACCTCCGGGTACTCAGCGACCGGCAGATTCGGAATCGCAATCAGGCCGGCTATCAGAATAAAAATTGACATGACGCCCGCAAACACGGGCCTGTCGACAAACGCGCGGGAGAAATTCACGCTCTAGTCCTGCGCTCGCATCGGGACGACGTTGGGGATCACCGGTGCGCCACTGAAAAACACCTTGCGAACACCATTCACGATGACACGTTCTCCGGATTCAAGACCGGTTTCAATAACCCGAAGCCCATCGATGTTGCGTCCCAGCGTTACGTCACGCCGAATCGCCGCGTTGTCATCGCCGACCACGTAAACGTAGCGTCGGGTCTGATCCGTCAGCACCGCAGCTTCATCGACCAGCAGGGCCTTGTAGCCGGAGCTTCCGATCAACCGCACGCGTGCGAACAGGCCCGGAATCAGGAATCCGTCCGGGTTCGGGATCAAGGCTCGACCCTGGATGGTGCCGGTGGACGGGTCGACGGAGTTGTCGACGAAATCCATCTGGCCCTCGTACGGGTAGTCACTGTCGCCCGCCAGGCCCACACGGACAGGGTTTGGATTGTCGCGCGAGCTGGGTCGGTCACCGCTGATCGCTTTCGCCTGGTAGTTCAGATAGATCCCTTCATCGCCTTCGAAGACGACATGGATCGGATCGATCGAGACGACGGTGGTCAGCAGTGATTCGGCTGGCACGACCAGGTTGCCGGGATCGGCCAACGCGGCGCCGACGCGGCCGGCGATGGGTGAGGTGATGCGGGTGAATTCCAGGTTGAGTGCCGCCTGCGCCAACGCGGCTCGCGTTGCACGGAGGTCGGCGGCCGCCTGGCGAGATTCGCCGCGGCGTTGTTCGAGTTCCTCGGCCGATACAGCGCGGGCTTCAGCCAGTTTGTTTGCGCGCT
>JBCDJX010000167.1:0-4093 GCA_038747355.1 Pseudomonadota bacterium | reverse complement strand
TCGGATAGCGGATTTTAAGTCCGCTGCGTCTACCAATTCCGCCACCCGGGCATCGCGGCGCATTATAAGCCGTGTGCCGGGTCGTAAACACCTACCACGCACGGTTAAGACTTTGTTTTTGCCGCCGATAAACCGGTATCAGGCACGTGTTTTCCGAGGAATTAATGGCGCTAATTGACTGTTATGAATGCAACGGGCAGGTCTCCACCAAGGCCATTGCCTGTCCGCACTGTGGTGCGCCTTCGGTAACGGTTCAGCACGATGGGCCCGTGATGTCTGCGCAGCGCGGTACAGCGGCGCTCGCGCTGCCGGCCGGCACCGGAACACTGGCCATCATGGCGGACGCCGGGAAACCGCACATTATGACCTGGGTTGCGCGAGCCTACTTCACCATCGGGGGACTGATTGCGACACCGATTATGCCGACGCAGGGCTACAACGCACTGATCGCGTATCTCGCCCAGTATCTGCTTCTCGGTCTCGGCATCGCGGTGATGGCCTTCGGCTACGCTCGGGAGCCGCGCGACCAGATTGGTACCGGCGCCATTCTTACGGGTTGGGTGTACGTCCTGGTGATTGCCTCGGCCATCGTTTCGGCGAACATCGTTCGACTGACCTAGGTCGCGCGAAATCCTCAGGTGTTGGGGTCGGAGTAATACTGACGCTTTCTTGCCGCCTGTGGATGCGGGCGACAGAGGCCGATACAGGCGATTGGCAGGAACACCAGCAGCGCAGCGATCAGGGCCTGTACAAAACCGATGTATTGGGTGGCGTACGAGTACAACAGCAAGAACAACAAAGTGACCGTCGCGACGCCGGTCGCGAGCACGATGACGCCGGATAGACGTGTGTGCTGCAAGATGGTTTCCCCTGTCCTTTCGGTGACGCGACGTACCCCGCCACGTCGCGCCCGACCATTATTCACAGGCGGACTCGGGCGGCAACTGTTCGCGATCCGGAACCAAATGCGACCGATCCGAGCCCGACGAACCGTCGATGTTTATCGAACTTGACGCCATTTCGCGGCGAAATCGCCGAGGATTGTCTCCATGGTCAATCGATGGCGACGCTTCGACCCCGGCGCGCCAGGCACGCCTGCGCAGTCTCAAGGCAATCGCCAGCCCTGCGTTGCCGGATCCGACGCCCGCGCTGGCCCGACGCCATTCAAGCGACTCGCACAACGTTGCCACCCGGCGATATTTTTGGATTTCATTCGCGGCTGGATACACTGCAGTCGACATCAGAACAGAACGGTGTGACCGTCAATCAGGGGTAGTCAATATGCAAACAAAGACAATCGCGGGAATCAGCGTCATTTCGCTGTTGATGGCAGCGTGCACCACCCTGCCGGACGACGGCACCGGTCCGCAGCCGATCGGCGACCGCATCGACGAGGTGCTCGACATTCCCACCGAGGGCACCGAGGCGCCGGCGTTAAAACGATGCTTGCGTGAGACGCAGATCAGAAACTTCGAGCCGCTCGGCGACCGCCACATGCTGTTTGAAGGCCGACGTGGCGAGTATTGGGTCAATCGGCTTAGCGGACGCTGCCCCGATCTCGACGGGGGCACGTTGCTGGCGGTAAGAACCTCCGGACTGAGCAACCAGTTCTGCGACGGTGACCGCTTCAGCCTGCGTGACTGGTTTACGGGAGGTCGCGGCACAAATCTCAGCGCGGTCTGCTCTCTCGGTAAGTTTCAGTCAGTCAGCGAGGTTCAGGTTCAGGACATCCTGTTTGAGATCGACCAGGATTGACCGGCTTCAATCAAGCCACGACGACAGGGCGTCGCCTCAGGTCCGCTTATCGATCATGTCAGCCAGCAAGGTAAACATGGCGATATTCAGCGAAAACAGGAAGAGCATCAGCGTCGCCTCGGTGAGGTCGCGACGGACAAACACGTCGATACCCAGGCTGACGTTGGCCGCCAGGAACAGGATGCCGAAGATCGGCATAAAGGCCCGCACCGGCGCAAAATAGACGCCGGTGCGAAGGATTAACGATGCGAACCGCAAGGTATCCTGAATCGGCTTGATCTTGGATTTGCCCACCCGGCTCTTGTAATCGATCGGCACAAACTTGACCCGGCGGTAGTTGGTCAGCATCGCAAGCGTGATGGTGATCGTGAAACTGAATTTGTCGGAGAGTACGCCGAAAAAGCGCTCCGCAATGGCCTTTCTGAACACCCTGAGCCCCGAATTGATATCCGGCACGTCCTGACTTGCGAGCCAGGAAACCCACTTGCGCATAAAGTACTTTGGGATGCTGCGTATCTTGGAATAAGTGACGTTTGCGCCGGTCCGCGAACCGACCACCATGTCGTACTCCTGACATTCCTCAACCAGCTCAGGGATTCGTTCGTTCGGATACGTGCCGTCGGCGTCGGTGATCACAATCAGTTCGGAGCGCGCCGCTCGAATACCTGTTTTCAGGGCCGCGCCGTAGCCGCGATTGCTGTCGTGTGTGATCACGCGAACCAGCGAGTGTTCTTGTTCGAGCGCCTTGAGAATGTCCGCCGTTCCGTCGCTTGAGCCGTCGTCGACGATGAGGATTTCGAAATTATCCGCACGAACATGCTCCAGCAATTCATCGATCGTGCTGCGGATGGCGAGTTCTTCGTTAAAACACGGAATCACGATGGCGAAACCGTGTTGCTGCGGATTGTTGCTCATAGCATTTCGTTATTCTTGTTGTTGGTTCGACACGCGACAGGCAATTCGATGGCGCAATGAATCGACTGTCCGCATCGGCTTTATTCGCGACGACCGAGTCAGCGCTAATGCCGCAGGCCGGTCGACCGCAGCAGCTCAGGCCCTCGGTGGTGCGTATTTCGTCAGGTTGATGCCTTTCACCGCTTCCTCGTACTCATGCAACTCCGGCGTCCTGCCAAGAATTGTCGACAGCACCACAACCGGGGTTGATGCGAGCAACGACTCGCCCTTCTTTGCATCGGAGTCTTCTACCACGCGGCCTTTAAACAGACGGGTGGATGTGGCCATCACCGTGTCGCCTTTCTCGGCTTTCTCCTGGTTGCCCATGCAGAGATTACAGCCCGGTCGCTCGAGATACATCATGTTCTCGTACGACACGCGTGCCGCATTCTTCGGCGCATCATCGTCAAATTCAAAGCCCGAGTACTTGCGCAGAACGTCCCAGTCTCCCTCTTCCTTTAACTCGTCAACGATGTTGTAGGTCGGCGGTGCGACGACCAGCGGCGCCTTGAACTCGATCTTGCCGTCTTTCTCGAGATTCTTGAGCATCTGCGAGATGATCTTCATGTCGCCTTTATGCACCATGCAAGAGCCGACGAATCCGAGATCCACCTTCTTGGTGCCCTCGTAGTAGGAAATCGGCCGAATGGTGTCATGAGTGTAGCGCTTCGACACGTCGTCGTTGTTGACGTCCGGGTCGGCGATCATCGGCTCTACGATCTGGTCAAGATCAACGACGAACTCCGCCGCGTACTTTGCGTCGGCATCCGGTGTCAGTGCCGGATTTTCGCCGGAGCGGATCTCCGCGATACGCGCATCCGCTCGATCGATCAGGCCCTGAAGGACCTGCCCGGCGTTGTCCATGCCCTTGTCGATCATGATCTGGATTCGATCTTTGGCAATCTCCAGCGACTCGATCAGCGTGTCATTCTCGGAGATGCAGATCGATGCCTTCGCCTTCATCTCGGCGGTCCAGTCCGTGAAGGTGAATGCCTGGTCGGACAGCAAGGTACCGATATGAACCTCGATGATCCGCCCCTGGAACACGTTCTCGCCGAACTCCTTCAGCATCTGCGCCTGGGTCGCATGCACGACGTCACGAAAGTCCATGTGATCTTTCAGTGTGCCTTTGAAAGTGACCTTGACGGATTCCGGTATTGGCATAGTCGCTTCACCGGTCGCCAGCGCGAGTGCCACAGTGCCGGAGTCCGCGCCGAAAGCCACGCCCTTGGACATCCGCGTGTGCGAATCCCCTCCGATAATGACCGCCCAGTCATCCACCGTGATGTCATTCAAGACCTTGTGAATAACGTCGGTCATCGGGTGATAGACACCTTTTGGGTCGCGCGCGGTGATCAGGCCGAAGCGATTCATAAAGGACATC
>JBCDJX010000166.1:0-4117 GCA_038747355.1 Pseudomonadota bacterium | reverse complement strand
TTCTCGGTTTCGACCAGTTCTTCCTGCAGATTGAGAAAGTTCTCGTTGGCCTTCAGGTCCGGATAATCCTCGGCCAGCGCAATCAGCTTGCGAACGCCGTTTTCGAGTTGCTCCTCCACTGTGCCACGGTCGGAGAGCGTGGCGCTTTGCATGGCCTGGTTGCGCAGCTCGCCGATCGCTTCTAGCGTCGATCGCTCGTAGCTCGCGTACTGATCGACGGCGTCGACAAGTCTGGGAATCAGGTCGTAGCGACGTTGCAGCTGGACATCGACGTCACTCCACGCCGAACTGACACGATTGCGGCTGTTGATCAGGCGGTTATAGAGAACAACGACAATGCCGGCCAGCGCCAGCCCGGGAATCAGGTAGGACCACATGCGAGTACTGTAACACCGAGGCGGCTCACCGGCCGCTTCGTCGACTGCAAATCAGTACCAGAAAGACACCCAGAATTGAACGACGTTGGCATCCAGCGAGTAGAGCGGCTCTTCACCCACGTTGCCTCCGCGTACTCGAAGGTCGCGGAATTCCTCGTAGTCCACCATCAAGTGGTCGATGGACGCGGTCACTGCGCCTCGTTTGAGCCAGCCAGCCGGGTTGTTGAGGAATTCATAAGACGCCTTGAGGCGAACCGTGTTCGAGGTCAGCGGACTCAGCTCTTTGTCTCGGCCCCGGAAGTTGGTCGCTTCAGAGCGAGAAAACAGATCTCGGAAAAACGACGCCCCGGTCTGGTCGTGCGATCGCAGTTTGACGTTGAAGATCCATTTGTTCCATGGCTGGGTGTATGACACTGAAGCGGTGTGACCTTCAATACCCCAGGTGTCCGTGAAGTAACGGTATTCACCTTCGATGGCAGCCCGGTACGGCAGGTAGTATTTCGCACGGAAGCCGACCGCATTACTGGTTCGCGTATTCGGGTATAGCTCCGGTTCATAGCTGTAGCCGATGGCGCTACCGGGGTCGAGGTAGCGGACCGTTCGATAGGGGTTATTCAGGAAGCCCTCATCGGTCACGGTCTCGATATTCAGGGCCGCAATCAGGTGCTTGGTGATGATCTGGGTAATGCCGATGCCGTATTGCTGGCGAATGTTCTCGCGCGCAAACGTTTCGTCATCGGAGCGGCCGACGATGTCCTCGCCGTAGGAATAGTTCAGCGAAATCGTCGTGAGCTGGCCCAGTAGCGTCTGCTGGATGCCCAGTGCGTACGTCTTCGCATCGAAGTCAGACTCGAGGCTGGTGACGTAATTCATGCTCATCGTGGTGCCGCCGCGCAGGTAATCCATACCGACCGACCACTGTTCGCGGCGCTCTGTGTACGGGCTCGCGGTCGTCACAACGTCGATCGATGCGGAGCTGACCGCATCGATGTAGTAGTTGGCAACCACCGAAATGTCCTTGGCAACCTGCTTACGCACCAGGATCGACGGACCGCCGATCGTCGCACCGCCACCGTCATACATTTTGAACAGCATGTCGGTTCGGTCTTCCGGCAGCACGTTGGCAGATGCCGTGCCGGTCAGTCCAAGCAGTATGAGTACCAGGAGTCTCCGCATCGGAACGCTTCCCGTCACGCCTTAGTTACAGCCGCAGCCGCCGCCGGCAGCACCTTCGCCGCCACGAGCGCCTTCGCGTGATTCAAACACGTGTTTCAGGTAGGACGACGACACCGGGTCACCGTCCATCGCCATGATCGGGTCAGCCAGCGCGTCACGCTCATAGGGCTTCACCCACGGCTCAATCTGGCCGCACGCCGACAGGCCCAGCATCAGGCCGGCCGCCAGGACTACTCGAGTTGCTGTTTTCACGGTCATAATCTCCACTTTAGCTCGGGACACCTGCCCGAACTGTGATCGGATACTCAGAAGAACACGGTTACACCGAGGTGTCCTTCCAGGTTATTTACAGTCTTTTCCTCACCGAACAGGTCGATGTCGTACAGGTGATTCCTGAAATCCAGATGCAGCGCGAAAGTGTCGGTTAGCAGGAATCGGTAGCCCGCGCCGTAGGACACGGAAAACCGGTCGTCGCCGGCGAAACGGGTCGAGCCCAGTCCGGCCACGAAATACAGGTTGGTATTGAAGGCGCGGCCTTCACCGATGAACACCTCACCGGGAAGCACGTTATAGCCGAGACTGAGGTTGTAGTACGTCAGGGTCCGCTCGCTATCGTCGATCAGTCGCGATCCGCCGCTAAGCTGCTCGAAGCTGGTGAGACCCGCCTCAGTCTGTCCGACAGTACCCTCGACGAAAAACCCTTCGGTCACGTGATAGGCAAGCCGCGCACCGTAAACCACATCCGAACCGAAGTCCTCAATGCTCATGATGCCGGCGTAGACACCCAGCTCGAAGTCTTCCTTGTCGATCTTCGGTTCCTTGATTCGCCGACGCTCGACCTCGGGGTCAATGACCTGGCCAGGCGCTTCCGCACTCGGCGGTGGCGCCTCTTCGCGACCACCGAACAGGTTCTTGGTCGCGGCGCAGCCCGACAGGCCGACCATCGCGATGATCAGAAAAAGAACGCGAAACCGACTTTCCATTCCTCAACTTCCTCGTTTTCGTCACGGCTGGTGAACACGACGTAACTCTTGTACTCGGCGCGCAGCAGGAAGCGGCGCGTTGCATAAATTCTGAATCCGGCACCGGCGTGACCGATCTGGTCATCACGATCCTCGGACTGGACAATGGTCGACTTGGGCTCGGTGTTAATGACGCCGGCGCCCAGCGTGAAATACGGCGAAATACGCGCGTCAGGAAAAGCTTCGCTGACCACGTTGAGGCTCGCCATCGAGCCATTCGAGAAGTTGCCCAGTATTTGCGACGCCCAGAGCTCGACCGAGAGGTACGGGTTGATCGAGTAACCACCGTAGACGGAGACTATGTTCGCACCGCCGAAGTCACCCGACAGAACGCCGGCCTCCCAGCGCGCATTGGTGAAATCGTCCTGCTCGGCGCTGTCAAATTCCAGCTGTGAGCCATCCGGCTTCAGCGTGAGCTCCATCTGCGCCTGGTCGACCCAGCCTTCCTTGCCGTCATCGTCACGAACGAGAATCCAGTCCGTGCGTTGCCGAATAATGTCGACCGAGTCGCCGCGTTCGACAATGTTGAATTTCGGGTAGCCGCGGCCTGGGCCGGTGTGCATTTCAAGGAACGGGTCAGCCACAGACACACGCTTGTAGGGCTTCTTGGCGTCTGCAAGGCCGGGCACAAGACATAAGACGGCGGCAACAAGCCAAACCTGTAGTGCTGTCTTAAGTGCATCGCCCATAGTCTCGCCCTAGCGTCCCTTCGCCAACGCCTAGTTCATCGGCGCGTCGAACGGGTTGTTGTAGTACTGGGCACCAATGTCCAGCCACTCAGCAATCAGCCGTCGTTCCGCTTCCGAGAGAAGATTAAAGTGCAGGTCTGCCGCGTTGGCGAAGCGATCAAAGAAATCGTCTGACGCCGCCGCTCCCGCGAGCGTCGCCGGCGAGTTGATCGCTACCGTGCCGAGGATGTCGTTTCCGTCCGCATCCTGACCAATCACCACTTGCGCGTCTACCAGCACGCCTCCAACCACCTCCTGAAGGTTATCACCCGTCAGCAGTTCGCGGTAGGACGTGAAGTGATCCGGCTCCTGGTCGGACGCTGAATTACTCAGGTCGAGCTGGCCAGCCGGAACGCGCACCGTCATGTCGAACGGATCGGTCGGCGAATGACACTGCGTGCACATGTTGTCGACCGGGTTGCCGTTCGCATCCAGAACCGGCTCCTCGATCATCACATTCGGATCGTTGGGATCGGGCACCATCTGCGTGACCGGTCGAGACAGCATAAATATCGGTTGGATGATCGATTCGAAGTTGATTACCGTGCGGCACAGCGAGGTCCAGTCCTGTTCGCAATCAAAACTCGTCGGGCTGGGTGTACGAATATTCGAACCCTCGTTGACCGGAATGTTCGGATCGCCAGGGCCGGTCAGCGTGTAGCGCCAGGAGATATAGCCGTTGTTCGCCGCGATCAGCGGGTCGGCGCTCCACTCATCGAAGTACTCGATGTTCATCGACGGATCGATCGCGTCGCAAGCCACGCTGCCGTCACACAGCGCTTTCGCCCGCGTTTCGGCCATTGTGTCGCCCACT
>JBCDJX010000165.1:0-4171 GCA_038747355.1 Pseudomonadota bacterium | reverse complement strand
GATCGGCCCCCATGCCAGCGGCCATGTCGTGACCGTTCCGCCGATGACACCGTAGTCGGCCAGGCGCTGGATATCATTCCTTAAAGCCAAGTCTCCGGCAGGAATAAATGGGCCCGCACAAACCGATGCGCTTAACATCAACAGCGATACCAAAAGTGAAAACTTCATTCGAGGACCTTTATTGGCGTAGCCTGCGAACTTTGGACAATAGCTGACGCGTCGATTCATTCATTCCGGAATATTTCTCAACGCCGCTAGCTGCACGCTCCAAGGACTTCGCCAGCTTCTTCCCTAGTTCCACGCCCCACTGATCGAATGAGCCGATCCCCCAGATCACGCCCTCGACAAACACCTTGTGCTCGTAGGCGGCCACCAGCTGACCCAGCACCTCCGGCGTCAGCTCGGGAAACAGGATCGTGGAGCTCGGGCGATTACCGGGGTGAACGCGATGAGACTCAACACCGCGGCCGGAGTACCCGTCCATCAACGCCTCGGACTGGGCGAGACAGTTGGCAATGGCCAGGTCCTGCTGTTTCTGTGACGCGCCGGATGAGTGAACAGGCAGCAGGAAATCCGCCGGGATCAATCGCGTGCCCTGGTGCAGCAGCTGGTAGAAGGAGTGCTGCGCGTTATTGCCTGCCTCGCCCCAGATCACCATGCCCGTGGCGCAGCGGACTGGATTGCCGTCCATGCGTACGCGCTTGCCGCTGGATTCCATCTGCAGTTGCTGGAGATACGCCGGAAATCGATCCAGCCGATTGTCGTACGGCAGGATCGCGTGGCTCTCCGCATCGAAGAAGTTGTTGTACCAGGCGCTGATCAGCGCCATCAGCACGGGCATGTTCTCTTCCAGCGCCGCCTTGCGGAAGTGCCGGTCCATGACGCGGCCGCCCGCGAGGATGCGGCGGAAATTGTCCATGCCGATGGCCAGTGCCAGCGACAGGCCCACCGCGGACCAGAGGGAATAGCGACCGCCCACCCAGTCCCAGAAGCCGAACCGGTACTCGGGATGGATGCCAAATGCGTTCATCGCCTCGTGATTGGTCGATGCCGCGACAAAGTGAGATTCCACGGCTGCAGCACCCAGTCGCTTCCTGATCCACGTACGCGCTGCGTTGGCATTCGTCATCGTCTCAAGCGTTGTGAACGTCTTGGAACAGATCACGAACAGCGTCGTTTTAGGGTCCAGCGATTTGACGAGATCCGCCAACTGCGTACCGTCGACATTCGACACGCTATGGAACGTTACGCCGTCGACCCAGTACTCGCGCAACGCGCGGCTGGCCATCACCGGGCCCAGATCCGAGCCGCCGATACCGATGTTGACGATATCGGTGAAACGCTTGCTGCTCGCACCCGCGATGGAACCATCGTGCACCGCGTTGACGAACGCCTCGATCTGGTCAAGGACCTTCCAGACGTCACTGACGCCGTCGACACCCTTACCGACGCGGTCACGCGGCGTCGACCTCAGGGCGGTATGCAGGACAGCGCGGCCCTCGGTCTGGTTGATGAGCTCACCCGAGAACATCGCCTCGATGGCTGCCGGCACGTCGGCTTGCTCCGCGAGCTTGACGAGCAAGCCGCGCGTCTTGCGATTGAGGTGGTTCTTCGAATAGTCGAAGTACAGATCACCGGCCTTGAGCGCAAAGTCCTTGGCCCGATTCTTGTCGCGCGCGAACATGTACTTGAGTTCGCGATGGCGAATCTCGTCACGGTGGTGATGAACCAGCCGTTTCCAGGCCGGGAGATCCGTCGGGTAGCGCACAGACAGCCTGCGGTTAACGTAAAAGGTCGTCAATCTGGATTCCTAGGCTGCGTTTTTCGATTCTACGTTGTAGTAGTCGATAAACCACTCGATGAATTGTTTGACGCCTTCTTCGATACCCGTGGAAGGCGAGTAGCCGACATCTCTTGCCAGCGCATCAGAATCTGCCCACGTGTCTTTTACATCGCCTGGTTGCATTGGAAGAAGGTTTTTTTCCGTCTTCATTCCCAGGTTCTTTTCGATCAGCTCGATGAAATCCATCAACGGTACAGGGCTTTGATTCCCGATATTGTAGACGCGATACGGGTATTTGCTGGTCGCCGGGCCGGGGTTGTCGCTGGACCAGCCAGAATCTGCTCTTGCCACGTTATCGCAGGACCGAATAACGCCCTCGACGATATCGTCGATATAGGTGAAGTCTCGACTGTGATCACCGTAGTTGTAGACATCGATCGGCCGCCCCTCAACGATCGCCTTTGCGAACTTAATTGGCGCCATGTCGGGACGCCCCCACGGGCCGTAAACCGTGAAGAAGCGTAATCCTGTTGTTGGAAGGCCGTAGAGGTTTGAGTAGGAATGCGCCATCAACTCATTTGACTTCTTGGTGGCACCGTACAACGCCATCGGGTGATCGACGTTGTGCTCAACCGAAAATGGCATAGCCGTATTAGCCCCATACACCGAGCTCGACGATGCATAGACGAGATGTTCGACATCGTGGTGACGGCAGCCCTCGAGGATATGCAGAGTGCCGACTATATTGCTGTCGATATAAGCATGGGGGTTTTCGATGGAGTAACGAACACCTGCCTGAGCCCCTAGGTGAATTACACGATCGAACCTCTCGCGCTGGAACAGGGACTCCATAGCGTCACGGTCAGCGAGATCGATTCGCACCATACTGAAGTTGGCCAGTGACGCGAGCTTTTCGGCTCTGGCGTCTTTAAGACTAACTTCGTAGTAGTCGTTGAAGTTGTCCGTTCCGATGACGGTATCGCCACGCTCACAGAGTCTCTTTGCTGTGAAGTAGCCAATAAATCCGGCGGCGCCGGTGACAAGAATCTTCATGCCTTTCTCACACTCCAGCTCAATTGGCGCATTGGTTTCCCATCATACGCGGCTCCCGCAAATGCAACAGCTCAGGTTGTAAATCGTGAATCCCAGATCACATCCCCAGCGGCCCTGAGCTTCTCCATCATGGCGTCGTGCGCTGCGGCCTCGTCGTCGCTTGCCCGGTGGACCACCAGGTCAAAGTCAGAACGGGTCGGGGCGCTGGCCTCGATCGACGTCTCGACCTCGCCTTCGTCCGGCTCCTCGTCCAGCAACAGCGCCGTCTGGCCGCCCGTCATCGCGAGGTAGACCCGCGCCAGCAGCTCGGAGTCGATCAACGCGCCGTGGACAAAACGGGCCGTGGCATCCACCTCGTAGCGTTTGCACAGCGCATCGAGGCTGTTGCGCTGCCCCGGATGCATCTCGCGAGCCATTAACAGCGTGTCCAGCACGTCGGCATGCCGGCTGATTTTGGGCTTCTTGTGCTTCATCAGCCCGAGTTCGTAGTCCAGAAAGCCCACGTCAAACTCGGCGTTGTGAATCACCAGTTGCGACCCCTCGATGAAGGCGAGAAATTCGTCGGCGATCTCGGCAAATTTCGGCTTGCCCTCAAGGCTGGCACGAGAGATGCCGTGGACGCGCTCCGCGCCTTCGTCGATATCTCGCTCAGGGTCGATAAACCGGTGCCATTCGCGCCCGGTGACGCGTCGATTGACCATTTCGACGCAGCCGATTTCGATGATGCGGTGGCCCTGCGCTGTAGACAGGCCAGTGGTTTCCGTGTCGAGTACGATTTGTCGCATGGGGCGTGAGTGTACGGGAAGTCGCCGCGCGCGTTAAAGCGTGTCGATGCCGAGATTCGCGAGCTCGTCGGCACGCTCGTTGCCCGGGTGCCCGGAGTGGCCTTTAACCCAGCGCCAATCGACATCGTGCTTTGATCGTGCGGTGTCCAAGGCCATCCAGAGATCCTGGTTTTTGACCGGCTTTTTCGCCGCCGTTTTCCAGCCGCGCGCCTTCCAGCCGTCGATCCAGCTCTTGATACCGTCCATCACATACTTGGAATCCGTGTGCAGCGTCACCTGCTGTCGTCCCTTGAGCGCATTCAGCGCCTCGATAGCCGCGGTCAGCTCCATGCGGTTATTGGTGGTCTCATACTCGCCGCCATGCATTTCCTTGCGGTGCGGGCCCGCGATCAGCAGCACGCCCCAGCCGCCCGGGCCCGGGTTACCGCGGCAGGCGCCGTCGGTGTAAATCTCAACTCTTTGGGTCAAAGCGGGTTCTGGGTACGCGGTTGGCCGGTTCGACGAGGCCGGCGACGACCTTGGCTTTCTTGCGCCAGACCGGTCGCACCGG
>JBCDJX010000164.1:0-4299 GCA_038747355.1 Pseudomonadota bacterium | reverse complement strand
ATAACATCGAGTCATCGGATTTCGGGGAAGAGACATTTGTGAGCGAAGAATAGGCGCGAAGGGGAGAAATCCGTTAGATTAGTCCTCAAGGGTTTTTACCGCATCGCGATAGAGGCGAAGGTGCCGGTCACGCTGGCCCTGCTGGATTTCGGCCAGCGGCGCATCGGACTGGGGGCAACCCTGGCGATGAGCGGCGACGTGGACCGTGACCTGGCGCGTATTCGCGAGGAATACGCTGATGTCGTTGGCCGGCGACCGGAACTCGCCAGCGACATACGGTTTGCGTCGGACCCGCTCGAAAAGCGATGAACGAAGAAGGCTTGCATCGCACGATTCGCAGCTACGTCCGCCGCGCCGGCCGGCTGACCGAGTCGCAGCAGCGCGCCATCGATGAGCTCTGGCCGACCATCGGCGTTGAGTGCGTCGGCGACCCGCTGGACCTTGCAGACACCTTTGGCCGCGACGCACCGTTGACCGTTGAAATCGGTTTCGGCAACGGCGACACGCTGGTGCAGCTGGCAGCCGCCTCGCCGGAGACGAATTTTCTCGGCATCGAAGTGCATGAACCCGGCATTGGCCGCTGCCTGATTGCCGCCCGTGAGGCCGGCGTCGAAAACCTTCGCCTGCTGGCGCATGACGCGGTCGAGGTGCTGCAGCACCAGCTGGCGCCCGGCAGTATCCAGCGCCTTAACCTGTACTTCCCGGATCCCTGGCCGAAGAAGCGCCACCACAAACGACGCATAATGCAGGACAGCTTTCTGTCACTTGTGCACAGCCGTATGACAGAGACGGCGAGCCTGCATATCGCGACCGATTGGGCGAACTATGCCGAACACATTGACGAGCTGTTTACCGGCTGTGAGCTGTTTGCGCTCGACGCCCGACGCGAGCACGACGGCGACGCACCGATTGACCGTCCGGTCACAAAATTTGAGCGTCGCGGCCTGCGCAAAGGGCATCGCATCGTCGACTGGCGCTTCCTGCGTCGATAAAACGACCCGCACGGCTTGCGGAGCCGGATTCCTGCTCTATAAGTAGTAGTACAGACGCTTTCATAGGAGTTCTGTCATGGGTCTTGTGTACCCAGTTATCGGCCAGTGGTTCTCGCGACCGAACGGCACGCTGTTTGAGGTTGTCGCGCTCGATGAGCAGGCGGGAACGGTAGAACTGCAGCAGTTCGACGGCACCATCGACGAAATTGACCTGGAGGCGTGGCCGGAGCTGTTGCTCACGGAAATCAGCGCGCCGGAAGACTGGTCCGGGTCGGTGGACA
Organism: Pseudomonadota bacterium; assembly: GCA_038747355.1. Lineage (GTDB taxonomy): Bacteria > Pseudomonadota > Gammaproteobacteria > Steroidobacterales > Woeseiaceae > UBA1847. The sequence goes on along the minus strand of JBCDJX010000164.1, from coordinate 3,026 downwards.
TGGATCCGCAGGACTACGACGGCAAGGCCGATATTGAAATCCCGACCGGTTACCAGGACGCGCTGGCGTTTCTGGACCTGATGGAGAGCCAGCTCACCTAGCGCTCACTGCCCCTCCGGGCCGGTCACGAATACCTCACCGTCGGTCACCTCGACCGCGACGGGCCGCAGGCTTTTCCCGAGACAAGGCCCCGCCACACACAATCCACTGTCGATTTCGAACATTGCGCCGTGCGAGGCGCAGATAATCGCGTCCTTGTTCGGCGTCAGGAAACGGTTTTCGCTCCAGTTCAGCGGATGTCCGGCGTGCACGCAAAAGTTCTGGTAGGCGTAGACCTGGTCGCCGCGTCGAACAACAAAGCCCTTGAACGGCCAGTCGCCACCGCCGATGCGAAATTCAACGCAGCCGGGGTTGTCGATGTCGTCGACCGCGGATACATGCACCGTCTTCACTTGCCGCTGACAAGGGCGTCATGGCGGCGCGACACCCAGACCGCGAGAACGATAGCCGGAACGCCCAGAGCCGCCGCGTACAGGAAAAAGCCGAACCAGCCGATCGACTCCTGAACGTTGCCCGAGAAACCGGCGAGAAACTTCGGCAGCAGCGCCATGAAGGAACTCAGCAGCGCGTACTGTGTGGCCGTAAACTCGCGCACGGTCAGACTCGACAGATAGGCGATCAGCACCGTGCCGCCGAACCCTTGTGCGATGTTGTCGGCGCTGATAGTGACCGCAAGCATCCAGAGCTCGGCACCGGTTATTGTCATCGCGGCGAAAAACAGGTTGGTGCTCGCAATCAGCGTCGTCGCGATGATCAGGCAACGCGCGACGCCGTAGCGAATCACCGCCCAGCCACCCAGACCCACACCGAGCAAGGTAATCCAGGTGCCGTAGACCTTGGCCACGGTCGCAACTTCGGATTTGCTGAAGCCGATATCGAGATAGAACGGATTGGCGAGGATGCCGAGCACGTAATCGCTGATCCGGTACAACGACACAAAGGCCAGCACGACGAACAGAAACGGGCCAAATCGCTGGAAGAAGTCGACGAAGGGGTCTGCCACGGCGTGGCGAAACCAGCTCGCGGATTTCTCGAAAAACGTGTTGCCGCCGAAACGGGCTTTCGAGATGGCCTCAGGTTCCGCACACAGCAAGGTCGTGATGACGCCCAGCGCCATGCAAAACGCCATGATCGTGTACGTCTGCGACCAGCTGACAACGTCCGCGAGATACAGCGCGCCCGCCATGCTGATCAACAGCGACAAGCGGTACCCGTACTGGTAGGCCGCGGCCAGGATGCCCTGCATCTCGTCCGGCGCCGACTCAATGCGGTAAGCATCAATGACGATATCCTGGGTTGCCGAGAAGAAGGCGACCGACAGAGCGACGATGGCAAACAGCTCGATGTTGGCGGTGGGGTCAACACCGGACAGAAACCAGATGCTCAGACCCAGCGACATTTGCGCCAGCAGCATCCACGACCGACGGTGGCCCAACAGGCGATTCAGGATTGGCAGACGCGTCGAGTCGACCACGGGCGCCCAGACGAATTTCAGGCTGTACGCGAAACCCAGCCAGGCGAAGGTGCTGATCGTACTGCGCTCGACGCTCGCATCCTCAAGCCACGCGGAAAGTGTCGAGTACACCAGCGGAAACGGCAAACCTGAGGAAAAGCCGAGAAAAAAGACGACGATAGCCTTCCGGTGCAGGAAGGCGCCAATGCCGCTGAGCGTCGCGGTGGTCACCCGAGTGTCCAGTCGTAATCCATGGTCAGCGGTGCGTGGTCGGAAAAGCGTTCGTCGCGGTACACCTCGGACAAGGTCACCGCGTCGCGCAGCTTCGGCGTCACCACCTGGTAGTCGATACGCCAGCCGACATTGTTATCCCAGGCGCGTCCGCGATTGGACCACCAGGTGTAAACCGGCTCGTCCGGGCGGTGGTGTCGAAACGCATCCACCAGCTTGATATCGTCGAATACGACGTCCATCCACGCCCGCTCCTCCGGTGTGAATCCGGAGTTCTTGCGATTCGCACGCCAGTTTTTCAGATCGATCTCACGGTGCGCGATATTCCAGTCACCACAGATGATGGTCTGCGAGCGGCGGCGCTTCACCTTGCGCAGGTAGTCTTCAAAGGTCTCGAGACAACGAAACTTCGCCGCCTGACGTTCGTCGCTGGACGAGCCGGACGGCAGATAGACCGACGCGACGTTCAGGCCACCGAGCTGGACCTCCAGGTAACGGCCCTCGGCGTCAAACTCGGGATCGCCGTAGCCGCGGATGACCTTTTTCGGTTCATGGCGGGTATAAACAGCCACACCACTGTAGCCCTTCTTCTCGGCATCCTCGTAAAAGCAGTGGTAGCCCTCCGGCCGAAAGACCGGATCCTCCAGTTGGTGCACCTGCGCCTTGGTTTCCTGGATGCAGATGACGTCGGCGTCCTGTTTTTGCAGCCAATCGAAAAAGCCCTTGCGGGCGGCGGCGCGAATGCCGTTGGCATTCAGGCTGATAACTCGAAACACGGGACTCCTTATCGCTCTTTGCAGGACTGCGGGCTGTGTCATACTCCGACGCGCCGCGACCGCGCCATAATACAAGAGCCCAATCAAAGACCAAGCCATGGCAGCCTACAAGAACGAATTCATCGACCTCGCCCTCGAACTCGGCGTGCTCAAGTTTGGCGAGTTTACGCTGAAGTCCGGGCGCAACAGCCCCTACTTCTTTAACGCCGGCCTGTTCAACACCGGTTACGCCGCAGCACGGGTCGGGCGCTACTACGCGCAGACGATCGCCCAGTCGGGTATTGAATTCGACATGCTGTTCGGCCCGGCTTACAAAGGTATCCCGCTGGTTGCCCTTACCGCCGCCGCACTCGCCGAGCATCACGGCATCGACGTGCCGTACGCGTACAACCGCAAGGAAGCAAAGGCACACGGAGAAGGCGGCACAACCGTCGGTGCCCCTGTCCAGGGCCGTGTGCTGATCATCGACGACGTCATCACAGCGGGCACCGCGGTCCGCGAGGCCT
>JBCDJX010000163.1:0-4477 GCA_038747355.1 Pseudomonadota bacterium | reverse complement strand
CGCCTGCATGAACGCGCGCACCGTCTCGGCGTGGTTGTGCGGTGTGTCGGCGTGCGAGGACGCGCTCGTGGCTACCCATACAAACGCTGCAAACAGTCGTAATGACACGCTTTTCATCGGCTTTCCTCGTCAGTTCTGACGACGGCGGAGATTTCGGATGATAGCAACGGAGTCCTGCCTGGAGGCTGGGTTGTCCGGCTTCAACTTGATATAACACCAATTGGTGTTATATTGATTGCAAGCTGCCCGGAGCCCAGTGCATGCAAACGGACATTCAACGCCTGTTTCGCGGTCTCGCCGACCCGACCCGTCGAGAACTCATCGCGATCCTGGCCAATGACGAACACTCCATTTCCGGCCTGGCTGCCAGGTTCGACTCGTCACGAAACGCCATCGTCAAACACCTCAAGGTGCTTGAAGACGGCGGCATCGTCGGGTCGTACAGCCGCGGCAAGGAGAAGCGTCATTTTCTGCGCGCGGAAAACCTGAAGCCCGCGTATGAATGGCTGTCAGACTACGAAAAGTTCTGGGACAACAAACTCTTGCAACTAAAGTCTGCCGTTGAGGAAAGCCGCCATGAGTGAGTATTCCATTGTCAAATCCGTGTTTATCAAGGCACCGTCGAGCGACGTCTGGCGGTTTTTGACGGACAAAAAGAAGCTGGCCACGTGGTTTCACGAAGGCGAGGAGGACGTTTCAGAATCCGGTGTTTACGCCCTGCTCAGCGACTCGCCGGACAAAGCGGGCACCCGACTGATCTGGGGACAGGTGCTGGAGTTCACGCCCACAAGCCGGCTAGTACACACCTTTACGCACGACAGTCTCGCCGGCATTGAGACGACTTGTGTGTGGGAACTGACCGATGTCGAAGGCGGCACGATACTGCGACTCACACACAGCGGATTCGAAAAAGCCGATAACGGCTTCAATCAGGCGGCCGATCACGATGCGGGCTGGGACGAACACTTTGCCCGGCTCCGCCAGCAGGCGAACTGACTACAAGGCCACCGCTGTTCCGCTCACGACAATGCCGCCTTCCTCGGGGATGTCGACCGTGAGCAAACTGGGGCTGCCCATGGCCTCGCCTTGTCGAATACGAAGGATCGCCGGCGCCTTCAGCAAGCCGGCGTCGCGGAGGTAGCCTCCCAGCGCCGCCGCCGCAGCGCCAGTCGCCGGATCCTCGACCACACCGCCGACGGGAAACGGGTTTCTCGAATGAAACACGCCGTCGTCCTCGCGCCAGACCAGTTGCAAGGTCACGAGACCCTCGGCCACCATCAGGCACCTCAGCGTGTCGAATTCGTATTCGAGGACATCGAGACGATCACGACGGTGCGTCGCCAGCACCAGGTGCCAGGCGCCTGCGTACGCCTTTGCCGGCGGTATCGCCGGATCAACGTCTTCACCTGACCAACCCAATACGGCCAACACCGTATCGACCAGGCTTGCGGATGCCGTTTCAAATTCCGGGTTAACCGACGTCAAAGAAGCTTCCAGTTCACCGTCCCGCTCGAAGACCGCTACCGGCACGTCTCCAGCCGCCGTCGCAAGATGGTAAGTACCCTCGCCTTCAATACGCGCTAACGCGACACCCGTGGCGATTGCCGCATGACCGCAGAAAGGCACTTCCACTTCCGGACTGAAGTAACGCACCTGTCGTTTCTCACCGCTCGCCGGCGCAACGAAAGCCGTCTCGGAATACCCGACCTCTGCAGCGATACATTGCATGCTTTGTGGCGACGGCAGCTTGTCATCGATCCAAACACCGGCTGGATTGCCGCCGCTTGGATCAGAGGTGAAAGCGGCGAGTTTTCGGAGCCTGACTTCATTCATGCTGTTATGTTCTCCAACGGGATGAACGCCGAAGGTCAACGCAGCGTACGCCGGCGATGGGCGATACTCACTGCAAATAGTGCCCGAGAAACTTTTCTATGCGCTCCAGAACTTTTACCGCATCTTCCCTTTTGCTGAATACGTTGTGACGTGCGTCGCTGACGACCATCAATTGATGCGGCTTGTCCGCCTTATCGAGGGCTTTGGCTAAGCGTTTCGACTGCTCCCAGGGCACAACGGTATCGCCGGTGCCAGCAACTATCAGTACCGGAGTACCGAACTCATCGGCGTTTCTTAGTGGCGAATTGGCCAGGAGGTTTTCACGGTCCTTTTTGGGATGGCCGATTCTATCGTAGAGCAACCGCTGCCAATCCGATTTATCCAGGCCGCTGCTTATTTCATGCTTGATAATGCCGGGCAGATCGGTGACACCATTGATGCTGATAGCGCACTGAAATAGTTCCGGAGTCTTAATGGCTCCCATTAGTGCCGCATATCCACCGTAAGAAATTCCAACGATACAGAGCTTCTCAGGATCGGTAATTCCCTGATCTACCAGGTGCTTCGCCGTATCGGTCACATCCTCCTGCATCTTCCCGCCCCACTCCCTATGACCGGCGTACTCAAAATCACGGCCGTAACCGGTGGAGCCCCGAAAATTCGGCTGTGCCACGACGTAGCCGCGGGTAGATAGGAACTGGGCAAACATGTCGTAGTCCGACCGGCTGCGGGCGTGCGGACCGCCGTGCGGGAGAATGATGGTCGGATAAGCCAAACCCTGCTGGTAGCCTTCGGGCAACAACAGGTAGGTCCGGATTGGCAGCCCGTCGCGGGCTTCGATCGTCTTTACATGAGGAATTGACAGGTCTTGTGGTCGCAGCTCCTGAAACGCGGACGCTAGTCGCGTTAGCTGCTGTGTGTCTTCGTCCCAGAGGTGATAACTGAGCGGGTCGTCAGGTGATGACGCCCTGACCAATACACGACGCCCGTCGTCGGACTTGTCCTCCGTCCAGATGTTGTAGTTGCCGAGCTCCGCGAGAATCTTGTCGAAGGTAACCTGCGTCGCGTCGTCGAAGTAAAAGCTGCGATACACATCGTCTTCTGTTGTGTAGCCAACGATGTCATCGCTACGTGTGTTGTAGATAACACCACGCACGTCTCTGTCTTGCAGAGAAACGACGGGACGTCGTTCACCGCTGTCGTGACTTATTGCGTGCAGCTCGTAAAAGCCTGTTTCCTCGTTTCGTTTTCGATAAACAAGATCGTCGTCGAGCAGAGCTACGAGGCCAACGGACGATATGCTGTCCTGATCGTCCTTGTTGAGGTAGATGCGATCGATCTTCTTCCACTTTTCCTCGCCGTTGAACTGCAGTATCTCGATCGCTTTCGAATAGCCGAGATAGTCAAATCGATAGCGCGGATCGCCCTGATTGTCGTTCATAAAACGAAAAGTCTTGTAGCTTCCGCTGGTGACGAATTCCGTCTTGCCCGTCTGGATGTTTACGCGGTACTGCGCCCGGTTATAGCCTTGATAGGCCTCGATAAGCACTTCGTCGTCATCGCTGGGCAGGAAGTTTGTGATACCAGACAAGAATCGATTGTCATGCAGTCCCTTCTCGTCCTGCATCAATAGGACCGTATTGCTCATATCCGCATCAGTCGCAATCACCCGGCTCCACATCTCGTACTCCGTGATGTCGAAATCGGGGTTCTTTTCTTTATCCTTTCGAGCTTTCTGAGGTTCCGACGGCACCGACAGCGTAATCAGCAGCCAATTGTTGCTACCCCAGTTGAGGTAGTTAGGTCGCACAATGTCGTCACTAACAGTACCGACCACCGGCATGTTGGGAGCATCAAGATCACGGACGACCACCGTGCGCCGGTTACCTTCGTTGAACACCATCGCCAGGTAACGGCCGTCCGGAGACATCGCGATATCGCGAACATCAGGTGGACTCAGGAAATCCTCGACACTGAGCGTCGCCCATACTGAGCCGGCGACAAGTGAGAGGAACGAACAAACGAAAACGACTCAATAATGTCGAGCGTGCTGGAATCGCATCCCTGGAATCTCCCCTATGCTGTCGATGTCCGTTAGACCGGCTACCCACCCTCGGCGCGATCTCGGATCTTTTGTACCGGAGCCACGCTCCCGTCTTCTTTTTATACCAAAGGGCTATTTTCGTTGGTAGCGTTGGCGTCACGTAGCCACACCAACGATTGCTGTAGCCTCGACGAGGTACTCTTACACCGCCTGAAGCTTGTTGTCCGTGAATAGCGAGTAGCATCAGCGCGTACCGCCACTCATCAAGGCCAGCTCGCGGTCGCACAACGCCTTGCCGGTTCGCATTAGCGTAAAGAAGTCTTCTTCCAACTAGGCCAACACCTTCCGCAAGTCGGGACGTGGCGGTGCGTTGGCGATTAACTCCGCGCTGCCCCGGAGGTCCATGCCGTGGCATTCCGCGCAGTTGGCCCTGACAGCGTGTTGCGCAAAGGAATGGTTCGGTCCTCATCCTGCGTCCTCACAGTCGACGACGAAATCCACGTGATAATGGTCGTCGTGTCGTACCCAGGAACGTCGGGTAGAAAACCGGACGTGCTTCGCCAGGTAGTCCCAGCGTTTCGAGGTTTGCAGATACGGTTG
>JBCDJX010000162.1:0-4502 GCA_038747355.1 Pseudomonadota bacterium | reverse complement strand
GGCGCTGGCGGTGAACGGTGACGACGCCGTCGAATTGTTCCAGACGAACGAAGGCATCGACGTGTTCGGTGAGATCGATGTCGACGGCAGTGGCGAGCCCTGGGAATACGCGGATGGCTGGGCGTATCGCAACAACGGAACCAGCGCCGATGCCTCAACCTTCAGAATTGAAAATTGGCGTTTTAGCGGCGCGAACGCGCTTGACGGTGAAACCACGAACGCAACCGCGGCGACGCCGTTTCCGATCGGCAGCTTTGACAGCTGCAGCCTCCCGGAGCAGGTTCCGGATATTCTGCTCTCGGAAATCGTCGTCACACCGACAGCGGGTGAATTCATTGAGATTCATAACCCGACCGCCGCGGCGATTGATCTGTCGAACATCTACGTGACGGACGCCACGTTCGCAGGCGGCAATGTTTTCTACTACAACATTGTGACCGGCGGCGCACTCGACGCTGGCGGCGGCGGCTTCGGTGATTTCCACGCCCGCTTCCCGGACGGTGCCTCAATTGCTCCTGGCGAATTCCAGACGATCGCTATAGCGGGTTCCGATGACTTTGCTACCGCCTACGGCATGATGCCAACGTACGAACTGTTCGAAGACGCGACAGACGGACCGGACACGATTGCCGACATGCGCGAAGCGCTGCCCGGATCGATCAATGGACAGGGTGGACTGACGAACGGCGGTGAAGTCGTCATCCTGTACACCTGGGATGGCGAGTCAGATCTTGTCGAGGATATTGACTATGCCGTTTGGGGCGACAAGGCGGAAGCCGTTGCCAAGAACCCGGGCATCGGTATCGACGGGCCGGATGCCGACAGCGTTGACTCCTTCTACCTCGCGGATACCGCCATTGCGGACCAGGACGTCGTTGCGACCGATGCACACAGCAGCGGCGAATCCTTCCAGCGAGCCGACTTCGCTGAAGGTATCGAAATACAGTCCGGCGGCAACGGCATCACCGGTTCGGACGAAACCTCCGAAAATGTCGCCACGACCTGGGTTTCACGGGACGTATCACCCGGCACCGAGTTTGCTCCCCCGCCCCCACCGCCGCCGGTCGACGCCAACCTCGTCATCAACGAGATCAGCGCCGATCCGGACGCAGCGCTCGGCGATGCGAACGGCGACGGCACGGTGAATACGACGCAGGACGAGTTTGTCGAGATCGTAAACGTCGGTGACGCCGATGTTGATGTTTCCGGCTGGTCGCTGTCTGACGGTTTCGGCGTGCGCCATGTCTTCCCGACGGGCTCTGTCATTGAAGCCGGTTGCTCGGCGCTGGTCTTCGGCGGCGGTGAGCCGGCAGAGGATGCGTTCGGCTCCGTACTCGTGCAAACAGCGAGCGGCGGCTCGCTTGGCCTGAATAACGGCGGCGACACCGTCACGCTGAATGATGGCACCAGTGACGTCGCCTCCGTCAGCTACGGTGGCGAAGGCGGCGACAACCAGTCGCTGACGCGCGATCCGGATATCGATGGTGCCGGCTTCGTGCAGCACACCGCTGCCAGCGGCGCCGACGGCGCACTGTCCTCACCGGGTACGCGGGTCGACGGCAGCAGCTTTGCGGGCTGCACCCCGCCGCCGCCACCGCCGTCTCCGTGGGTTATCAACGAGATCCACGCGGACCCGGCCAGCGACCTGCCCGGCGATGCCAACGGCGACGGCGTCCGTGACTTCAGTGACGACGAGTTCATCGAGATCGTCAACAACACGGGCGACGATGTCGACATTTCCGGCTGGACGCTGGCGGACGGCGCCTCAACACGCCACGTCTTCCCGGCCAATTCGCTGGTGTACAACGGCTGTTCCGTCGTCGTCTTCGGCGGCGGCACACCCGGCGGCGCGTTTGGCAACGCGCTGGTTCAGGTGGCAAGCAGCGGAGCTCTGGGCCTAAACAACGGCGGCGACACGGTCACGCTGAGCGACGGTGTCGAGATCATTTCAACGACCGGCTACGGTGGCGAAGGTGGCGACAACCAGTCACTGACCCTGGACCCGGACGTAACAGGCACCGAACCGCGCGTGCGGCATTCCACGGCCATGGGTTCCGGCGGCGCACTGTTTTCGCCGGGGACTGCCAGCGACGGCATGCCGTTTATCGGTTGCCCGGTCGCGGCCAGCATCAACGATGTGCAGGGTTTCGGCGGTGACAGCCCGCTGCGCGACAGTCGAGTCATCGTGGTCGGCACCGTCACGGCGCTGTCGACCAACGGCTTCTTCATCCAGACCGCCGGCGACGGCGATCCAGCCACCTCGGATGGTGTGTTCGTCTTCACCGGCGACACACCGAACGTAGACGTCGGCCAGGAAGTCGAAGTCAATGGTGTTGTCGACGAGTTCTTCGGTCTCACGCAGATTACCGGCGGGCCGGAAGTCACCGTACTGGGCGACGGCATGCTGCCCGCGGCCATTGTCTTCGACAGCATGACCCCGTCGCCGGACCCGGCGGCGCCAAGCTGCCCGGGCGGTGGCCTCGAGTGCTTTGAGGGCATGCTGGTAGAGGTCCCGATCGCTGTCGTCACGCAGTCCAACCAGACGTTCGGCAGTGACCCGATTGCCGAAGTGTTCTTCGCGGCCGGTGTTGATCGTCCGTTCCGCGAACCGGGTATCGAGTTCCCGGGTATTCCGTCGCTGCCAAGCATTCCCGTCTGGGACGGCAACCCGGAAATCTTCGAGCTCGATCCGGACAAGCTCGGACTGGAAAATCGCATCATCCCGGCCGGCTCGACCTTCAGCGCTCGCGGTGTGATCGGGTTCGATTTCGGCGACTACGAGCTCTGGCCGAGCGAACTCACCGTGCACGAAGCTCCGTTGCCGCAACCGGTCCGTCGCAAGACACGCGACGAGGCGACGATTGCCACATTCAACCTGTTCCGGTTGTTTAACGACATCGACGACCCGTCGGATATCGACATCAACGGACGGGTAAGGAACGACGCGGTGGTGTCACCGGATGAATATGCCTTGCGTCGCGCCAAAGCGGCCGCGTTCATTGTTGATGTGATGCGCTCGCCGGACATCATCGCCGTGCAGGAAGTGGAGAGCCTCGAGGTGCTTGAGGATCTCGCTGCGACGGTGCGAATGTTCGACTGGCGCTCGCGCTACAAGGCCTACCTGGTCGAGGGCAACGACCTCGGCACCATCGATGTGGGTTTCCTCGTCAAGCGTCGAATCAAGGTCAAGAGCGTCACGCAGCTCGGCAAGGACGAACTGCTCAGCGTTGACGGTTCGCCGTTGCACGACAGACCACCCCTGCTGCTGGATGCGATTATCAACGAAGATCTTCGGGTCAAGGTGCTTGCGCTGCACATGCGCTCACTCGGTGGCATCGAAGAGACGCGTAACCAGATCAAGCGTCTTGAGCAGGCGCAGTCGGTAGGACGGATGATTAACGACATCCAGCGCAAGCGAAAAGTGAAGCTGGCCGTTGTCGGAGACTTCAACGCATTCGAGTTCCCGGACGGCTATGTCGATCTCGCGGGCGTCATCCAGGGTGACTTTGACGCGGCGGAGAGCCTGGTGTGTACGGTTGCCGCCTGTGATGACGTTGTCGAGCGTGACTTGGTCAACGAGATCCTCAACGCACCTGAAGAGGAGCGGTACTCGTTCGTGTTCAACGCGAGCGCGCAGATTCTCGACCAGGTCATGACCAGCCGAAAACTGTCGAAACTGGTCACCGACATCGAGTTCGCCCGTGGCAACGCCGACGCGGCCAGGCTGCTGGTTGAAGACGATGGCACCCTGGCGGATCTCGCGGTGCGGGCGTCGGACCACGACGGCATCGTGCTGTATGTCTGTAAGGACGACGACGACTGCTTCGATGACGACGATGATGACGAGGAGCGGAAACGCATTCTGCTCCAGAAGCTGATCAAGCTGTGGTTCAGCCGACGGTTCGGCCACTAGTCAGATCACCGACAGTGCAAACCCGGGCCGGGGATCCGTCAGGATTCCCGGCCTTTTTTTAGTCAGCGTTCAGAGATAGCCGCCCGTACTTTGCAGCACGTCGGTGCCGTTGGCGGCCGTAACCCATACAGCGATCGACAGGCGCTCGGCGTCGGATTCGATCGATGGCAGCGGGACACGGGCAATGTGCTTGCCATTGGTGGACTGCATACGGCTCGAGTCCAGGTGCAGGGCAACAAAGTCGTGCTTCAGTTTGCGTCCGCGATTCTCGCCGGCGTTTATTTCGGTTTCGAGACCCATACCCAGTACGGCGACGTAAACGTGTAATCGCTCATCGGCGACGGCGCTCGGCGAAAACAGGATGCGTGCCTCGTTCGACTCCACACTGACATCGAGCACGCCGGGTGTGCCGCCGGGGAGCTCCGGGTTGCGGTTGCGAAACCAGCCCGCCCATTCCGCACCGTTGGTAAAGAAACCCGGTGTGTAGACGGTGCTCGCCGCGCCGACGCGTGCGTAATTTCGTTGTCGTCGGCTGTGCTCGGGATCGGCGAAATGATCCTTCCAGCCGATGTAGTCCCAGTAGTCGACG
>JBCDJX010000161.1:0-4564 GCA_038747355.1 Pseudomonadota bacterium | reverse complement strand
TCGCTGCGCCGCAGGTATCGACCGAAGAGAATCGCACCAATGACGTAACCCGCGCAGGCGGTTTGTGGAAACAGCACGTAGGGCCCCGCCTGTCCTTCGTACGCGAATCCGACTTCGCCGAGGAAGATGGTGGAACTCATCAGACTGGCCACCAATGTGCCAACGATGATCAACGTGGGCGCCTGTCGTCCGGCGACGTAGTAATCGTCGAGGCGCTTCACACCTCGCCCGGCATAGTTCCCTATCGCCACGTAGATGACGATGCTGACAGCTATGGTCCAGGCGTAGATGTCCATTCAGTCTCCGGGTTTGTCCGTCTGCCAGCCTCGTATTAACCGCAGCGTCATGCTTCTGACCTCTCCAGCCACGCAGGTGTTGCGTATACCTCAAGCTGCACCGCGTCGCCGCGATGGATCATTCCGGGCACGTCGACGACGCCAACCACCCCGCGCGTGAGTTTTGCGGCCTTGGAAAAGTCGGTATCCGCCGGCGGTTCACCGTTTCGACGACGGTATTTCGCGGCGATGCTCCGACCCATGTCCAGGCACGGCGGGTTGAATTCCTCAACGACGAGAACCGCGCCGGAGGGAAAGATCAGCAGACTGCCTTTCGGCAGGCGCGACAGTTCGGCGATACCGGACAGGCACAGGTTGGCACCAAGGTCGGAAGCCTGCAGGGGTGCATCCAGGTCCAGTGCATCCCGAATCGTTTCGAGCTCTTCGACAGACACGGCAGACCACTGGCGCTCGTTACGTCGCAGAGTGCCTGCGGGCTGTTTATCGCCGTATTCCCAGGCCGCTCGCTGAGATCCGCGATGGCGGTCGCCGACGATGCCGTCCAGCGCCAGTTCGATGCTCTGCACCGCCGTCTTGTCGAGCGCGTCGCCTGCACCAACATGAAGCGACTGCACCATTCCGGTGAGCTGACTCAAGATTTCAGCCTCAAAATCAATAACTTAAAAGGTTTCAAATGATACCTGTTAATCTTTGTTGCTCTTTTTGTCTAAGCGAAATCGGTGTCCTACGGTAGAATGACCGGGCGTTAAAAGCCATCTCAGGGGAGAAAATGGATGCGCGCGTCTGACTTTGTAGAAAGCTACTTCGAAGCCTGGAACCACCAGGACCCGGTAGCCGTTGCCGACCATCTCACCGACGATGGTGTCTACCTCTCCGTACCGGACAACGAGCGTCGTAAACACGACGAACTGATCCTGACCCTCGAAGAGTTTTTCGCATCACACCACCACAGCTATGAGCTGATCGGCGAAATCCTCGAAGGACGAAATACTATCGCGTTCCAGTACCGCATGTGTCCGCACGTGAAGGGTCGGAAGTGCGCGGAAGACGAGTTTATTCGAGGTTCCGAATTCATCACGATGGATGGCGACTCCGCGGTACGCATCTGCGACTACTACGAAGTGTCCGGCCAGCCTTCGCCCGGAGAACTGGTTAACGCAACACGCCGACGTCGCGCAGAAAACAAATACGCGAAATCGGGCCTCTGCGAGCAACAACTCGAGTCGTACAAGCGACAACTGCAACGCGCCATGATTGACGAACAGCTGTACCTGAAGTCAGACATGACCTTGCCCAGGCTTGCTGAAACCATCGGCTGCTCGGTGAATCATCTGTCGCAGGTCATTAACGCGGGTTTCGGCGTCAGTTTCTTTGATTACCTGAACCGCTTCCGTGTCGAGCATGCCAAGGCGCTGCTCTCTGAAGGACGCCCGCAGGACAATGCGGTTCTCAACGTTGCTTTCACGGTAGGCTTCAATTCCAACTCCGCGTTCTACGCCGCATTTCGGAAGTACGTTGGCCGTACACCGGCACAGTACCGACGCCAGCAGCAACAAACCTGACTAAGCGAAGCAGGTTTTGGTAGCCTTTGACGCGTTCGTCGTCCAGGGCGCGTGTCACTATGCTCACTCCACAGCCGCACACCGGTTCCTACTACGCCGCAACCGTCGGCGACAAAACCGACTACCCGGTTCTCAACGACAACCGCGACACTGACGTTTGCGTGATCGGCGCCGGCTTCTCCGGAGTTTCCACGGCCCTGCACCTGGCCGAGCGCGGCTTCCGCGTTGTCGTTGTCGAGGCGAACAAAGTCGGCTGGGGCGCCTCAGGCCGCAACGGCGGTCAACTCATCGGTGGCATCGCCGGTGAACAAGCGATGGCGAAACACCACGGTCGTGATGTGGAAGAACTGTTCGGTGAGCTGCGCTGGGAGGGCCACCGAATCATCCGTGAGCGTGTTGAGAAATACGCCATCGACTGCGATCTGAAAAGCGGCTACCTCGATGTCGCCATTAAGCCGAAGCACGTCCGCGACCTTGAATGGGACTATGAGCGCATGCAAAAAGCGGACTTCCCCTGGGAAACCCGCCTGCTGTCAAAATCGGAAACCGAGGATCTGATCGGCACTGACGCCTACATTGGCGGACTGCTGAACATGTGCAACGGCCACCTGCATCCGCTCAAACTCTGCGTCGGCGAAGCGCGCGCCGCGGAATCGCTGGGCGTCGAAATCTATGAGCAATCGCCGGTTGTTCGCATCGAACACGGCTGTCGCCCGACCGTTTACACGGCCGCCGGCTCCGTCAGCGCCGACTTCGTCGTGCTCGCCGGCAACGCCTATCACGACGTCGAGAAACCGCTTCGCGGCAGCCTGTTTCCCGTGAAGAGTTTTCTCATCGTGACAGAACCACTGCCCGATGACGTTGTACAGCGAATCAACCCGAATGACCTCGCGGTGTGCGACCCCAATTTCGTGCTCGAGTATTTCCGCCTGACGGCCGACAAACGCATGATGTTCGGCGGCCGCATCAACTATTTCGGCAGCGACCCGGAGTACATCAAGGTCCGGCTGCGCAAGAAGATGTTGCGCATCTATCCCGGCCTCGAGCGGTTTAATATCGACTACGCTTGGGATGGCACGATCGGTGTCACCATGAGCCGGGTGCCGGTCCTCGGTCGCACGGCACCCAATGTGCTGTATTGCCAGGGCTACTCCGGTCACGGTGTCAACGTAACGCACCTCGTCAGCCGCATCGTGGCAGACGCCATCCAGGGCACGCTCGAACAATTCGACGTGTTCGCCGATGTGCCCTCACAGCGCATTCCCGGCGCCTACACCCTGCGCAAGCCGATGGTCGCGCTGGGTGTTTTGTACTACAAGCTTCGCGACGGAGTGACCTGAGCCACCCGTTCTGCTGCATGCTGCCGTGTAGGCGTGGATTCCCGTGGTACCGGCCTCTCAGTATCATTTCCGGGTGAATGCGGTGACCAAACAATTGGCGGGCATGGACCTGCACCGGCTGCAGCAAACCCTGAAGTGGGTGGTCTACAGCTTTCTGATCATCAACTTCGTCTACTACATTTACGAAGACACCAATCGTGCCCTGCACGTGCTGACAGACGCATCGACCTTTGCGGACCTGGCGGAACAATACGCGGTGACCCTGGCGGTCCTGGCCTGGCTGCTGCTGATCGCGATGTTCGAGCTTGAAACCTATTCCATCGACGACCGGTACTGGACCCGGTCGGTCGAGCGAACCGTGCACGGTGTGCGCATCGTCAGCTACCTCATGATTGCCCACACCGTGTTCGCGTTTGTTGACGGCGTCCTCGACTACACCGAGTTGCGTCCGGTTGAAGGTATCAGCGGGCTCTGCGATCTGGCCGACCGGGAGGTTTCGTACGTCTACAACCTCGAGTACACCGAGGTAACAACGGCCAGCTGTGCAACGCTGACCAGCGAGACGTCGCTGTACTGGGTCGGCGATATCAAGGACCCGATCGTATCGACGCTCGCCGGCTGGCAGCTGGAAAGGGAACTGGCATGGTCCGACCTGATCGAGATCATCACCTGGTTGATTATCATCGCGCTCATCGAGCTCGTTGTTCGCCTGCAGGGTCGCGGCATCACCGGTGGAAGCCTCATTGACAATGCCAAGCGGATCAAACTCGTTTTGTACGGCGTGCTGTTCGCCCTGTCAGCGTGGTGGACCTGGCTGGGGCACTGGATCTACGCCTGGGACACCTTCGTCTGGATTGCCGGTTTCGCCGCAATCGAAATGAATGTGAATGAATGGCGCGAGGAAATCCTCGGCGAACAGTCGACGGCCTGACCCTCTCTTCGGAATCTCATGAAACCAGAACACCAAAAACAGGAGCACACCGGCTCCTACTACGCGGCGACGGTTAACGAAGCCACCCACTACCCGGCGCTCGAAGGCCGGCAAACGGCGGATGTCTGCGTTATCGGCAGCGGATTCACCGGCACTGCCACGGCATTGACACTCGCCGAACGCGGCTACTCCGTCGCCGTAGTCGAGGCCAACCGTGTTGGCTGGGGCGCCTCCGGTCGCAACGGCGGGCAGATCATCAACGGCATCAGCGGCATGTCGCGCATGCACAAGCAATACGGTGATACCGCTGCCGAGGCCCTCTGGGCCATCCGCTGGCGGGGCAACGAAATCATTCGTGAACGGGTGGCGAAGTACGACATCCGCTGTGACCTCAAGGACGGTTATGCCGAAGTAGCCGTGAAGCCGAAGCACCTT
>JBCDJX010000160.1:0-4683 GCA_038747355.1 Pseudomonadota bacterium | reverse complement strand
GCCGTGGCTTCGCAAAGTCAGGGGCAACATCGTCCTGCGCCCCCGGCATTTAAATGACGCCTGCTTCATGCCGGATTCCAGGGCTCGACATACCTGGCAACCGATCGCCCCGGTTGCAGACATCGAGATCGACCTGTCATCGCCAAACTGGCGCTGGTCGGGCAGCGGCTATTTCGACACCAACAGCGGGGCCGAACCGCTGGACGCCGGGTTTCGGCGCTGGAGCTGGAATCGCAGTGCACATCAGCAAGTTTGCCGTACCGATTACGTCGTCGAGCAACGCGATGGCGAACAGCGTTTTACGTCACTGCGCTTCGAGACCGACGGCACGGTTAGCGAGCTGGAATTGCCACCGCAAATCGACTTGAAGAAAGGGCTGTGGCGAGTTCACCGGCATGCATTCGCCGCGCACCGGCCGACGTCGATTCGCGACCTGGAAGACACGCCTTTTTACACGCGCTCACTGCTGAAGTACGGCGATCGTCACGATATGCACGAGTTCCTTGATCTCGATCGGTTCCGTGCGGGCTGGGTGCGTTTTCTGCTGCCGTTTCGCATGCCGCGTCTGCGCTGAAACCACAACGACTCGGCGCGGCTCTCAGCGAGCTGGCAAAGCTTAAGTCGGATCTTCTTCGTCCCTTGAAGCGCTTTTCTTATCGCGGTCCAGTTCGCGATTCACGCTGTATAACTGCCAAACGATAAAGACCAGCAAAGGGCCGCTGAACGCTACAGCCTTCAGGAAGCCCAGCTCCACATCAGCTCCGTGCAACCGCGTTTAACAGATATTCGGTCTCTTTCAGCGGCGGCGCATGGTCGTGTTCGTAGCGGCGGAACGCATTGCGCGTTGCCTGCGCAAGCAGCGCAGCCTTGCGCCGTTTGCCCACATAAGCTCGTGTCGTCACCGAGTCGTATGCGTTGCTTTCAACCTGTCGACCGATTTCTGCGTAGATGGCTCGTGCCGCGAAGATACCGGGTCGAACACTGATCGGCAGTTTGCTGATTCCCCATTCCGAACGCCGGTAGTGCCGGTCGGCGATTCGCAGCAACTCGGTGAGTGTTCGAGTCACAGGTAGGCAGGGTACCGGCGATTGCATCCAGCGATCGACATCCAATCGATGTTCATCCAACAGCTCACGCGGCAGGTAGAGACGACCGTTATTGGTATCCTCGCCCACGTCCCGGCAGATGTTGGTCAACTGCATCGCAACACCGAGGTCGCATGCACGACTGATCACATCGGTTTTCCGGACCCCCATCAGTAGAGCCATCATGATTCCGACGGTTCCTGCGACGCGCGTGCAGTAGTCGTAGAGGTCAGACAAGGAGTGATACTCCTTGCCGTTGACATCCCACTCGAAGCCCTCGATCAGAGCCGCCGGTAATTCATACGGTATTCGATAGGCATGGACGACATCGGTGAACTCACGATCCACCGGCGAGTCGATCGGCTCGTCGCGGTAGATGCGCTCCAGCCGCTCGCGAATGCTGAGCAAGCCTTCAGCCGGATCCTCTGCGAGGTCAACCGCATCGTCGGCTTCCCGACAAAACGCGTACAGCGCCGTAATCGGCTCGCAGTACTCATCCGGCAGCAGCAGCGACGCTGCGTAAAAAGAGTGCGAGCCGTGCTTCAAGATTCGCCGATTATCAGACCGGTCCGCGTCCTGGCCCAGTGCCGCTTTGAGGTTTTTAACGTAGCTCTTCATCGTTTTCTCCGCAAAGTCTGCAGCGCTCAGGCCCGCTCTACCTGCGATTTGATCAAACCAGCAACAGTCTCTGGCGACTCTTCGTGGGCCAGATGCCCGAGACCATCGAGTTCCTCGATGCGCAGGTCGGGGAGTAGTTCGCGAATTTTTAAGGCCTCACGTGGGCTTACCGCTTTGTCATCAGTGCCAACGATCAGGGTGAGTTGGACTGCCAGTTCAGGTAAATCATGAATCAGCGGCTGCAATTCCCAGGTCGCCATCATCTCGAGCACCGACGCGAGGTGCGTTTCAGCCTGAAACAGCCGCTGGTAGTAAGACAGTCCCATCGTGCTGAGCCGAGAACCGGTGCCGTCGAGAACCCGGTTGACCGCTTTTGTATTGCGTGCACGACGCGCCAGCATCCTCGGCATGAGTTTCGTCGTTGCAAAAAATCTTGCCATCGGGGAGAAGAGATCTTTCATGACACCCCCGAACGGCAGCAGCGCCGCGTTGACACCGATGACGGATTCCGCAGCGACATCCCTGTGCAGTGCCAGGTCGAGCGCAATTGCGGCACCCGCCGAATGCCCAACCAGGTGCTGCGGGCGTGCACCCAGTGTTAGCAACAGCTCAGCGACTGCCGTCGACAGGCTCTGAAGCGTCATGGAGCCGGTTGGGAGTCGCTCGGTGTACGCGTGGCCGGGAAGGTCAACGGCGATAACATCGAAATGCCTGGCAAGGATGGGCATCACGTCACGCCAGGTATGCGTGGACGCAGCCGTACCGTGAATCATCAGAAGACAAGGACCCTGCCCCATACGCTGCACGTGCCAGCGGCATCCCGATGACACAGGAAACTGACTGTGCTCACGGTGCGGCCAGTCGGTCGGCAGGAACGGTGCGCGGCTGTCCCGTTCGTGCCCCTGGCTGATCGACGTGGCCAACGACGTCATCATGCGGCCAGTGTCCGTTGTACGGTCGTTGAGATGCGGTTGGCGTCCGCCTGCGGTAAGGCGATGTAGGTTGCGCCCATCTCATTGGCCAGGGCCTGTGCCCTCGGTTTTGGTCGTCGTGAGGTGTCGACGAGCAGCGACTCGATGCCCTCGACACGAAACAGCCGCGCCGATGCGCGAGCGTCCACTTCTGCCTGGTCCGGACCCGGTGACCCGTCACGGGCGATGTTCGCCCGGCCATCGGTCATCAAAACGACCGCGGGCACACGGCCCAAGCGCTTCAGGCCAAGCGCCATGGCGCGCGCGGCATCCAGGCCTGCAGCGAGCGGCGTACCCCCTCCGCCGGGTAGCGCGCTCAGCGACCTCTTTACACGTGCGAGTGCGCGGGTCGGCTCAAGCAAAACGTCTGCACCCTCTTTGCGAAACGCAATGAGTGCAACCTGGTCACGTCGGACATAACAGTCATTGAGCAGCAGCTCGATCGCACCCTTAACCTCGGCGAGTCGCTGTGCCGCCTGCGAACCTGACGCATCCACGACAAAGATCGTCGTGGTCTCGACACGATCTTCATACCGATTGATGTGCAGGTCTTCGGGCCGCAGTCTCAGACGCCGGGTGTTCGAGTCGCCACGGCGAACGGACTGCCACGGTGCTGCGGCCTTCAGCGTCGCGAGGACATTCAAACGTGCGCCCTGTGGTCGCTCCTCGACGACAACGCCAACAGGTCGTCCGCGCAACCGGCTTTTTGTCGCAGGACCGGCTCGACCGCCCGATGCGCGCTGGCTGCTGGTTGCCGACAAGGCCAGTTGCTCCAGCAATTTGTCTGGAAGCGAGGCCAGCACGGCGTCGACCAGCACATCGTCCGGCATATCACGCTTGCCCGGGGTTTGCTCCCGCTCTTGTTCCTCGTCCTCCCGGGGCGCTGCCTCGACGTCATCCTGCGGTGACTGCGGCAGACGCTGAGCGCGCTGCGGCAACACGAGACGCACGGCCAGTTCGGCGTGCTCATCGGTCACGGCGCGACGCCCGGATAGCGCCGCCGCGGTTCGGGCTACGGATAACATGAACAGCTCTGCGCGAAGGGTAGACACACCGAAAGCGAACGCCGCCTGGCTGAACTGTTCCAACAAGGACTGACGAATACGGATGCTGTTTATTCGGCGGCGCGCCCGCTGAAGGTCACTACGGGTCCACTGCGCCAACTCCGACATGTCCGGTGAGTGATCGAGCCGAACATGAAACGCCAGTCGCTCGGCGAGTCCGTCGGGCGTCTTCTCATCGGGCTCCAGGCCTTCGTCCAGTGCGACAACGCTGAAATGCGTGTCGCATTCGCGTCGCGCACCGTCGCGCTCAACCTGCAGTCGCCCGGAATCCATGGTCTCCGAGATCACGGACGCGGTCAGCGGACGCATGCGCTCAGCCATGGCGAGGACCAGAACGCCGCCGTTGGCGGCCTCGAGAACGCCGGTCGCGTACATCGGGCGACCCGCTGCAATGGTCGCAGCGAAATCGAGTCCACCAAGAAGTCGGTCATCGCCGATGTTGACCGGCACCTTCTTCCAGGGCTGTTCGGAGGTCAGCAGACTTCGATAGCCGCTCAGCCAGCTGTCCCGCCACGGGCCGGGCAGGCCGCCAAGAATGACGCCGCCGAGAGCATTGGGATTGGTTGCCAGCAACAGTGCAACTGCAGCAGCGTTCTCCTGCGGCAGTGCGCGATGATTCACGCCGCAAGGACCTCGGCAAGCACTCGGTCCACGCGTACCACCGCACTTGATTCGTCCAGCGGATTGCGGCGCAGCCGGTGACCGAGTGCCAACGGTCCCGTACGACGCAAATGGTCTTCGGTGACCTCTGTTTTTCCGTTCAACGCGGCCAGCGCGCGTGATGCGCGCAACAAGGTCAGCTCACCCCTGGAACCGTCGGTTTCAAGGGCAATACAGATTTCTGCAACCTTCGCCAGAATGTCGTCCCGAACCACAACGTCGTCGATAATGTCGCGAGCCGCAACGATCTGCCGCCTGAGCACGCCGTCTTTTCGCGACCACTTC
>JBCDJX010000159.1:0-4719 GCA_038747355.1 Pseudomonadota bacterium | reverse complement strand
GGTGTCAAGACCCGACGATTCGATAACGTGGTCGCCGAACTGGAGGCCTCGTTCCGGATACATGCGTCCATGGGCAGTCACCTGGGTGGTGTGCATCTCGAGCTGACGGGGGACAACGTTACCGAGTGTACGGGCGGCGCCCGCGGGCTCACCGATGCCGACCTCGCAAGGGCGTACAAATCAACGGTGGATCCGCGCCTGAACTACGAACAGGCCATGGAAGTGGCCATGCGGATCGCGGGTCTGCACAAGTAAGATCAACGTTTTTTTCGAAGCGCCCGCCAGGCCTCGGCAAGATTCAGTGAGCAACTGGTGCCGGGGTCGAGGCCGTCCACGGTCCACGGACCCACACGCAGTCGCACCAGCCGAAGGGTCGGCAGACCAACAGCCGCGGTCATCCGCCGAACCTGACGGTTACGGCCTTCGCAGATGGTCAACTCTATCCAGCTGTCCGGTACGCTCTTGCGCTCGCGGATGGGTGGCGTTCGTGGCCACAGATCGGCGGGTGCCGTGACTGCGGTCGCGCGGAGCGCTGTCGCCGGACCGTCTTTCAGTGGCACACCGCGACGAAGCTGCTGCAGGGCGGCGTCGTCGGCGATGCCTTCCACCTGCGCCAGGTACGTCTTTTCGAGCTTGTGCTTTGGCTCGGCGATGGCTGACTGGAGATTGCCGTCGTCGGTTAGCAGCAGGAGGCCTTCGCTGTCGAAGTCCAGACGTCCGGCTGGATAGACCCCCGGCGTTTCGACGAATTCAGCCAGCGTGCGCTTGTCGCCGTCGGTGGTGAACTGGCTCAGGACACGGAACGGCTTGTTCAACAAAATCAACGGCACTTCGATACACTTGGCGGACGATTTCGCTCGCAGATTATCACGATGCCGTACCGCCATATCGACGTTGCCGCCGACGGAGAGGCGTCCAAACGACAGATGCACGACAGCTGAGACGCGATGACATCGTTTACGACAGACTGCAGGCTGTGCCCGCGGTTGGCCACCTTTCTCGACGATACGAAGACGAAGTACCCCGACTACTTCTGTCGACCCGTGCCGCCCTTCGGTGACGGGGCGGCCCGCCTGCTCATTGTCGGGCTTGCACCTGGCATGCACGGAGCCAATGCCACCGGGCGGCCGTTTACCGGCGACTACGCCGGCGTCCTGTTGTACGAGACGCTTCACCGACACGGCTTTTCGACGTCAGCCGTGTCGGAATCGGCAGATGACGGTCTCACGTTGCGCGACGCGAGAATTACCAATGCCGTGAAATGCCTGCCGCCGGAGAACAAGCCGGTTGGCGCGGAGGTGAATACCTGCAATGCCTACCTGGCTGAGGAACTGGCCGAACTCGAAGACCGCTCCGTGATTCTGGCGCTCGGCGGTATCGCACACCGTGCCGTGATCAAGGCGCTGGGCGGTAAGCAAAAGGACTACAACTTCGGGCACGCTGTGAGTCACCAGATCGATCGCTTTACCCTGCTCGATTCCTATCACTGCAGCCGCTACAACACGAACACCGGCCGCCTGACCACCGAGATGTTCGATCGCGTGTTCGCGATGGCGAGAGACCGACTGGGCCCCGATTCGTGAGCGACGGATTCGATCTCAAGACGTTCCTGAAAACGCTGACGCACAAGCCCGGCGTGTATCGCATGCTGAATGAGAAGCATGAGGTGATCTACGTCGGCAAGGCGCGTGACCTGAAGAAGCGGGTGTCCACGTACTTTCAGAAGCGCCACGATTCATCGAAAACGGCCGCGATGGTCAAGCAGGTCGCCAAGGTGGAAATCACGGTTACCAACACCGAAGCCGAGGCACTGCTGCTGGAATACAACCTGATCAAGCAGCACAAGCCGCGCTTCAATATTTTGCTGCGCGACGACAAGAGCTACCCGTATATCTGCGCTACCACCAAAGACACGTTTCCGAGACTGCGCTTCCATCGGGGCGCGCGCAAACAACCCGGACGCTATTTTGGCCCTTATCCCAGCGCCGGTGCGGTTCGTCAGACGCTCAATGAACTGCAGAAGCTGTTCATGATTCGGCAGTGCCGCGACAGCTATTTCGCCAATCGCACGCGCCCCTGCCTGCAGTACCAGATCAAGCGCTGTACCGCGCCCTGTGTCGGTCTGATTTCGCAGGAGGATTACGCTGAGGATGTCGGTGCCGCGATCCAGTTTCTCGAGGGAAAAAACCAGGCGGTGATCGATCTCTTTGTTCGGCGCATGGAAAGTGCGTCTGAGAATCTCGAATTCGAACAGGCGGCGCGCTACCGCGACCAGATCACCAAATTGAAGAAGGTCGAGGCGTCGCAGCTGATGTCGAAAGCCTCCGGCAACGACCTCGACGTCATCGGCTTTGCGTCGAACAACGCAATTCACTGTGTCACGGTTCTGTTCATACGCAACGGAGCAGTGCTCGGCAGTCGCGATTTCTTTCCCAAAGTGCCCGGTGAGACCGAGCAGGCGATACTGCTGAATACCTTTGCCTCGCAGTACTACTTGGGCGGTGATGCGCCGCGAGAGATCGTGCTGCCCTGTGACATCGAGGATGCCGAACTGCTGTCAGCCCAGCTCAGCCAACGGATGGAGTTCAAAGTCGAGATCCGTCATCGCGTTCGCGGCGATCGTCGACGCTGGCTGGAGCTTGCCCAGGCCAACGCAGAGCAGGGTCTCAACCTGAAAGTCGCGAGCAATGCGACCATCCGCAGGCAATTCGAGTCACTGGGCCAGGCGCTGGGTCTGGATGAGCCGCCCGAACGGCTTGAGTGTTTTGACGTCAGCCATACCTCGGGTGAGGCAACGGTGGCGTCATGCGTCGTGTTCAACGGCGCTGGGCCGTTGAAGAGCGACTACCGACGCTTCAATCTGAGTCCGGCGTCGGCCGGAGACGACTACGCGGCGATGGCGGAGGCCTTGCGTCGTCGTTATGAACGCATCAAAAAAGGTGAAGTCCCGGTCCCGGACGTCTTGTTCATCGACGGTGGCAAGGGGCAGTTGGCCGAGGCGATGAAAGTCCTTCGCGATCTCGAACTGGACTGGATCAACGTGGTCGGCGTTGCGAAGGGCAGGGCCCGTAAACCTGGCGCCGAGCGACTGTTCCTGCCCGACGAGTCCACGCCGTTCCAGCTGCCGGCGGATTCCGGCGCCCTGCTGTTGATACAGCAAATTCGCGACGAGGCACACCGCTTCGCGATCACTGGCCATCGGCAGCGACGAGCGAAGGCGAGAAACACCTCGAGACTTGAAGAGATACCCGGGCTGGGTCCCAAGCGCCGGCGGGAACTGCTGAAACAATTCGGCGGTCTGCAGGGTGTCGTCGGGGCCAGCGTTGATGATCTCGCGCGCGTTCACGGAATCAGTCGTGGTCTCGCCGAAACCATATACAATGACCTGCACAACGACGGCTGACCCGTCAGAACAAGAATTCATGAAGCTCAATCTCGCTACCATCCTGACCCTGTTTCGCATAGCGGCCATCCCGGTCGTCGTGCTGTGTTTCTATGCGGACTTCGAAAATGCCCGACCGATTGCTGCAGTCATCTTCGGCATCGCGGCCGTTACCGACCTGATCGATGGCTGGATCGCACGTCGATTCAACCAGGAGTCTCGATTCGGTGAATTCCTTGACCCGGTCGCTGACAAGCTGATGGTCGTGATACTGCTGGTTATGCTCGTTCAGGCGCAGTCGAGTCTCTGGGAAGACATCATCGCGATGATCATCATCGGACGGGAGATCACGGTGTCTGCACTGCGCGAGTGGATGGCTTCGATCGGTGAGCGTGCCACGGTAAAGGTGCAGTTCTCCGGCAAACTGAAGACCACGCTGCAGATGTTTGGCATCGGCTTTATGGTGTATCAGCAGCCGCTGCTCGGACTGGATATCTACAAGATCGGTTATTTCCTGCTAATCGGCGCTGCGATCCTGACGATCTATTCGATGATGGCGTATTTGCGAGCGGCCTGGCCATCGTTGAAGGCAGGAACGACGGGCTGAGCAGTTTCGATCGGGGCGGCCATCGTTGAAGGCAGGAACGACGGGCTGAGCAGTTTCGATCGGGGCGGCCATCGTTGAAGGCAGGAACGACGGGCTGAGTAGTTTCGATCTGGGCGGCCATCATTGAAGGCAGGAACGACGAGCTGAGCAGTTTCGATCCGGCCGACCACCTGAGCGGTGAGCGGCCCCGGCAGTGACCCGGCAAGCGCGCGCTCGTCGAATCGCGTCAATCTCGCAACGAGGCCAGTAAGGCTTCATCCTTTGCGTTCCAGCCCTCGCCGGCGTTGTTTCGCAGGTCTGTCATCAAGGTGAGGGCCTGCTGATGGCGCCCCTGGGCTTTAGCGACTCGCGCCTTCAGTCGCATGTAATCGAGATCCGTCGACGCGATATCCTGAACTTCGCCGAGCAGCTTCTCCGCCTGGTCTGCGCGTTCGGTCGCCAGGTAGAGTTCGGTGAACGACGACGTTGTGTAGCGCTGCAGGTTCTTGTCACCCTGCAATAACGCGTAGTCCCGAGCCTCAGTGAGAAGCCGGTCCGCATCGTCGTATCGCAGGTCAAACACGGCGACATGGCCGAGCAGCCAGGTTCCTCGCGCCTGCACGGCCGCGCTACCGGATTCACGCGCCGCTTGCATGTAGTCACTGGCGACATCGTAAGCCTCGTCCACTCGACCGAGTTCAAGCAGTGATACGACGATGCCGATCTTTGCGGCACGGGTGCCGAGAACATG
>JBCDJX010000158.1:0-4798 GCA_038747355.1 Pseudomonadota bacterium | reverse complement strand
GTTCCGTTGTTGCGATACGCCCAGCCATCCGCGTATTCCCAGGGCTCGCCACTGCCGTCGACATCGATCTCACCGAACACGTCGATGCCTTCGTTCGTCTGGAACAATTCGACGGCGTCGTCACCGTTCACCGCCAGCGCCCCGGAAGTATAGGTGGGCGCGAAGCCGAAGAAGCTGGTGAATCCCGCACTCTCCGATGCAACGTAGATATAGGTGCCGGCGCTCACCGCGACCGACGGGAAGGTGAACTCCTCGCCATCGGAGCCGCCGCCGTTGTTGGCTGAGCCGAGGCCGAACTGGCTGAGATCAGCGACATCGTTGATAACGCAAAGCTCGACGGCCTTCGGCACACCGCCGCTTAACGGACCGTCGACCACGCCGGTGATCACGAGATCCTGTGCGCTGGCGGCGGCCGACAGCAGCAGCGATGCGGACAGGGTGGCAGAAACAAATGAGAGCCGAGCGCGTTTCGCGCGGGAACGTGTGGTCATGCTGAGCCTCGTGTTGTTTTTCTTGGTTATTTAGGCAAGCCCGAAGGGCCGGACGCGACTCAATATACACGCATTACATAACGGAATTTTTAAATTGTCGTAATGACAGATTATGTTCAAAACTGGTGACTCCGGGGTGCCCGCTCTCCCTGTCGTGCGATCGAGAAACGGCGGTGATTCAAACGATGAACAGATCGTCGTTTGTTGCTCGCAGCCACGCTGTTCGGATCGCTGCTTAATTTACCGTTGACTTCGTACGAAAAGCTTCGTAGTTTAAGCGCATGACGAAAAACACCATTCCGACAGCGACGGAGCTGGCGATACTGCAGGTGCTGTGGTCACACGGGCCAATGACGGTGCGGGAAGTCCACGAACACCTCTCGGCCGACGAACGCATGGGCTACACCAGCGCACTGAAAATGTTGCAGGTCATGCACAAGAAGGGTCTGGTGAAGCGCAACGAATCGCAGCGCAGCCATGTGTATCGTTCTGCGCGACCCGCCGAGCAGACGCAGCGAGGCCTGGTGAAGAACCTGGTGGACAAAGCCTTCGCGGGGTCCGCCACCGATCTGGTTGTACGTGCTCTTGCGAGCAAAAAACTCACCGCGGACGAGATCGAAACCATGCGGGCTCTGATCGACGCAAAGGCGAAAGAGAATGGTTAGCGGAGTCGCGTTCTTGAGTGATGCCTTGTTTACCGCGATCCTGCACAGCCTCTGGCAGGGGTCTGTCTTTGCGCTCGTGTTTGCCGGCGTTGCACCTCGCATGACGTCGTCGGTGTCGCGGTATCGCCTCGCACTGGTGTTGTTCTCAGCGGCCCCGATCGCCTTCATCGCCACGTTCCTGAACGCCATTCCCGCGGCGTCCGCGCCGACCCTGGCGGCCGCAGCGATTCAACAAACACCGTTGGCGTTTTATATCGCGCTTACCTGGTGTATCGGCGCAACGTTTGTGGGTGCGCGCTATTTCTGTGGTTGGCTGTGGTTGCGGCTGGTGATCGTCCGCTGGTCCGTCGCTGTGCCGCCCTCCATCGAGGCGCTGTTTGAAGACACCCGGCGGGCGCTTGTTATCCCGCGCAAAATTCGGCTGCGTGCATCGGCATCCATTCACTCGCCGATGGTGACCGGCGTCATTCAACCCGTCGTCCTGTTGCCGATCACGATGCTTAGCGGCGTTCCGTCAAGCGTCCTGACGGCGGTGTTTACGCACGAGCTGCTGCACGTTCGTCGCCTCGACCATATCGCCGTCTTCGCACAGGCGGTGGGTGACACGCTGCTTTTCTATCATCCCGCCGTCCGCTGGCTGTCCGCGGAGTGTCGCCGACATCGCGAGTATCGCTGCGATGACGAATCGATCGACGCACTCGGCGATCGCATTGGCTACGCGCGAGCGCTGCTCGCCATTGAAGAATCTGCTGCCGACCTTCGGGTTCCGGCTCTATTGATGAACGGAGAAGGATTGATGAATCGAGTTGAACGTATTCTTGGTGACGACGGGCCGGCGGAACAATCACGGTCGTATTTTTCTGGGGTCTTCGCGCTGGCCATGATCGGCGTGCTCGCCTACTCATTGGGCTTTAGCGAGGATGCCGATGCGGAAGGCCACACACGAGAAGCCGGGCGCTATGCCCTGAGTATTGACTGGTTGCCGCCCGCGGTGAGCCGTTACAGCGACGTGATCGAGTCGGCCGCACAGCGTCACGATGTTCCCGCCAACGTCCTCGCACTGATGCTGCTCGTGGAGTCGAACGGCGATGCGCAGGCGGAAAGTTCTTCCGGTGCCAGGGGGCTGATGCAGGTCATGCCGAAGACCGGGCTGGCCATTGCCAAAGAGCGCGGCATTCGCGACTTCGATATTGGCGAACTTTTCGAACCTGAAACCAACATCGATTTCGGTGCCTGGTACCTGGCGCAGATGATGGCGCGTTTTTCCGACCACCAGGACCGCAACGAGGAGCTCGCGATCTCCGCTTACAACGCGGGCCCCGGCAGCGTATCCGCATATCTCGAAGGCGCCAAACCGCTGCCGCCCGAGACCGCCGGCTATCGTGACCTGTTGTTGTCGATGCTGTCCGAGGCTGACAAGCACCAGTCGCTGGTGCTCGAAGGCCGCAAGGAAGAGTTCCGGCGGCGTCTGCCTGCCTTCCAGGTGCCGGTGGTGGGCCGAGTGTCATCGCAGTTCGGCCACGACGCCGGAGACAAGGGCATCCATCGAGGTGTGGATATCGCCGCGCCGATGGGTACCGCAGTCGTGGCTCCCGCTGGCGGTGAAGTGACCTCGGTGGGTGAGGATGAGCGCCGCGGCAAGTACATCACCGTGCGCCACCTGTACGGTGTCGAGTCGCGCTACTTTCACTTGAGCGATATCACCGTCAGCGTCGGCGAAGACATCCAGGCGGGCGACCCGCTCGGCGCCGTCGGCAGCACTGGCCGCAGCACCGGTCCGCACCTGCACTTCGAAGTCCGCGAGCTCGGCGAAGCCGTGTCGCCGTCGCTGTACGGACTGGTTCTCGAATAACAGTATGAATTACCGACCCGGCAAGTTCCGATTCGGGGCTTGTCGGGTCAGCACCGAGGCATGCTACGACTGTTCGCGCGGCGGTAATCCGGTGTGCTGGGTCTGGATACGCCCTTTTCTGATGCGTTTCTTATGCGCATCCTTGGTGTTCTTGCGGCGCGCCGACAGTTTTTTCTTACGATAGCCTTTCGGTTGTTCCGCCGGAACGAGCTTGTCCGGGCCGGATCCAATCAGCTGTGACAGCTTCATGTCTTTCAGTGCCTCGCGGATCATCGGCCAGTTATCGGGGTCGTGATAACGCAGCAGTGCTTTATGCAATGTCCTCTGAATGCGACTCTTGACGATATCGACCTTGTCGCTGTTGTAGCTCACTTTCTTCAGCGGATTTTTCTTCGAGTGATACATCGCGGTGGCCGTCGCCATCGGTGACGGGTAAAAGGCCTGCACCTGGTCGGCGCGGAAGTTGTACTTTTTCAGCCACAGCGCGAGGTTGACCATATCGAGGTCGGTGGTGCCCGGGTGCGCGGCGATAAAGTAGGGGATCAGGTATTGCTCCTTGCCCGCTTCCTTGCTGAATTGCTCGAACAATTCGCGGAAGCGATCGTAGGTGCCGATCCCGGGCTTCATCATTTTGTCGAGCGGGCCTCGCTCGGTGTGTTCCGGCGCGATTTTCAGGTAGCCGCCCACGTGGTGTGTGACCAGTTCCTTCACGTACTCCGGGTCCTCAACCGCGAGGTCGTAGCGCAACCCGGAGGCGATCAGGATTTTCTTGATGCCGGGCAGTTCGCGGGCCTTGCGATACAGTTGTGTCAACGAGGAGTGATCGGTATTCAGGTTCGGGCAGATGCCGGGAAACACACAGCTCGGTTTGCGGCAGGCGGTTTCGATTTCCTTGCTCTTGCAGGCCAGCCGGTACATGTTGGCTGTCGGACCACCGAGGTCGGAGATCACACCGGTAAAGCCCGGGACGGTGTCACGGATTTTTTCGACCTCTTCTAAGATCGACTCCTCGGAACGGCTCTGGATGATCCGGCCTTCGTGTTCGGTAATGGAACAGAAGGTGCAGCCACCGAAGCAGCCACGCATGATGTTTACCGAGAAACGAATCATCTCGTAGGCGGGGATGTTGGCATCACCGTACGTCGGGTGCGGGACACGGGCATACGGCAGGCCGAACACGAAATCCATTTCTTCGGTTGTCAGCGGCTCCGCCGGTCGATTCAACCACAGTTCCTGCCGGCCGTGCGTCTGCACCAGCGCGCGAGCATTGCCAGGGTTGGTTTCCAGGTGCAGCACGCGGTTGGCGTGCGCGTAGAGCACCGGGTCGCTCCTGACCTTGTCAAACGACGGAAGGCGGATAACCGACTTGCTGCGATTTCTCTTCGCGTCGGGAACGAAGCGAAGTACGTTACCGGTCTGTTCGGGCTCCGCGTCTTGCTTTTTCGTGGCGCAGGCTTCCGTGTCCTGTGTGTTGACGTAAGGGCTGATAATGGCGTCGACGCGGCCAGGGCGATCAATGCGCGTCGAATCGATCTCCCACCAGCCTTCCGGCGTGTCCTTTCTCAGAAAGGCGGTGCCGCGAATGTCGGTGATGTCGGCGACCGACTCTCCGCGGGCGAATTGATGGGCGAGCTCAACAACCGCACGTTCGGCATTGCCGTACAGCAGCATGTCCGCGTGCGAATCCACGAGGATCGAGCGTCGCACCGAGTCCTGCCAGTAGTCGTAGTGCGCAATGCGTCGCAGCGACGCCTCGATACCGCCGAGAATAACCGGCACCTCGCTGTAGG
>JBCDJX010000157.1:0-5101 GCA_038747355.1 Pseudomonadota bacterium | reverse complement strand
GTGGCTGTGCTCGAGATCGGATTCCTCGATGTAGCGCTCGGTGTACTCGACGTGCGGTGCGACTTTGTCCCGGAACACATCACCGGTTTCATAAGCCGCGACTTTTTCCTGGTAAGCATCCATGTCGGCCCACTGGCCCGCGATACGGCGGTAGTGCACCCGGTTCATGTTCTTGCCGATCAGCGGGCGGTAGGCATACCAGGTGGCGTCGTCACCGGCTTTTTCGCGCGCTTTCCAGAAGGCTTCCATCCCGTCGCTGAAGTCAGCCATGTCTTCGGACTCGACGTGAAATATCCACACATCCGATATCAGGTCCTGGACTTCTTCGTGGCCATCCGCAAACGCCGCGAACGGCAAAAAGCTCGCGGCCGCAGCGACGAGCATCGTACGTAGTTTCATTGTGATCCCCTTATTGTTGGTTTTTTTAGCGCGTCCGCGTGGCCGGCAGGTGGGGCTCCCTGGTATGTGCCGGCATCGTCCATAGCTGCGGTCAGCGTGCTGGGACCCTAATGCTTTTAGGTTATGAGCGCTAGCGAATGGATCGGGTCTAAATTCAGCGACAGGCGCGGTGCCGGTTTCATGAAGCAAGTGCACCAAATTTCTGTGTTTTCGGGCCTTGTTTGCGCGCTTTTGGGTCCGGTAAGCCCTTGATGTGTAACGTGCTGGCTCGCCGATAACACCGTCTTGGTATGGACCTGGCCGCGTCTGTTCTTCATCCTGTGACTACCGCCGATGGGGAACTCGAGAGAGATCGGCGTCGATCAAAGGGGGACCACCAATGACCACCATCCGTGTACTCGTGGGCACGCGCAAAGGCGCCTTCATCCTGACCTCCGACGAAAGCCGATGCGACTGGCAGGTCGACGGCCCGCACTTCCCGGGCTGGGAGGTCTACCACATGAACGCTTCTCCGGCGGACCCCGACCGACTGTACGCCAGCCAGACCTCGAGCTGGTTCGGCCAGGTCATCCAACGCTCCGACGACGGTGGCAAGACCTGGCACACGCCCGGCTCGAAGCCTGAAGATCTGCTGGGTGAGCACGGTATGCCGAAAGGCGAGAGCAACAAGTTTGTCTACGACACTTCGGAGGCGACCGGTGCGCCGCTGACCACGCACATGTGGTACGACGGCACGCAGCATCCCTGGGAATTCGCCCGCGTCTGGCACCTCGAACCCGATCTCGATGATCCGGACACCTGCTACGCCGGCGTCGAAGACGCGGCACTGTTCAAGACCACCGACGGTGGCGCCAGCTGGCACGAGTTGTCCGGCGTCCGCGGTCACAACACCGGCGAAGGCTGGCATCCGGGGGCGGGTGGCATGTGTCTGCACACAATTGTGCTCGACCCGGTCAATCGCAATCGCCTGTTCGTGGCGATCTCGGCCGTTGGCACCTTTCGCTCGGATGACAACGGCAAGACCTGGAAACCGGTAAACCACGGTTTAGTGTCTGACTACATCCCGGACCCGACGGCCGAAGTCGGACACTGTGTGCACCGCGTTGCGATTCACCCGTCGAACCCGAGCACCCTGTTCATGCAAAAACACTGGGACGTGATGCGCTCGGACGATGGCGGCGACAGCTGGCGCGAGGTCAGCGGTAACCTGCCGTCCGATTTTGGTTTCCCCATCGCGGTACACCCGCACGAGCCGGAGACCATTTACGTGGTGCCCATCGAGAGCGACTCGTTGCACTGGCCGCCGGAGGGCAAGCTCCGCGTGTATCGCTCTCGCAGCGGGGGTGAGGACTGGGAGGCACTGACCGAGGGCCTGCCGCAGGAGCACTGCTACGTGAATATTCTGCGCGATGCGATGGCGACCGACCGGCTGGATGAGGCCGGCATCTACTTCGGTACCACCGGCGGGCAGGTCTATGCCAGCCGTGATCATGGTGATCACTGGGGGCCAATCGTGCGCGACCTGCCGCCGGTGCTGTCGGTCGAGGTGCAGACGATTCAATGATTCGTGTGGTGTTACCTGCGGGCCTGCAGCTGCTCGCTGGCTGTCCTCGGGAAATTGAAGTTGAGGTTCACGGCGCGGTCAGTGTTGCGAGTATTCTCGATGCCGTCGAGGATCTCTACCCGATGCTGAAGGGCACCATGCGCGAACACGACACCGGCAAGCGACGTCCGCGCGTGCGCTTCTTCGCCAATAAGACCGACGTCAGTCTCGCCAGGCTCGACACACCGTTGCCCGCGGTCATTGCCGACGGTGCCGAACCGCTGCTGGTCGTCGGCGCGATTTCCGGCGGATGAGTACCGTCGACCGCATGGGGCAGGCCGCACGCTTCGCCTTGCTGGCGAGCGGCAGTGTCGCCATTCTGGTCTCGCTGTATTTTGCGTCCTGCGACTGGATCGCTAACCCGGGCGGCATTTTCCGTAGCGAAGCGGGTACCAACTGGACCTTCGTCTGGGATACCTGGCTAAGCTGGTTCCTGCCGACGCTGATCGGCCTGATGCCGCCGGCGTTTCTGGCACACATCGGCTGGCAGTGGATAAAAAGCGACGCTTAAGTCTTCTTTTCCACCAGGTCCCAGAGATTGCCGTAGAGGTCCTTGAACACCGACACGGTGCCGTAGTCGGCTTCCAGCGGTTCTCGAATAAACTCGACGCCTTTCGAACGGTAGTCTTCGTAGTCTCGCCAGAAGTCGTCGGTGTACAAAAACAGGAACACACGGCCGCCGGTCTGGTTGCCGATGCGCGAGCGTTCCTTTTCGTTCTTTGCTCGCGCTAACAGGATGCCGGGCGAACCGTCAGGGGCGACGACCACCCAGCGCTTGTCCTGCTCAGGTTGATACTCGTCCTGCACGAGCCCGAAGCCAAGCACGTCGGTGTAGAAAGCGATCGCCTCGTCGTAGTCTTCAACCACAACCGAGGTCAGTCCGATGGTCTGGGTCATAAGCGTGTCATTCGTCTAGGGGTTGTGGGGTGCGTCGGGCAAGGCGTCGGCGTGCTCGGTGCCTTCGCCGGGCGTTATGAACAGCATCGTCGTCGGTTCGGTGATCTTGGCCGTGTGCCAGGCGTTCTGTGGCACGACGGCGTAGTCGCCCTGTTCAAACAAGGTCAGCGAATCGTCGCCCGTCGCCGAGCGGATCACCAGCGTGACGGTTCCCGACAGCAGCACGACGATCTCGTCGCCGGCCGGGTGGCGCTCCCAGCTCGGCCAGTCATCGTGGAAATGATGGCAGGCCACCAGGGCGTGGTGTTTGAATTGCTCGTAGTCCGCATCGAGCGCGGCGTACAGTTCGGGCTGCACGTCTACGCAGTCTACGCGCTGGTCCGGTTTCACGACCGCAAACGTTGTGTCGAGCTGCCTGGTCTGCATCGTCTTTCCCACGTCAATATCCCCTCGCCACAGTTTGCCACTATTGCGGCACGCGGGCGCCATTCGCGATGCATTGAATGCTCTCAAACCAGGGAGACCTCAATGACTAACTTTTCGATGGATATCCGGAACTCGGTGACCACCAAGGCCGTGATCATCGGTGTGCTGACGCTGGTGCTGCTGATCCCCGTGGCGATGGTCAACGACACCATCCAGGACCGGGCACGCACGGCGCTCGAGGCCGAGGGCAACATCATGCAGAGCTGGGGCGGCCACCAGATGGTCAGCGGCCCGATCCTCGTCATCCCGTATGAAGTGAATCGCGTGCGTCGCAGCGGCGAGCTGGTGCTGGAGAGCGGCCAGGTTCACCTGCTGCCGGCCACGCTTGCGATCGATGCCCGGCTGCAGACGGAGGTGCGTCATCGCGGCCTGTACGAGGTGCCGGTGTACACCGCCAACACCTCGATGACGGCCAACTTCGAGGCACCCGATATGGCGGGCCTCGGGATTGCAGATGCCTTGGTTCACTGGGATCGCGCCTTTATTGCGCTGAGCCTGACCGACCCGCGGGCCACGCGGAAAGCGCCGACGCTCTCCTGGGGCGACAAGACGGCGCGCTTCGAGTCCGGCGGCACCCGCATTCGTCAGCTGCCCAAACAGCTGGTCGCCGATCTCGACCACTTTCGCGAGCCGATCCATCGCGACCAGCCGCTGACCGTGCAGATCGCCTTTGATGTCAGCGGTACGCGGACATTCAACATCCAGGGCCTCGGCGATGAGACCACGGTCTCGATGCATGCTGACTGGCCGGATCCGAGCTTTAAGGGCAATTACCTGCCGGAGAGCTACGACATCAACGACGAGGGATTTACGGCGACGTGGCGCGCCACGGGGCTCGGCCGCTCATTGCCGGCGCGCTGGCTCGACGGCGAGCTGAGCGCCGAGGCCACGCAGGGTTCGACACTCGGGGTCGAGTTGTTTGAGCCGGTCGGGCTCTACACGCTGGCGGACCGG
The DNA here is from genome assembly GCA_038747355.1 of Pseudomonadota bacterium. Taxonomy (GTDB): domain Bacteria; phylum Pseudomonadota; class Gammaproteobacteria; order Steroidobacterales; family Woeseiaceae; genus UBA1847. The sequence goes on along the minus strand of JBCDJX010000157.1, from coordinate 762 downwards.
GCAACCAAGTACGGCATCCTGTTCATCGGGCTCAGCTTCGTCGCCTATTTCCTGTTCGAAGTGCTGGGCGGCTTACGCGTGCATCCGTTGCAATACTTGCTGGTCGGCTTCGCCAACGCGGTGTTTTACCTGCTGCTGGTGTCGCTGGCGGAGCATCTCGGTTTTGCTTCGGCCTACCTGCTAAGCGTCGCTGCCTCTGTTGGCATGATCACCGGCTACAGCCACGTCGTGTTGAAAAGTCGATCCCGGGCGCTGGTGATGGCCGGCATCCTGGTGGCGCTGTACGTGTTCCTCTACCTGACGCTAAACGCCGAGACCTACGCCCTGCTGGCCGGCTCGATCGGCCTCTGGGTGGTGCTCGCAGCGATCATGTACCTGACCCGCCGCATCGACTGGTACGCGGTGGGCAGACCGGCCGATCGCCAGAAGGAAACGGCGCTGTAACGGGCGCCAGTCAACCGCCGCCGCCCCGGTCGCCGGGTCAGCGGCGGTTCGTGGTCAGGCGTCTGAAAACCCGTACACGATGGCGACGAACAGTGTTGCGAGTATCGCGGTGCCGACAAAGGCGGCAATCGCCCAGCCCAGGAAAACCGCGCCGCGTCGCGCGCCAAAGTAGCGAAAGCGGTAATACGGCAGCGCAATGATGCCGATTGCGACCACGGCGATGTTCAGCCAGATAGTGCGGTCGATGTTGTGCTCGTTGGAGTCGGCGAGGTACCAGCCAAACATCAGCAAGGCAGAGGCGACCGCGATCAACAGAGC
>JBCDJX010000156.1:0-5253 GCA_038747355.1 Pseudomonadota bacterium | reverse complement strand
ATGCTGTATCGCGAGCAGAAAACCGAGACCAATTACACCAGCGCCGATTTCGCGCTGCGCCTCGCCGGCTTTGCCGCCATGCTCATCACGAGCTGCGCATTGTCGACGCTGCATTTCTCCGGCGCCGGGTTCAATGAAACGGCCGGCGGCGTCCTCGGTCAGCTGGTCGGCGTGCAGCTCGAGGCGGTCATGAAACTGCTGGGCGCCAGCGTGCTGCTGTTCTTCCTGTGGATGGCATCGGTGTCGCTGTTTCTCGGCGTGTCCTGGTTCAACATCATGGACGGGATCGGACGCGGCTGCCTGAAAGCCTGGGACGGTCTGCTGGTGCGTATCGGTGAATGGCGCGACAAGGCAGAAGGGCGCCGCCAGCAGGCGGCACGGGCCAGCGTCATCAAGGTCGAAAAGCAGCGGGTTGCCCTGCGCAAGAGTCCAACCATCGAGCCGGTGCTGCCGATGCTCGAAACCAGCAAGCGCGCCGAACAGGAACGCCAGGTCTCGATGTTCGATCCGCCGGCGGCCGGAGAGCTGCCACCGCTGGCACTGCTGGATGATCCGCCGGAGCAGAAAGAGGGTTACTCCAAAGATTCGCTCGAGGCGATGTCGCGGCTGGTCGAACTGAAGCTCAAGGATTTTGGCGTCGATGTCGAGGTCAAGAGCGTGTCGCCGGGCCCGGTGATCACCCGCTTCGAACTCGATCCGGCACCCGGTGTGAAGGTGAGCCAGATTGCCAACCTGGCCAAGGACCTTGCCCGGTCGCTGTCCATCGTCAGCGTGCGCGTCGTGGAGGTGATACCCGGCAAGTCGTACGTGGGCCTGGAAATACCGAACGAAAACCGCGCTCTCGTGACACTCGGTGAAATTTTGAAGTCGCGAGCCTACGACGACCTGGCGTCGCCGCTGACACTCGCGCTGGGCAAGGACATCGCCGGCAACTCGGTGGTGGCCGACCTCGCCAAGATGCCGCATCTGCTGATCGCCGGCACCACCGGCTCCGGTAAATCGGTTGGCATCAACGCGATGATCCTGAGCCTGCTGTACAAGTCGCAGCCGGAACACGTTCGCCTGATCATGATCGATCCGAAGATGCTGGAGCTGTCGGTTTACGAAGATATCCCGCATCTGCTGGCGCCGGTGGTCACCGACATGAAAGAGGCGGCCAACTCGCTGCGCTGGTGTGTCGCGGAAATGGATCGGCGCTATCGACTGATGGCGGCGCTCGGCGTTCGAAACATCGGCGGCTACAACCGCAAGGTCAGTGAAGCGATCGCCGCGGGTGAGCCGATCAAGGACCCCACCTTCTCGCCGCCGCCGTTTGAGGATGAGGAGAAGCCGTTCGAGCACCCGACGCTGCAGCCCTTGCCCTACATCGTTGTCATCATCGACGAGCTGGCCGACATGATGATGATCGTCGGTAAAAAGGTGGAAGAGCTGATCGCAAGGCTGGCGCAGAAGGCGAGGGCGTCTGGCATCCACATGATTCTCGCAACGCAGCGCCCGTCGGTGGACGTGATTACCGGCCTCATCAAGGCGAATGTCCCGACGCGTATCGCATTCCAGGTGTCGGCAAAGGTCGATTCGCGGACGATTCTCGACCAGCAGGGGGCCGAAAACCTGCTTGGCCACGGCGACATGCTGTATTTGCCGCCGGGAACCTCAATGCCGGTTCGTGTGCACGGCGCGTTTGTGGCCGACCACGAAGTCCACCAGGTGGTCTCGCACCTGAAAAAAAGTGGCCAGCCACGCTATCTGGATGAAATTCTTGACGGCCCAAGCAGTCCAACACCGGGACTGACCGGGATTGACCCGGCAGGTGGCGCTGACGGCGGTGATGCCGAGGCGGATCCCCTGTATGACCAGGCTGTGCAGGTAGTCATGGAAACACGCAAAGCTTCAATTTCCGGCGTCCAGCGACGCCTGAAGATCGGTTACAACCGCGCCGCCCGAATGGTGGAGTCCATGGAGGCTGCCGGTCTCGTCGGACCGCTGCAGCCGAACGGCACGCGCGAGATTCTGGTTCCAAACCCGGACAGCAAGGAATGATTCGCGCGTGCGCCGTACTGCTCTGCCTGTCGGGTGGAGCAGCATTTGCCTCGGACGACGGTGAACGTCTGGTCGAGAACTTCGTTAACGGCATCGAAACCTTCCAGGGCGACTTCCGGCAAACCTTGCTGGATCCGAACGGCGACGTTCTCGAAGAGACCCGAGGATCGCTGCAGATCCGTCGCCCCGGCCAGTTCCGCTGGGACAACATCGACCCGTACGAACAGCAGCTCGTGGCCGACGGCGTCAACATATGGAGCTACGACGTCGACCTTGAACAGGTCACGGTCAAGCCGCAGGCTGACGCGCTGGCCAACACGCCGGCGTTAATTCTCAGTGGCGCAGGTTCCGCACTGGAACAGTTCAACGTGGTTGAGACTTACACCGAAGCCGCTCACACCTGGGTCCGACTCGAGCCGAAAGCGACGGATGCCGGATTCAGCCGTATGGAAATGGGCTTTGTCGACGGCCGCCTGGACCGGCTGGTGTTCTTTGACACGCTGTCGCAGACAACACTGGTCCAGTTCGAGGACGTCATCGTTAACGAGTCGATCGGCCCGGATCGTTTTGTTTTTGCCGTTCCGGAATTCGCCGATGTGATCGGCACTCCGGCCGGGAACGAGTAGTGCTGCCGCTTCGCTGGGCGCGAGGCTGGCAGGTGGCATCGATCATCTTGCTGGTACTCGTCCTTGTGGCGGGCGTCGCGCCGGTGGTCTGGTTGTGGCCCGATCGTGGTGACGTGGTTCGCTACTTTGCGCACATCGATAAGTGGGCGCATGCCGTGACCTTTATGTTTCTTGCCCTGTGGTTTTGCGGTCAGTACACGCGACAGGCGTACTGGCGTATCGCCTTGGGACTGCTCGTCTACGGTATCGTCATCGAAGCCGCCCAGCGCATGGTGGGCTATCGCACCGCGGACCCGTTCGACGTCGTCGCCAACATCAGCGGCATTGGCGTCGGATTGACACTCGGATTGCTGGGTGCCGGTGGCTGGAGCCAGTGGTTCGAGCGTCTCGTGGCTGGCCGCCGTGAGCTCGACTGACCTGTTTGGCGAGCCGGAGGCCGCCGAGCGGCCGCTGGCCGATCGCATGCGGCCCCGGACGCTGTCCGACTACGTTGGACAGTCGCATCTGCTCGCCGATGGCAAGCCGCTCAGAGTGGCTATCGACGCCGGACGTGCGCATTCCATGGTGTTCTGGGGACCGCCCGGTACCGGCAAGACGACGCTTGCAAGGATGGTCGCGTCTGAGTCCGGTTTGAATTTCATTGCGCTGTCAGCTGTCATGGCCGGGGTTAAGGACGTGCGCGATGCGGTAGCCGCAGCGAAGGAACAGCGCAGCTTTAACGGTCGCGGCACGGTGTTGTTTCTTGACGAAGTGCACCGTTTCAACAAGTCGCAGCAGGATGCGTTTCTGCCGTATGTCGAAGACGGCACGCTGGTTTTTATTGGTGCAACCACGGAAAACCCCTCCTTCGAATTGAACAACGCGTTGCTTTCGCGAGCCCGCGTTTATGTTCTCAAGTCGCTGCAGGTCGATGAACTGGAGTCGGTGCTGCAGTCGGCACTCGACGATCCGGAGCGCGGCCTTGGCGGCTCTGTCACGGCCGCGCCGGGCGTGCTCGCCCTGATTGCGGCCGCCGCAGACGGTGATGCCAGGCGCGCATTGAATTTTCTGGAGCTTGCGGCGGATCTGGCAGACGGCGGTGAGATCACCGAAACGATGGCGGCTGACGTGGCCCGCGGCACCTTCCGGCGATTCGACAACAAGGGCGAGGCGTTTTACGACCAGATCTCGGCGCTGCACAAATCAATCCGCGGCACCGATCCGGATGCCTCGCTGTACTGGCTGATGCGCATGCTCGACGGCGGCTGCGATCCCTTGTACATCGCGCGTCGCATGATTCGCGTTGCGTCCGAAGACATTGGCAACGCCGATCCCCGCGCCCTGCAACTCACGATGAATGCCTGGGAGGCACTGGAGCGACTGGGCAGTCCGGAAGGCGAGCTCGCGCTGGCACAGGCGGTGGTTTTTCTGGCCTGCGCGCCGAAGAGTAACGCCGTTTACGCTGCGAGCAAGGCGGCTGCGAAGGATGCCCGGGAATCGGGCTCGCTCGAGGTACCGATGCATCTCCGCAACGCGCCGACCGGCATGATGAAGGATCTCGGCTACGGTGAGGGCTATCGGTACGCTCACGACGAGCCCGACGGTGTGGCGCTGGGCGAGCGTTACTTTCCCGACGACATGCCCGAGACGACGTATTATCATCCCGTCCCGCGCGGACTTGAGATCAAGATCCGCGAGAAGTTGCTGGAACTCCGCGCCCGGCAGGGCAAACCCACTGACAAGACCTCGAAATGATTGATCCGAAACTGCTCCGATCCGACGCCAATGGCGTCGCCACCAATCTCGCTCGCCGCGGCTTCAGCTTCGACGCTGACGCCTACCTCGCGCTCGAGGAGAAGCGTAAGTCGCTGCAGGTGGAAACGGAGTCGCTGCAGAGCGAGCGCAACAAGAGCGCGAAGAGCATCGGTCAGGCGAAAGCCAAAGGTGAAGACATCGAGCCCTTGCTCGCCGCAGTGAATGACCTCGGTGCTCGTCTCGAGGACACCGAGTCGGCGTTGCAGAGCGTGCAGACTGAGCTTCGCGACATCGAATTGGGCTTGCCCAACCTGCTCGCGGACGATGTGCCGGATGGCAACAGTGAGGACGACAATCTCGAAGTGCGACGCTGGGGTGAACCGAATGCGTTTGCGTTTGCGCCGAAAGACCATATCGAGCTCGGCGAGGCGCTGGGCGGTCTCGACTTCGACGCCGCGGCCAAGGTGTCCGGTGCCCGATTCGCAGTAATGCAGGGCGGGCTCGCTCGTCTCCAGCGCGCACTGATCCAGTTCATGCTGGACACGCACACCAGCGAGCACGGTTACCGGGAAACGTACGTGCCTTACCTGGTTCACGCGCACGCCCTGGAAGGCACCGGCCAATTGCCGAAATTCGAGGAAGACCTGTTTAAAACGACGACCGAGCGTCCGTTTTACCTGATACCGACGGCGGAGGTACCACTGACCAACCTCGGCAGGGACCGCATTTTCGACGTGGGCGAGTTGCCGCTCCGGTTGACGGCGCACACGCCGTGTTTCCGTTCTGAGGCCGGCTCGCACGGGCAGGACACGCGCGGCATGATCCGCCAGCATCAGTTCGAGAAGGTCGAGTT
>JBCDJX010000155.1:0-5283 GCA_038747355.1 Pseudomonadota bacterium | reverse complement strand
TGGGACGCGGTGAACGACGTTGCCGAGATGATCCATGACGTCGACCCGTATCACCCGGTGACGACAACCACGGCCGGTTTCCATCCGGCGGTGAACGAAGCGATCCTGGACCGGGCGCCAGCGCTGGATTTCATCAGTTTCCAGCTCTACGGCAGCATTTTCGGGCTTGGGGACAACTTGAAGGCGCAGGCCTTCGAGCACCCGTTCATGATCACCGAATGGGGTGCCATCGGCTGGTGGGAGATGGAGAAGACGGACTGGGACGTGCCGTTCGAGACCACAAGTTCGCAAAAGGCGGATATTTTCCTGCGCGCTTATCAGGAAGTGATCGAGCCGCTCGAGAGCCAGATCATCGGCTCCTACGTGTTCTACTGGGGCCAGAAGCAGGAACGCACACCAACCTGGTTCGGCATGCTCACCGAGGAGGGACACAAGACCGAAGCCGTGGATGCCATGCAGTTTGCCTGGACCGGCGAGTGGCCGGCCAATCGCACGCCGCGGGTTAAGGGGCTGCTGGTGGATGGCAAAAACGGCAGAAACAGCATCGTGCTGATGGCCGGCAAGACTTACGCGGTAGCGTTCGAGGTTTCGGACCCGGAGGACGGCAACGTCACGTACCGCTGGGAGCTGAAGAAAGAGAGCGCGGCAACATCCGAGGGCGGTGACTACGAAGAGCCGATTGCGAGCCTCGACAGCGTTATCGCCGATACGTCGGCCGCCGCGACCGAGATCACCGCGCCGGCGCCGGGCATGTATCGCTTGTTTGCCTACGCCGAAGACGACGAGCCGCGCGTGGCGCATGCCAACATGCCGATACTCGTGGTCGACAAGCCGATCGTTATTGCGAAATGACGGTCGCCTTGACGACAGGAAGCCGCCAATGACGACACCGACTGAGCACTCAGCGATTTCGAGCCAGGCCTGGGCCGAGCGGCCGAAGCGTGTGCTCGTCAGCATGCTCGGCATCCGCCCGCTGCGCGGCCTGGTCATCGTGCTGATTTATGCGATCAAGGCGTCGCCGTTGCTGATGCTGCCGATGTTCATCGAGCATACGATCGCCACGCTGTCGGACCCGTCGGATCCGCCGCTGACCGTCATCCTCGGGCCTGCGCTCGTACTGCTCGCATTCCAGCTCGGTAACATCCCGTCGCACACGCTGTTCATGCACATGGTGTCGAAGCACATTCGGGATCTCGAACAACGGCTGCGCACCGCTTTGATCCGACAGCTGCAGTACCTGACGATGACCTATCACCATCGCAAACAATCCGGCGAGCTGCAGGCCAAAGTGCTACGCGACGTGGAGCAAGTGGAAAACCTGGTGCGACTGGTCCTCGTGCGTGGCTTCGATATCGTATTGATGATCGGTTTTGCCGTCGTGGTCACCCTCATCAAGGAGCCGATCGTGCTGGGTTTCTACCTGGTGGCCGCGCCCCTGTCGTTTGCGATGATCGGCTTCTTCCGCAACCGCCTGAGCGAGCGTAATCAGCGCTTTCGAAAAGAGGTGGAGGACATGTCCTCGTCGGTCAGCGAGATGATCGACATGATCCCGGTGACCAAGGCGCACGGGCTCGAGCAGCAGGAAATCACCCGCGTCGAGCAAAACCTGAAGCAGATCCACCGCAAAGGCCACCGGCTCGACCGCCTGAACGCGGTGTTCGAGTCGTCGACCTGGGTCACGCTGCAGGTCACGCAGGTGATTTGCCTGGTGTTCACCAGCGTCCTCGCCACACGCGGTGTGATCACCGTGGCCGAAGTCGTGCTTTACCAGTTCCTGTTCGGGCTCATCGTCACGAGCGTCACCGACGTCCTGTTGATGGTGCCCTACGTCACCAAGGGACTGGCATCGTTAAACGGGCTGTCGGCAATTCTCTCCGAGGAGGAACTTGAATCCAGCCACGCGAAGGTCCGTGTTGCCGATGTTCAGGGTCGCGTCGAGTTTGACGACGTCAGCTACAGCTACGGTGACGGCTGGGCCGTGAAAAACCTGTCCTTCGTCACGCAGCCCGGTGAGTGCATCGCCTTCGTCGGCGAATCCGGTTCCGGCAAGTCGACCATCATGAATATGATCACCGGCTTCTTTCACGCCCAGGAAGGTCGCGTGTTGCTGGACGGCGTCGACCAGCGAGAGCTCGATCTTCAGGCGTGGCGGCAGAGTCTCGCGGTGGTGACACAAAGCGTCCTGCTGTTCTCGGGCTCGATGCGAGACAACATCTGCTATGGCATTCCAAGCCCGGACGAAAAACGCCTGCGCGACGTGGTCAAGGCGGCTCGCCTCGAAGAGGTGGTGGCCGACCTGCCGGAAGGGCTCGATACCGCCATCGGCGAAAACGGTGTCCGCCTGTCGGGCGGCCAGCGCCAGCGCATCGCGATCGCCCGCGCGCTGATGCGTGACCCAAAGATCATCATCCTCGACGAGGCCACCTCGTCGCTCGACATGATCACAGAGAAGAAAGTGCAGGAGGCGATCGACACGCTGGTGCAGGGGCGCACCACCTTTATCGTCGCGCATCGCCTGTCAACGATTCGCAATGCGGACCGCATTATCGTGATGAAAGCCGGCGAGGCGGTGGAGCGAGGGTCCCTGCAGGCGCTGGCGGACGCCGGTGGCGAGTTTGCGGCCCTGAAGGCGCTGCAATAAGCCCGTATCGGCAGCGCCGATACGGGCCGGGCGATCCTTGCGGACTAATCCAGGCCGAACGCCCAGGCGAACGGCTGTGGATCGTAGTACTCGCGAAACAAGGTGATCTCTCCGTCGACGACATGGAACAGACCACCGTAGGTCTGGCGATATTCTCGACCGGTGGGCACCACATCCACGCGACCCTTGAATTCGGCGAACACCATTGACGCATCCTGCATCGGGTAGAACACCAGCTCAGACGTGAAGTCCGCGTTCTCGGCGTTGTCCGGCCAGCCGGCGTACAAGGCGACGAGAGCCGCTCGACCCGCCACGCGTTTCGGGTGACCCTGTGGTGAATACGGCATGTCCTGGACGGCGTTTTCCGCAAACACCGATTCCAGTTCTGCCATGTCTTCGTTTTCCAGCGCCCTCAGGAAGCGCAGCACCGCCTCACGGGTATGCTGACGTTGGAGATACGGCGCCGGTGAGGTTTTTGCCTTCTCGATGGCCGGGCCAAAAACCTCTCGCGTACCCTTCTCGTCGGTCAGCGTGAAGCGGTGCGCAATGATTTTCCAGTCTCCGTCAAATCGAGCGAGCTCATAGCGGTAGTGACCGCTGACCTGCCAGTACAGCTCACCGACGAAGTGATCAGCGACCACGTCTGTCGTGGCGACCGCGGTGTCGCCGGCCAGCTCGACCCGGATATTGTCCAGCCGATGGCGCGTCCGGTCGAAGCCGGGCAGCGTGGCCGCCCACTCGCTCATGATGCCCTGCGGGCTCTTGAGCTCGGGCTCGCCACCGGCGAGTGAGGTGTAATCCATGAGCACTTCATCGGCGTACAGCGTTTCCAGCGCGTCGAAATTGCCGCGGTCGGCGAGTGTACCCACGCTCTCGACGATGGTTTCGATGGCGGCGATATCCTGCGGCGAGCTGTGCGCCGCGTTGTAGGCAAACAGTGTCATGAGTATCAGTCCTCCCAGTGCGCGCGCCGTGCTCATCGACTCAACTCACTGGCAAAGTGCCTTGCCACCGCGTCAGCGGACGTTGTGACGGCCGCCGGCTGGTCGTAAAAATCGAACTGTGTGACGCCGTCCAGCCAGATCGTCTCGGCGTTGTCGCCCATGATCTCGGCGTACTGCTTCGTACCCTGCGGGATGGCCGCGGCGTCGGAATGCACCAGCAACGTCGGTTTGTCGAGCTTGTGCGCGGTCTGGATGGCGTCGTAGGTGAGCCACGGTTCCCAGGAGGCGACGTTGAACCGGTTGTCGTACTCGGCGATCAGACCGCGGTCAGTTTCTGTGTAGTAGGGCGCGCCGAACATCAGCGACTGCTCGTTGGTGGCGCTCGCCGCTTCGATGACCACGGGGGTATCCGGTGCTTCGGCGTCGCGGCCGGCTGCAATCAATGCACTCACACCGTCCTGGCCGCCATAGACGGCATCGACAATTGCGGCGTTGTGCAGCCATGGAGCGACCAGGGCCAGCGCCTTGATCTTCGGGCTCTGCAGCGCGGCGTCACTCATGTAGCCGGCGGATGCGCAAATACCGAGACCGGCAAGACTAGCGGGATCAACTTCATCGCGCGTCGCCATAAACTCGATCGCCGCAACGATGTCGTCAGTCTTTCGTGTCGGGTCCTCGAGAAACTGGACGGCATCCGGCGATGCCCCCCAGCCGCGGAAGTCAAACGCGAGGGCGGCAAAGCCACGATCCGCCAGTTCGGCGGCGTAGGTGCCGGGCATCTGCTCCTTCACCGACGTCCAGGCGCCGGTGACAACGACGCCGGGCAAACGTGTGCCGTCTTCGTAGTTGTCCGGCAGATAGAGATCACCGGTCAGGGTCTGGCCGGCGCTGTCAAAGCTTACGGTCCGCTTCATAGCAGCCTCCGAAAAGTCAGGTAGTAAAACGATGAGAAAAACGATCAGTGCAATCAGTCGGGTCACTTGAGTCTCCTTACAGCGTGTCCAAAACATGGCCACAGACTAGGGAGACGAGCCCGCGGCGGATTGCACAGGACTCCGAATCGTTTGACGGATTCTGCGGCGGCTCTGCCGACGCGCACTCAGTCGGCGAGTGTTTTTCGGTACTGCGAGGGCGTGAGCCCCTCGTTTTGCTTGAAGACCCGGGAGAAGTGAGCCTGGTCCGAGAAGCCACAGGCAAGCGCGACGTCGATGATGGGCAACTCGATATCCGCTAGGCGCTTTCGCGCCTGCTCCAGCCGATAGCTGGTAACGAACTGCATCGGGCTGACGCCGATCGTGGCTTTAAACACGTGCGCAAAGTGCGACGGGCTCAGGCCGGCTTCCTTTGCGAGTGCCTCGACAGTGATCACCTGGGCAAAGTGCTCGGCGATGAAGCCCAGCACGCGCTGGTAATGGCGGGCCGTGAAACGCTTGGAGAAAAGAATCTCCTCGTCGCGCTCGACGCCGTACTGGTGAATCAGTTTGACGAGAAAAATGCGGGCCAGGCTCTCGTACATCACGGCCGAGCCCGGCAGCTCCGAGGCCAGCGTTTCCATGAGCATGACCGCGGCCTGACAAATGTCCGGATCACTGAACTGGGGCAGGTCCCTGAGCTGCTCGGTAGCCAGCAGGATCCCCACTTCGCGCTCGGCAAACCGCTGGAACTTGTCCGGCTCGAGCGTGATGACTATGCATCGGG
>JBCDJX010000154.1:0-5327 GCA_038747355.1 Pseudomonadota bacterium | reverse complement strand
TTACATCACGGCGGGCAGCATCAGGCCGGCAAGCGCCGCACTCATCAGATTGGACAGGGAGCCGGCGAGCACGGCGCGCAGGCCGTACTTGCCGATCAGGTCGCGCTTCTCAGGTACCAGCACGCCGAGGCCGCCGAGCAGGATCGCGATCGACGACAGGTTGGCAAAGCCGCACAGCGAGAAGGTAATAATCGCCGCACTGCGCGGGCTCAGTGATTCCTTCACGTTGGCGAAGTCGAGGAAGGCGACAAACTCGTTAAGAATCACTTTCTGCCCAAACAGCGATCCCGCGACTTCAGCCTCCGCCCAGGGAATGCTGAGCAGCCACATGAGGGGCTGGAACAGCTTGCCTAGGATCAGCTGCAGTGTGATGCCCTCCACGCCAACCAGTCCGAACAGGCCGCCGACGACACCGTTGAACAAGGCGATCAGGCCGACAAAGGCCACCAGCATGGCGCCGATATTGACCGCCAGTCTCAGGCCGTCGGACGCGCCGTTGCCGGCCGCCATGATGACGTTCGGTGCCTGGCTGCGCTCCATGGTCAGTTTCTCGGGCCCGCCGGACGCGGCAGACTCATCCGGCATTAACAGTTTGGCCATCAGCAGGCCGCCGGGCGCCGCCATAAAGCTGGCGGCCAACAGGTATTCGATCTGCGCGCCGAGCCCGACGTAGCCCGCGAGCACGGTACCGGCGATCGATGCAACGCCGGAACACATCACCGCAAACAACTGCGGTTCGGTCAGGCTCTTCAGGTAGGGTTTGACGACCAGCGGCGCCTCGGTCTGGCCGACGAAAATATTCGCCGCTGCATTCATCGACTCGATGGTGCCGGTGCCGATAACCCTGTGCAGGAAACCACCCACGATGCGTACGAGGTATTCCATGATGCGCAGGTGATACATGACCGACATCAGCGCCGAGAAAAAGATCACGATCGGCAGGACGTTGATCGCAAAGCTGAAACCGATGACCTCGGTATTTGCCAGCGGTCCGAACATGAAGTTGATACCTTCGCGGGAATAGTCGATCACCGCGAGCACGCCGCCGCTAAACCAGTCGATTGCGGCGCGACCGGCGTCGACGTAGAGCACCAGCGCGGCGATCACAACCTGGACGGCAAACGCCGCTGCAACAATGCGCAGGTTGATCGCCCGGCGATTGGTGGAAAACGCGATGGCGATGCCGATGAGGACGACGATACCCGCCAGCCCGATCAGTTTTTCCTGCATGAGATTCCCCGCTTGTTGTTTTTGTTATTGCCGCCGGTGACCCGACTATACCAGCTCGGCATGCAGAATCTCGCGAACCATGCCGGTCGTCTCAGGCACCGCGGTTTCGAATTCACAGGCGGCTAGCAGCAGCTCGGCCGCCTTGTTGGCATCGGCCTCGCTGGCGGCATGAATGATCGCGAGCGGACGCTCCGTATCCAGTGAAGTCCCCAGCGGCGCAACGTTCTCAAAGCCGACCGACAGATCGAGTTGCTGGCCGACCTGTCGGCGCCCGCCGCCCAGTTCGATAATAGCGTTGCCGACACCGCGCGTGTCCATGGCCACCAGTACACCGTCAGCGTGCACGGCGCGGGTAACCGGTGCTGTGACGAGATAGTCCGCGTAACGCTCGACGAAATCAGTCGGTCCGCCCATCGCCGCGACCATACGCGCGAAGGCCTCGGCCGCCCGTCCGCTGTCGACAGCGGCTCGGCAGCGCTCAGCGGCGGCGTCACGATCGGCCGCGACACCGCCGATCAGCAGCATCTCTGCCGTCAAGGCGATAACCACCTCCTGCAGTCGCGCTTCGCGAGCGTCGCCGTTCAGAAAACGCACGCACTCGGCAATTTCCAGTGCATTACCGGCGCTGTAGCCAAGTACGTCGTTCATATCGGTGATCAGCGCGTGCGTGGTCAGCCCGGCCGCGTTCGCCGTGTTGATGATGCTGCTGGCCAGCGCCCTCGCCTTGTCCGGCGTATCCATGAAGGCGCCGCTACCGCACTTCACGTCCATGACCAGGCCCTGCAGGCCGGCCGCAATCTTTTTCGAGAGGATGGACGCCGTGATCAGCGGCACCGATTCGACGGTCGCGGTGACGTCGCGGATGGCGTACAGGCGACGGTCCGCGGGAGCCAGGTCGGCGGTCTGGCCGATAATGCTGGCGCCAACATCGCGCACCACTTTGCGAAAACGGTCGAAATCCGGGGCCGACTCGTAGCCGGGGATGCTCTCGATCTTGTCGGTCGTGCCGCCGGTGTGGCCGAGCCCGCGGCCCGAAATCATCGGCACATAGCAGCCGCAAGCGGCGGCGATTGGCGCCAGCAAGAAGCTCACCTTGTCGCCAACGCCGCCGGTCGAGTGTTTGTCGACCACCGGTCCGTCCAGACCCTCGGTCGACCAGTCGAGTACCGTCCCTGAGCGGGCCATCGCCCTGGTCAGCATCGCTGCCTCGTCGAACGACATGCCGTTAAAAAAGACCGCCATCGCGAGCGCGGAAACCTGTTCTGCCGGAATGCTCTGGTCAGCCAGCCCGTTGACCAGCAGCTGTATCTGCTGCGGGCTCAGCGAACCACCGTCGCGCTTGCTGCGAATGACGTCGGTAAACAGCATCGTGCTTACGAGGTCTGAAAGCCCCGGAGCGGCAGCTCGCTGCGTTGCAGCCAGTTCTCGGCCGGGTAATGCGCCGCCCGGTCGATCGCGTGCAGCGTGTAGGCGTGTCGCGACTTGTCCGAGTGATTCGCGCCTGACAGGTGCGGCGCGCGGCCATTGAAAATCACGAGATCGCCTTTGGCGGCCGGCGCGGGCAGCTTGCGGTCTTCCTGCCACGGCGTCGAGTCGAGTTCGACGGTTTGAAAGCTGCCATCCGCCTGACGGAAATGACGTTGTTTGAGCGGCTTTTTGTGTGCCCCGGGTATGAAATGCATACAGCCGTTCTCGAGTGTCGCGTCTTCCAGTGCAAACCAGAAGCCGATGCAGGTCTCGGGCTCGGTGTAAATGAACGTGGAATCCTGGTGACAAATAACCTCACCACCGATGCGCGGCGGCTTGAAGATATACATCGACTGGATCACACCCGGGTCCGACAGTCCCAGCCGCCGCGCGATGACATCAAGCTCGTCCGAATGCGAAAACGCCTCGAATACGGGGTCGAGATCGTGCATCGCGTGACCCATTTTGTTGAGGCTGTTTTCCTTCGTCTGGCGCAGCTCGCCGGAGGCGTCGAAGGCATCGTCCTCCAAAAAGAAGCGAATCTTGTCGCCGGATTCGTTGAAGTAGCTGTCGTCGATCTGCTCCTGGGTCAGCGTGGAAAACACGTGACGCACGGACTGCGGGTCGAAGTCGTCGACAAGTTCGAGTGCACGGGCCCGGAGCCGGTCGCAGGTGTCCGGGTCCACGAAATTGCGCAGGATGATGACACCGGCTTCGTCGTACGCCGCGAGCATCGCATCGCTGAGCTGTCCGCCCTCGGGCGCGTCAAATACGGGTAAGGTTTCCATGCTGGTCGGATTTTTGTTGCACGTGTTACAATGACCGCGAAAAGGAACTGGAATGACAGGAATCATACAGCGCTTTTTCGTGCTTTTCTTCGCGGCAAACGCCGCCCTGGCCGGCGATGCCGACCTCATTATCCTCGGCGACCACGTCGTCACCTTCGATCAGCAAAACACCCACATCGCCCGCGGTGCTGTGGTGGTCGACGATGGCGTTATCGTCGCCGTCGGCCCGCAGGATGAGATCCTCGACCACTGGGACGCAGATTCTGTGCTCAGCGGCGATAACCGCGTCCTGATGCCGGGCCTCGTCAACGGCCACGGGCATGCGGCGATGACGCTGCTGCGCGGACTCGCCGACGACCTCGCCCTCATGGTCTGGCTGAACAACTATATTTTCCCCGCCGAAGTGCAATTCGTTGACGAGGAATTCGTGCGCATCGGCACCGAGCTCGCCTGCTGGGAGATGATCCGCGGCGGTACGACGACCTTTGTCGACATGTATTACTACCCGGACACAATTGCCACCGTCGTCGAAAATTGCGGCCTGCGCGCGCTGATCTCGTCCACGGTGATCGACCAGCGCAGCCCGGATGCCGAGGACGCCGGCGACTCATTGCGCAAGGGCAGCGGTTTCCTCGAACGCTGGCACAAGCGTAACTCGCGCATCACACCGATCCTCGGACCGCACGCCAACTACACGCTCAATCGAGCGCAACTCGCCGCGACGCGCGAAGCGGCCGACGAGTTCGGTGCCCCGATCAGCATCCACGTCTCCGAGTCTCCGTTCGAGTTGCAATACTCGAAGGACAACTACGGCACAACCAGCATCCACATGCTTGACGACATCGGCTTCCTGGATGGCCCGACGATCGCCGCACACGTGGTCTGGCCGACCGACGAGGAAATCGGCATCCTTGCCGAACGTCAGGTTGGCGTCATCCACAATCCCACCTCCAATATGAAGCTCGCCTCCGGTGTTTCGCCGGTGCCGAAGATGCTCGACGCCGGCGTCCGCATGGGGATCGGCACGGACGGTACCGCGAGCAACAACGATCTTGATATGTGGGAAGAAATGCGACTTGCCGCGCTGCTCGCCAAAGTCGACACGATGAACCCGGAATCGCTGCCGGCAGAAACCGTGCTGCGCATGGCGACAACCGACGGGGCAACCGCCATCGGCCTCGGCGACGTCACCGGCTCCATCGAAGTGGGCAAGCGTGCCGACCTGATCCAGGTCGCCTTCGATGACGTTCATCACGTCCCCACGTATGACGTGGTGTCTCACCTCGTGTATGTCACCGACGAACAGGATGTCGAGACGGTTATCGTTGACGGCCAGCTGCTGATGCAGGACGGCAGCTTCATGACGATCGACACCAAACGCGTCGCCCGCGAGGCGAACGAGCTAGGTGCGCGGATCAAGCGCGCGCTGGCCGAACGCAACCGCGGAGACAACTGATGCGACGAAACGCCCTCGCCTACCTGCTCGGTATCGCTGCCGCGATACTGACCATCATGCTGGTCGAAGCGCTCGGCCACGTGGTTTTCCCGGTCGAGGCGGACATCGATTTCGAGGACAGCGAGGGCTTGGCAAATTACATGGCCACGCTGCCGCTGGGCGCTGTGCTGTTTGTTGCGCTGGCGTGGGCTCTGGGAGTGGTCGCCGGAATTGCCGTTGCACTGCGTATCGGTGACCTGAAACCGGTGTATTTTTCCTCGGTCATTACCAGCTTCGTACTGGCCGGTGCCGTTAGCCAGATGATCCTGATACCGCACCCGACGTGGTTCGTCCCGGTGGCTTTGATCGGCATCGTCGGCGCCGGCGCTGCCGCCAATTTCCTGCCA
>JBCDJX010000153.1:0-5468 GCA_038747355.1 Pseudomonadota bacterium | reverse complement strand
GCGTTGTAGCCTGTCGCCTTTCGCGGCCGTAGGCGGCGGCTTTCGGCCAGGAGCGGACACCAGAATTTCTCAAAAATCAGAGAAACAACCTGGGCCATTAAGGCCAGCCATCTGAAGGCGGTTCGCGCCCGAACACGCCACTCTCTTGCATTGAAATCGTATCCCGCCGCTCCTTATCGAGATTGGCTTGTCTTCGTCGCTTTCCGAATGCCGAACCCGCGAGAGCGACACCAGTAGACCCATCTCAGATCGTCGGTCATGGGTCGCTCCGAGACTTCGAATTAGCCGCACCCGTTCCCGGGCGTCGGGACGAGGGGGCAACAAATCCGGGCATCTCTCAGAGCCACGTGTCCGTAAACGACATCCCGGATATAAACGCGGCGAAGGCAGCGTAGGACAGTGTGAACAGGGCGAGAAAACCTGCCGCCAGCCGAGACCCTTTCGCCTTGAAAACCAGCAACGAAGACCAGCCCAGAATAATCGCCAGAAAGACCGCAACGACGGCCGGCACCTGAGAACCGTCAAGTGCACCTCTGAACAGACCCGAGACAGCGACCAGCACATGGCTTGCCAGCACCGGCAGTGCGAATTTCCAGAGTGACCGGGCGCGTTTTCGAAGACCTAACACCGCACCAATCGCCAGGCAGACGATGCCGATAAAGGGGACCACGGATAACGGAACGACAGCCAGCGGTTCGAGGAGGTTCAGAAAGAACCACTGCGGTAAGCCAACGAACAGCCAGAGCGCGTCACTCACTATCGAACTCCCGTGAACTTCCAATGGAAGACACTATGGTCATGAATCACCCGCGCGTCGATACCCATCTGCCCCGGGTGATCGGAAGGGTGAGCCGCACCCGCTGCGACTCACCCGCGGATCCAGCTAGAATTCCGTCGGCGCCGGCGGTGCCTTGACCTCGACCGGCGGGTTGTTCTCCAGCTCGGCCAGCAGGTGCTTTACGGCCGCTTCCAGTGTCGGATCCTGGCCCGCAGCCACGAGCTCCGGTCGGTCGATGACTTCAATATCCGGTGACACGCCTTCATTCTCTACCGCCCACGCATTGTCGGTGTCCATGAAGCGGAAGGTTGCCGCGATCAGGCTGCCGCCGTCTGCCAACGAGGGGTTACCGGAGATGCCGATGAGCCCACCCCAGGTACGTGTGCCGATCAGCGGACCGAGCCCGAGTTTGCGGAAGTAGTACGGGAACGCATCGCCGCCGGACGACGAATACCCGTTGATCAGTGTGGCCTTGGGGCCGGTGTGCGAAAACGCCGGCGTCGCCTGTGGCTCAAGCCCGCGGCGCTTCCAGTAGTTCAACGGCTTGCGTGCAACCAGCTCGATCATGCGATCGGGGATGAAACCGCCGCCGTTGTAGCGCGCGTCGATGATCAGTGCGTCCTTGTTCATTTGCGGCATGAACCGCTTGAACAGTTCACGGTTGCCACCGCCCGCCGTATTGGGCAGGTGCACGTAGCCGATACGGCCACCCGAGAGTGCCTCGACGCGAGCAGCGCGGTCCTGAACCCAGTCGAAGTAACGCAGCTGGGTTTCGCGCGTCACCGTGCGGACCATAACGTCGCGACTGCCTCTGGCCGACGGTCGGTCGTTGACGGTCAGCGTCACAACGTCGCCACCGGTGTTCTCGAGTAGCTGGTAGAAGTTCTGCACCTCGGATGCAGCAACCCCGTTCACGGCGATGATGTAGTCGCCAACCGCAACATCAATACCCGGCACGGCCAGCGGCGAGTAGAACGTGGACTGCCAGGCTTCACCCTTGAAAATGTGCGTGATGCGATACGCGTCGCCGGCGCGTTCGACTTCTGCGCCTAGCAGGCCGCCGCTGCGGCGCTCGACGGATGGCTGGTCGCCAGTCTGCACGTAGATATGACCGGCGTTCATTTCACCGGCAATCTCGCTGAAAATGTAGTCGAGGTCCGCACGATGTGCGACGTGCTCGACCAGCGGTGCGTAGCGATCACGAATCGCGTCCCAGTCCTGGCCGTGCATATTCGGGTCGTAAAACCAGTCACGCAGAATTCGCCAGCCATCGACGTACATCTGCTGCCACTCGACGGTCGGATCGACCAGCAGCTCCATGCTGGCGAGATCGAGTTTACCCTTGGCCGCATCCTGCTTGGGCGCAAGGTCGGCGATGCCGTACGCGCCACCGGCATTGAACAGGACCTTCTCTCCGTTGTCCGACAGCGAGAAGCTGCCTACACCTTCGAGCACGGTGGCCTCTTCCTCTTTTTCGAGGTCGAACATCACAACGCGGTTGTCGCCGTTCTCGCTGGCGACATACACCGGGCCTTTGGCAGCGGCGGCGAGATTTGCGTAGTTGCCGCCCCCGGATTGCAGGGCGACCACGCGGTCTTCCATGCCCTCGAAGTCGATGCGAACGTTTACCGCGGCAACGCTGTCTTCGCTGTCCTCGGAAGCCTGTTCCTCTCCACCGCTTTGCGCAACCTCGTCGCTCTGCGGCAAGAACAGCGCCGGCTGGTCGTCGTTCAGCTGTGCGGCGTAAACCCGGGTCGAGTTCGTCACCATGTAATTGAACTCGATGGAACTGAACTGCAAATCCTGGTCACGCGACGACAGGAAATAGAGGTAACGACCTTGCGGATCAAAAGTGGGCTCGCGCTCACTGGTGAGGTCGGACGTCACCTGACGCGCACGTTTGTCGTCAAGCGAGTAGACCCAGACGTTACCCATGCCCAGATCGTTGTTCTTGATGTAGGTGACGTAGCCGCTGTCGGGCGACCAGCCGTAGTCCGTGATGTTATTGCGGACCGACGAATCCACGACCGTCGTTCGACCGTTGCCGACATCGACAATATTCAGTCGCTGCTTCTTGTCACCGAACAGCAGCAGGCTGGAGTCCGGGGACCAGACGGGCGCGAAACGCCAGATCTCACCATCACGGGTCACCTGGCGAGCATCGCCGCCACCAACCGGGCGCACCCAGATTTCGTATTCACCGCTGGCATCGGACAAATAGGCGAACTGCTTGCCGTCCGGAGACCAACTGGCGTTGATTTCGCGCGTGTCGGGCGAGCGCGTGAGATTCCTGATCGGGCCTTCGGTCGCCGGCGCGCTGAACAGTTCGCCACGAGCCGTAAACAGGACGCGATTGCCCGCCGGGGAAAGATCGGCCGCTTCAATGAAGTCCGCCGCTTCGACGACTTTTGGCAACGTGGCCGGTCGGTCGCCACGCACCGTGATGCTGAGTTTGCGGGACGCTCCGCTGGCAGGATCAAAACGATACAGCCATCCGCCGTTTTCGTAGACAACCGCGGTGGGTCCTGCGCTGGCCCACAGGACGTCAAAATCGTCGTGCTCGGTTACTGCAACGGGTCCTTCATCCGTATGGCGATACAGGTTCAGCGTGTAATCGCGGTCGGACGTGAAAAAGATCTCATCGCCCACCCACACGGGTTGCTGGTCTGTTGCGGGGTGATCAGTGAGCTGCGTCGACGTGCTGTTGTCGAGGTCATAGACCCAGACGTCCTGCGCGCGGCCGCCGCGATGGCGCTTCCAGGTTCGAAACTCGCGGTCGATGGGCGTGTAAACCACCTTGCTGCCGTCCGGCGAAAACATACCGCCGCCGCCTTCCGGTATCTGCAGCGGAAACTCATCACCGCCGTCCGCGGGAACCAGGTGATAGCGGCCCATGCGCTGACCCCACGGCAGTCGGTTAGCGCGCACCAGCACATGCTCGCCATCCCGCGACCAGTCGAGCACCCGGTAGTCGGTGCCGCCGCGCGGCGGCATGGCACCGACATCGTTGTACCAGGTCAACTGAGTCGGCGTACCGCCGGTGGACGGCATCACGTAGACCTGCCGGGTCCCGTTGTATTCCGCGGAAAACGCGATCTGCGAGCCGTCGGGCGAGAACTTGGGGTACAACTCCATGCCTTCGTGCGAGGTGAGTCGTATTGCGTCACCGCCGTTTGAGGACGCGGTGTAAATGTCGCCGGCGTAGACAAAGGCGACCCGATCTTCGTGGATGTCCGGGAATCGCAGTAGCCGGGTATCGTCAGCGGTACCGACGTTGGCGATGGCAAGCAAGGAAAGAATTGAGGCGGCTCGCAGAACTGGCATACGAACTCTCCGAGTGAAGTGAGGCGGGCATCCTAACGCACAGCTGCCGGCGTGCGAAACACCGTCATGGAATACCCTGACGTCGGTGACCGGCAACGGCATGGCGGCAGACATTTCAGACAACGTCGCCGTGTGATTCGTTAGACTTTCAGCATGACTGATGCGAATTCGGTTCTCGGACACGTGGAGAAGCTCTACCGCTTCCCCGTCAAGTCGCTGCTCGGTGAAAGCCAGCAACATCTCGAGATCGGCATTCGCGGCGTGGAATCAGACCGCCTCTTTGCCGTTACAGACCAGGCCGGCAAGTTCGGCAGCCACAAGTCGACCCGCCGTTTCGCAAAGTTGCCCGGCCTTTTCAGCATGCGGGCCTACCTGCGAGGCGACGAAGCGAGGATTGTGTTCCCGGACGGCGCAGACATGGCCGTAGGCGAGGCGGCCACCGATGCACGGGTATCCGACATTGTCGGGCAGCCGGTCACGGTCGCCAGGGAACAGGCCGTTTCGCATTTCGACGCCGCAGCGATCCACGTCATCAGCACGGCGTCGCTCGGCTGGCTGCAGTCAATGCTTCCGGGCGCGACGATCGACCCGCTCAGGTTTCGGGCGAATGTCGTGGTTGCCTGTGACGGCGAGGACCCGGTCGAAAGCAGCTGGATCGGCAAGACGCTGTCGCTGGGCTCGGTTCAACTCGAGGTTATAGCCAACACGGAGCGCTGCGTAATGACGACGCTCGCGCAAGGTGACTTGCCCAACGAGCCCGACATCCTCACCACCATCGGCCGCCAGTTGGGCCTGAACTTCGGGGTCTACGCGACGGTGTCTCGTCCCGGCGTGGTTGCCGTGGGCGATACTGTCCACGTAGGTGACTGACGCCGATTCAGGGCGACGCAGAGTCCCCGGCGTCCGCTTGTCGCTCCTCGGGGAAGTAATAGATCCGCTGGATTAACGAACCGGTGAACTCATAGACCGCCATCGACTGCTGTGACTGCGGGCCGTTTGATCCCTCCCAACTCGCCTCCTCGAGCACACTGACTCGCTCGGCGCTGGGCATCAGTCGCTTAATGGTCGAACGACAGCTTGTGCATGCGGCGAAATAGCCCTTCATCGCGTCAGCCAGATTGGATCGTCCCTCGAGTTCGACGGTGGTGGTTGAACCCTTTATCGATAGCCACTGGACGTCGTCGGCAACCAGCGCCGTCATCGCGGCTGCATCATGCGCGTTAAACGCCTGCATGAACGCGCGCACCGTCTCGGCGTGGTTGTGCGGTGTGTCGGCGTGCGAGGACGCGCTCGTGGCTACCCATACAAACGCTGCAAACAGTCGTAATGACACGCTTTTCATCGGCTTTCCTCGTCAGTTCTGACG
>JBCDJX010000152.1:0-5648 GCA_038747355.1 Pseudomonadota bacterium | reverse complement strand
TGCTGGCGCGGTCGGCGGTTCAAAGCCCGGCTCGTTGAAGCTGCTGCCACCGCTACCGCAACCCGCAAGCACAAGACCAACAGGGATTAGAAACCGTTTCATCATGGAAACTCGCCAGCCAGAGATAATTCGCAAGATTACCAGCTCAACGCAGCCGGGCGAGCGTGCTTCACATAATTTGCTCGCCCCGGCATAGGGGCTAGTATGGCAATCGCAAAGCCAGCAACGGGTTCGGTCGCTGAAAACAACGGCCGGGCACCCTTTCCTGGTGACCCGTCACGAATGCACCAGAGGACAACGCACACGATGGCCTACACCTTCCTGGCAATCGCCATAATCGCCGAGGTCATCGCGACCTCCGCATTGAAAGCCTCCGAGGAATTTACCAAGTGGCTGCCGAGCCTGATTGTAGTCGTCGGTTACGGCACGGCATTCTATTGCCTGTCGATGGTGTTGCGCAGCATCCCGGTGGGCATTACTTACGCCATCTGGTCCGGTGTCGGCATCGCCTTGATTACGCTGATCAGCGCCGTCGTTTTTCGACAGATGCTGGATGCTGCCGCGTTGGTGGGCATTGGTTTTATCGTAACGGGCGTTGTCATCATCAACGTGTTTTCGAAGACGACGACGGCTTGAATGCGAACCCGTCGGAACAGGCGCACTACCTCGAAGTAGTGAACAACGTACCCGCTTGTTGGGTGATGTCTGCTTGCTCGCTTGTCGGCGAAGCGTCGAGACTTGAGCCCGCCGGTCAGATATGGCTGGCTATACGGAACCCGCTGAATCAGTGGCCAAGGCGTCTGCTATGATTTCGACGGTTGGCCCCGAGCAACCGGTCGATCAACGACGCAACCAGGCTTTTCGGCAATGAAAATAAACCGCGAACGAGTCAACCAGGCCGTTTTTGAAGTTGCGATTATCACGGTCAGTATCTTGCTGGCCTTCGCCCTGGAACGCTGGTGGGACGAGAGAGTCGACTCGCAATCGCGAGATGAGCTTGCGGCATCGCTAATCCAGGAATTCGAGGCGGTTGAAGCCGAGCTGCAGCTGGCCATGGACACGCATCGCAAGCGCCAACGCAGCGCATCGAGACTCAGCGAGCTGGACGAAGACAGCATAACGGGCGTTGATACAACCGAGATTTCGGAGCATTGGTACTGGGTGGTCACACCCAACGAAACTTACCCGCCGACCGGTGCCCTGCTTAGCGCGATCAACGACAACCGCCTGACCTTGCTTGGCAACGCGACCCTGAGATCTCACCTCGCAAGCTGGGTCAACCGACTGGAGAGCCTCAGACAGACAGAGCGCGTCCTGGCCGACTACACGCTGCAGATATTCTGGCCCAGTGTCGCGACCGACGTCGTCATCCCGCTCAACATGGAGGTGATCGGACGAGAGACCGACCCGGTCATCCTGATGCCGACCACGAAAAATCACCTGAACCTGTTGTCGCTGGGGTCCAATGTCGCAATCTCCCAAGTTGCGTCGTTGCAGGAAGAAGCGACTGAGATTCTGCGCTTACTGCAAGAAGAAACGGACGGCGCATGAATCGCCGGGAATACGCCGTAGACTGAGGCGCACCGCGACCAACCCGAATCGAGGACCACCGAACGCTTGAAAAGACGCATCGCACTCGTCATCGCACTACTCCCCATCCTCGCAGCTTGTGACAGCTATTGGAGTGACGAACGCTGTGTGGACATGCAGCGGCTGCTCGACATCGTCGACGGTGAAGTAACTGTCCGCAAGTTCGTAAAGGGCGACTTCGTTGATCTGTCATCGGATACGGTGCTCAGGCGTGATGACTACACCATCGCGCTGGTTTCCATCGAAGAATCCAAGGTCTTGGGTTACGGCGCGTCCGAGAATGACGCGCCGAATCAAATGCTCACCGACATAGCATCAGGGCTCGGCATTAGCGAGCTGCCCGGCGGCCTGTGGGAACAAAGTGCGTATGCTGCGCAATACACCGAAGCTGCGAAGCGCCTTGACTGTGACAGCAACCTCTCGATGGATGAAAAGACGCTGATCGCAACCGCATCTTCAACGGCGATTGACTTCTGGACCCCGCAGGCAAAGCCGATCGACGTGCTTCTGAGTGAGGAGCTTCGAATCATCATTCTTGTTGAGCAGAACGCGCAGGGCGATACTTTGGGCAGGCTCATCCACGAAAAAGACGGCGTGTTGCACCAGCTCTTTGTGTACGGGGACGATGCAGCGACGGTTCTCGCCAGTCTGGGTTTAACCGCCGTGACCAACCTGTAGCTGCTCTTCGATTAGGACGTCGACCCGGTCGACACCGGATGCGGACACTATTTATGCAGACCGACTCAGAGACCGGTCATCACGGTAGGAGCAATTGATGGTTTCAAAAATGCGAATCGCTCTTGCGATTGTCGTGCTGGGTCTGTTCCCGGCTTTGGCGCCCGCCACGCCGGTATTTGAACCCGCCGAATGCCCGTTCGAGTTGCCGGAGGAAACCACCGGTGTGACCTGCGGCTATCTCACGGTTCCTGAGAATCGTGCCAGGCCGGAGATTCGAACGCTTCGTTTGGCGGTAGCGATTCTTGAGTCGTATTCGGAGTCGCCGAAACCGGATCCGTTTGTGTTTCTCTCAGGAGGGCCTGGGGGTGCAGCCGTGCAGGGCGTTCCGGTGCGAGCAAACAGTGCGTTCTGGAATCGGTACCGGGAGGAACGGGATCTTGTGTTTTTCGATCAACGCGGCACGGGTTTCTCGGATCCTGCGTTCTGTCGCGAGCTGGATGTCACGCTGACGACACCAACCTTCGATGGATTGACCCCCAGCGAGCAACGGCGCGAAGAGCTTGCGGCCATTGAGGCTTGCCGGGCGACCGTGCTTGAAGAGGGCATCGATTTTGCGCACTACAACAGCGCGACCAGCGCACAGGATCTCGCCGATCTACGGGTTGCCCTGGGGATCGACGAATGGAACCTGCTGGGCGTTTCTTATGGGACCCGACTTGCGCTGGTGGCACTTCGTGAAGCACCGGAAGGCATTCGCAGCGTGGTCATTGACTCCGTCTACCCGCCCAACGCCTCGGAATCCAGGCTGCACGAAAATTTCGACGGCTCGTTGCAGCTTGTGTTTGATCGCTGCGCGGCAGATTCGAGCTGCGCTGCGGAGTTTCCCAATCTTGAGGCAGATTTTTACGCCATGCTGGACGCACTTGAGGCGGAGCCGGTCGAACTAACCATGGCGGATACACGGCGGTTTCCTGATGGCCGCATCGTCGTTGACGGGACGCTCATGGCGATCGGTGTCTTTCAAGGCCTTTACGACGGCGATTTCGTCGAATTGCTGCCTCTCCTGGTCCGCGAGGTAGGCGCCGGCAATAAAGACGTTTTGCAGGCGCTGGCCAATGGGCTTGTCCGTGACCCACACGAGGTCAGACAAGGTCTTCGTTTTGCGGTGCAGTGTTTCGAAGGCGTCGGTCGAACGACACGCGAGGCTTTAGAGATCGACAGGGCGGCGTTTCCGAAACTGCATCTGTGGAACGAAGCCCGGGACGACCTGTCGCTCTGCGACGCCTGGCATCCCTTACGAGCAGGTGCGGAGTTTGCCCTACCGGTGCAAAGCGATGTACCGGCACTGCTGATCGCGGGGGACTACGATCCGATTACGCCTCCAAGCGATGCACGACTCGCCCTGGCGTCTTTGCCCAACGGAACACTGGTTGTGGTTCCTGGGGGCGGTCATGCGCCGTCACCAAGCCGGGAATGCACGAGGAAGCTGATTCGCGAGTTTCTGAATGCTCCGGACCAGAAACTCGATACGTCCTGCACAGCGACGTTTCCATCGCCGACGTTCATAACACAGGTCAATATGACACCGGCCGGATCCCGCCTTTTGGAGCAGCTTGGCGGTGATCGTTTGCCAACCTCGGTTCTGGTCGCTGCGATATCTGTGGGTTTAATGGTGTCCGCAATCGTGGCATGGCCCTCTGCCTGGGCGTGGGCGCGCATTCGCGGGCGGGCCGTCGTGCACGCTTCGGCGCCTCGGCGGGCACGATGGTTGGCGGCGCTCGTTGGTTTAGTCAGCCTGGCGTACCTGGGCGCGCTGGTGTCTATTGTTTTCGGCACGTTGTCGGATAATGCCTACATTCTGGCATTTGGCCTTCCAGCAGGCAGCGAGTGGATTGCGGTCATCCCGTGGCTTGTTTTGGCGGGGGCGCTGGCATCGTCTGCCTGTGCGGCGATAGCGTGGCGCTCAGGTTGGTGGGGCTTTACGGCGCGTCTTCACTACACGCTGGTTGCCTTGGCGGGCCTGGTTTTTTTCGGCTGGTTACTGTCTATCGGACTTCTTTAAGTCAATTGCCGAAATAACGGTCAATGTTCAGCCGTGTCCGATGGTTAACCCTGGAGACTGCCCGAATTTGGGCGCTGCCGGAGGTCCGCTGCATGTCCGCTACACTCGCGGCGGCTGATCAGAAGCCACGTTCGCAAGAAGGGATCTAAGTTGAACGAATCAGCAGAGCTCGTTCCGATTATCGACGGATTTCCAAGGCCAAGGTGGGATTCAATTTCAGAACGGGTCTTCTCCGAGCCTGAAGACACCTGGGCGGCGGCATGGGGTGATTGGTCCAATAGGTGGGTTAATTCGGTCCTGGATCAACTGCCTGAATCATACCGTCTAGTCGAAACTGACAACTTTCTGGTCGTCTCCTCGGAGAATGATCGATACGTCGAACTGCTTTCGAATTTTCTCGAAAGGTCTTTGTTGCGGATCCTGTCGAGTTTACAGGGCATAGCGTCCGATGAAGGTTACGGCAAACACGTGTTGTTGATGTTCAGTAACCAGGAGCTCTACTACCAGTACATATCGCATTTTTATCCGGATGATGGCGAGTTCATCCTTAGTTCCGGTGTGTTTCTGGACCCGGGTTACGGCCACTTTGTTTTCCCGTTCCTGGAAATGTCGGAGGCGGAAGCAACCTCAGCGCATGAACTGACGCACGCGTGCCTAAGCCACCTTCCCATTCCGTTGTGGCTGAACGAGGGATTCGCCGTGACGATGGAGGATGAGATCTGCGGCTCCGCACCGCTGCACATGGACAACGAGCGATTTTCTGAACACGCGTCTTTCTGGGATGACGAGACAATCCAGGAGTTCTGGTTGGGCACTTCTTTCAACCGAACGGATCAAGGCAGTGTTCTAAGTTATGAACTGGCACGCTACTGCGTGCGAGCGTTGTCACACGATTATGATGCGTTCGTCGCATTCGCAAACTCCGCGAGTTATCTAGACAGCGGTGAAGCCGCTGCTGTTGAAGTGTTCGGCGGCAGCCTCGGCGGGCTGGTTCACCAATTCTTCGGTGATGGAAATTGGTCACCACGACCGGAGCTGTGGACGACGGATGGAAACGGCTGAGTCCGGTTTTTTTTGTAAGCGGTCGTCAACACGATGTTTGCTGTTCCGACAGCTTCTGGCCCCAGCCCGAACCTGGGCTGGCGTCTGCTATGTATACAGCTCCCAACCCAAAAGCAGCCAGGCAAGAGAAATCCTTTCTTCTCGTCGTAGTTCACTCGAACGCGTTTATGTGGGGTGACTCATCGAATACAGGTTTATCCGCCAGCAGATCATCCACTAGCGATACGAATCGCGGATCGAAGACACGCTCTACGCC
>JBCDJX010000151.1:0-5744 GCA_038747355.1 Pseudomonadota bacterium | reverse complement strand
GCAGTCCTCCACGCGGACACCGAACTCATCGAAGTTGTACAAGCCCGGCTCGTTCGACAGGCACATGCCAGGGGCCAGCGGCGTCTTCTCGCCGTGCACAAAGTTGATGTGCTCGTGAATATCCATGCCGATGCCGTGACCCGTCCGGTGCGACAAGCCCGGCGTCTGGTAGCGAGGCCCGTAGCCGAGCGATTCGTAGTACCCGCGAACCGCGTCATCGACCTCACCGGCAGGGGTGCCAAGCTGCGCCGTTTCGAAAACGATCTGCTGGCCCTTGCGAACCGTATTCCAGACCTCGCGTTGCCGCTTGTTCGCCTCGCCGAACACAAACGTACGGGAAATGTCGGAGCGGTAGCCGTGCACCGCACAGCCACAGTCCATTAACACGATCTGTCCTTCACGGATTTCCTGCGGCGCGCTGGTGCCGTGCGGATACGCACTCGCCTGGCCAAACAGCGCCATGCCCCAGATGCTCTCACCGCCAAGCTGGCCCTGTGCTGCGCGCATCATGCCGGTGACGTCGGCGGGCGTCATGCCGATCTCGAGTTTTTCGTAGACGTGTTGGTAGGCGCGCAGCGTGATCTCGCTGGCCTTTTTCATCAGCGCAATCTCGTGCGCATCCTTGAGCATTCGACAGCCCGCGGTGACCGCTGTCGCCGATACAATGTCGAATTCCGGCGCCGCCTTTCGCAGACCATCGACAATGAAAAAGCGCACAGTTTCCTCGATGCCGAGGCGCCCCTTTTTCAAGCCGCGGTCCGCCAGCAACTCAGCGACCCGCTGAAACGGGCTCTCGTCTTCGTGCCAGGTGCGGTATTCCACGTCCAGCGCCAGCTTTTCTCGCGCCTTCGGTTCTTCAAAATACGGCGTGACGATGCCGAGTTTGCCGTCACGCGGAATCAGGATTCCGGTCAGGCGCTCGCTGCGTCCCCAGCGCAGTCCGGTGAAATAGGCCATGGCGGTACCGCCCTCGAGCAGGATCGCGTCGATGTCGTGCTGCTGCATCAGCGCCTGCGCCCGGCGGATGCGGGCCACGTGTTCGTCAGTGGTAATCGGTGAAACGTCACCGGTGATGTCGCCCAGCGGCTCGCGGTCGGCAGCACCGGCCGCGGCCGTGACGAGCGCGGCCGTGGACAGGCCGGAGAGTTTCAGGAATTCGCGCTTGTTGAGTTGCATCGGTCGCTCCAGACGGATTCGACCGAGAGAATACTAGAATCGACGAGACCGGGTTCGCTGTGACCACCGGTCACCTGGATTCAGCGAAGCAGGCGCAGCGTGTCGCGAAAGATACGACCCGACGGGCTCATACGGTATTCGCCCAGGCGGTGATTGATCAGGTAGCTGCCGGTCTCATCCGGATTCTGCGACACCCGAATCTCGCTGGGATGCACCGGGGTGTCGATGTGCTCGGCAAGCAGGTCAGCGATGCTCGGAGCTTCTGCGGCGTACACGATTTCCATCATCATCTCCTTAAGATATTCGCTCGTGGGAGCGCTTTTCCGTGGATCTCGCGTACAGGATGTACCGGTGTGCGTTAACCGAAACTGAAGGCCTTATGTGAAAAGGCCTTCAGTCGGTTGATCGCGCTACTCGGCGGTTTTGGTGGCCTGCCAGGCGATGGCTCGCCACGCGCCGTCACGCATCAGGAACGTGCCGGTGTTGTAATAGGTCATGACGGGATCATCAGAATCGTCAGCCGGTGTGCCGACCAGCGTGAAGGTCACGACACCGGTGTCGCCGTACACGCGGACCTGCATGTCGTCAGCCGAATAGGTGGGCCAGTCGGCCGCTACATCCGGTTCGTCTTCGAAGCCGGACATGATCTGCGCCTTGCCGAAACGCGTGCCGTTGGACGAGGTGTAGACGAGATCGCTCGACCAGAATCGATTGTGCGTCTCCTCGCTGGCCGTGTTCGCCAGAAAATCGTCGACGAATGCGCCGAGTGCAAGTGTCGTGTTGGTGCGTGTCGCGAGGGCATCGTCGAGCATGTCGATCAGCTGCTCACGCGAATACTGGTAGGCCTGCCACTGGTTCAGTTCGGCCACTTCCTCAAGCGCCTTGGTGATGGTGATACGAGCCTCGCGTTCGTTGGGCACAACCATGTAACGGCGCATCGGCTTGTCCGACGTCATCGCGTGCAACGCTGCTTCCGCAACCTCGGTCGGCTCCTTGAACACCGAGCGCGGGTTCTCGAGGTAGCCCATCAGGTTTCGGTAGCCCGCGTAGAACGGTGATGACTCGTCGATCTGGTACTTGTCGGCCATGCGCTTCATCGCCGTGTCGCCAATCTTCGAGTTGTAGTTGCCCGGTTCGATAAGGCTCACCGTCACCCCAAGTGGTTCGAGCTCCCGGGCCAGCGAATCGGAAAAACCCTCAACCGCGTGCTTGCTGGCGCTGTACTGGCTGAATCCCCAGCCGGACAGGACACCGGATATGGAACTGATCGTGTTGATGTGGCCTTTGGATTCGATGATCATCGGCGCGAATGACTTGGTCACCCGGTACACGCCGGTGAGGTTGACGTCCATCAGCCACTCAAGTTCCGAGATCGGGGTGACCGCCACCGGTCCCCCGGTATACACGCCGGCATTGTTCACGATGCCGTAGAGTCCGCGACCCTCGCTGCGAACAAACTCGACCGCGGCGTCGATTTCTTCCTGGATCGTGACGTCGAGGCGCACCGAGGACACGTTATCGATTCGGTCGAGCTCTCTCAAGTCCTTGTCTTTTCGTGCGCCGGCGTAAACGTAGAACCCGTTTTCCGCCAGCATCTCGGCGATCGCTCGACCGATGCCGGTCGAGGCGCCCGTGACCAGTACCGCCTTTTGTTCGTCGTGGTTGTCCGCAATGGAGGATTGCATCGGCGCCGCAAGCAGCAGCACCAGAGCAATGGCAAACAGTCTTTTCATTGTGCTCCCCTGTCGTTGCCCGAATGGGCAATGCCACGCAGTCTATCGAATGCCGGCGTGTGTGTATTGCCGGTACGATGCGGTCAGACTTTGACGCTTAACACACTGGATCGTAATCTCGGGGGTCTGACACGCGGGGGGACTCTGAGATTGTGAATTACTGGCAAAGCCTGCTTCTTGTGGCCCTGTTGCCGCTGGCATCCTGCACCGAGGACAAGCCGCTGATCGACATTGAACCGTTCCCTCGCGGACCGCTGGCCGTGGGCTCGACGAACATGGAGGTTGCCGACGCCTTTGCCGGTGTTGGCGACGATGTCATG
The DNA here is from genome assembly GCA_038747355.1 of Pseudomonadota bacterium. Classification (GTDB taxonomy): domain Bacteria; phylum Pseudomonadota; class Gammaproteobacteria; order Steroidobacterales; family Woeseiaceae; genus UBA1847. Next base: position 2,515 of record JBCDJX010000151.1, on the reverse strand, counting down.
CACAACATCCTGGTCGGCCAACCGGGCGAAGACGGGCCGTTTGTGTCCGACATCATGCGGTACCCGGACTCGGCGTGGGTCGTGAATGTCGATGTCCCGAAGGATCCGGCTGTTTACGGCCCGACCGCCGGCACACGCGTGCCGGTCAGCCTGTTCATCACCTACCCCAGCGCAGCAATCGATACACCGGCCGGATACGCGTTTCCCTACCAGGATGCGCAGAACGGCGAATTCGAACATATGCTGGCCGCGGGTGAGGCTCCCGCGTTCGCCGACGCAGACACGCGTTATCCGCTGATCATTCAGGCACACGGCTATTCAGCGCACGGCATCTATGACGTCGGCCATGCGCACAAGCTGTCGCGACACGGTTACATCGTCGCCGTCCTGTTCTACGGCGACCTGCGGTCTGCGACACCGAACACCATCAATCACCACACCGCTTTCCTGCGAACGCTGATGACGCGCGCGGCGCTCGACGCGATCCTCGACAGCGCCGCCTTTGGCGATCGAATCGACACCGACAACATCGGTATTTCCGGTCACAGTTTTGGTGGCTACACCGGCCTTGCCATCGCCGGGGCGCGCTACCTCGACAACGCGGCGACCGTGCACGACGAACGCATCAAGGCGAGCGTGATTGCGGCGCCCTGGGTGGGCCACGTGCAGGACGGTGAGGACTTTTTCGCCTTCGGCGATCAGAACCGGGGGCTTGAACGCGTTAGCAGCCCGGTCCTCAGCTTCTTCGGCACGCGGGACGAGGCCACCACGGCCGAGTTTATCCTGCCAGCTATGCGGCATCTGTCGGGACCGACCTACGTGGTCGAGCTGGTGGACCAGCCTCACGTATTCGACGCCGGCTCCTGGGAGGATCGTGACAACTGGGAGCTGCTGTTCTTCAACGCCTACCTGAAGTCGGATGACGCCGCGCTGGCCGCGCTCGCCGCAGGCCGCTCAATGAAGGGTGGCAACATTGACCGGCAGCGATTTGAGTTTCAGCAATTGCCTGCGTCATCGGCGGCACCATAAAATACGCCGGCTGTAACCCCGATAACAAAAAGGAGAACGGGATGGGTGAATTCGGAATCATCGGGCTGCTGCACCTGGCAGCCGTCATTTACGCGCTGATCCAGATTTTTGGCAGCAGTGCGAGTACCGGCGGCAAGATCCTCTGGGTCCTGATCGTCGCCGTATTTCCGCTGATCGGGCTGATTGTCTGGTTCTTTATGGGCCCCGGTACGCCGAAAAAGTAGCTAGCCCGACTGACCGTCAAGGATCCAGAGGAGCTTTCCGTCGCTGAGGTCCTTTGGCGCTTCTCGCTCATCCACGGTGAACGTGAAGCGCCGGTCCTCGGCGATTCGAAGCGCATCGAAACGCGACGACTCAATAAAGAACTCCAGCTCGCCGTATTCTTTCAGCCAGACAAGCTCGTAGCCCGTGTCGATATCGATATGGTGCGTGTACGACACCGTGCCGCTTGCGGTACCGGGCAGCGCGCTAATCCGTGCACGACCGGCCGCCTTTTCGAGGTCCGCGATCTTGTCCGAACTCAGGTTGTGCAGGGTCGCCGCGAACTGGATCGGCCAAAGGAACAACGACGCGATCAGGGTTGCAGCCGGGTTTATGCGGAATTTCTGTCGCCGGATCGACATCCCTTGAACCAGCATGTTCGCAACAGCCGGGACGAGCCACGCGACGGCAGCCTCGTTCGTGCTGAGAAAAAACCAGCCGACCAGGAAAATCGGGTAGACGAGAACAAACATCGGAAACCCCCAGCCGTGGCTGGGACTTCGGTACAGGACACTCGACGCGATCGCGAGGTAGACGGTCAAAATCAAACTGAAGATCGCGAGTGTCATGTGCGGTCTATGGCTCGCCGGACACGACGAAGGCGCGAATCTTGTCCTCGTCCTCGAAACCGCTGCCGTAGCGCCAGCCGGAAAACACCGGCAGCAGGGCTGGAAACCATCCCTGCATCGCGGTGACGGTGACATCGGTGTCCAGCGAGGCCGGGTCAACATCGCCAAGCAATTCATCGCTCACGTGGTAACGACGGACACAGTGGGTCGGTATCAGGCCGAGGGTCAGGACATACATCATCGGTTCGAAGCAGTGCGCACCGTCCGCCCAGGTCGACAGTGGCGTGACCACGAGCTCGGCACCGGGTTCTGCCACACGACGCTCATTGAGTGTCGTCGCCTTCTGCGTCAGCGCATCGGTTCCCTCCAGCTTGTGCGCGACGCAACCGGCCTGTGAAACAAGCAGGGCGCAAACGAACAAGCATCGTACCCTGCAGCTCGTCATACCAACCTCAGCCTGACGTGATGATCTCATCGATGGCCGCCATCAACTCAGGCGTAAACCGATCCCGATACTCCAGCGCCTTCAGGTTCTCGTGAACCTGCTCGACGCGGCTCGCGCCGGTCAGCACGGAACTCACGTGGGCATTCTGCAGGCACCAGGCGATGGCGAACTGGGCAAGCGATGCGCCCATGTCATCAGCCAGCGGCTTCAG
>JBCDJX010000150.1:0-5775 GCA_038747355.1 Pseudomonadota bacterium | reverse complement strand
CCGGAGGTCAAGTCCAAGATCCGCCAGCTGCAGCAGCAGGTGGCGCAGGGACGCATGATGCAGGACGTGCCGACCGCCGACGTGGTCATCACCAACCCGACGCATTTCGCCGTTGCGCTGAAATACGACGAAAACCTGATGGGTGCACCGCGAGTGGTCGCCAAGGGTCAGGACCTGGTGGCGAAGAAGATCCGCGAGGTGGCGACCGATAACAAGGTACCGCTGTTCTCGGCACCGCCGCTCGCGCGTGCCTTGTTCCGCAGCACCGACATCGGCGCCGAGATTCCCGCGAAGCTGTACACCGCCGTCGCCCAGGTGCTCGCCTACGTCTACCAGCTCAACGAAACACTCAAACCGGGCGAGCGCCGTATGCCGCCGCCGGTACCCGACGTCAATGAAGACGAATTCTAAGTATCCAGTGAAGGGAGGTTAACCGGGGATGGCAACAAACACTGCGACCAACGACGCCATACGCAATGCCGGAATGCCGTTGCTGCTGCTCGCCATGCTGGCCATGATGATGGTGCCTTTGCCGCCGCTGGCGCTGGACGTGCTGTTCACGTTCAACATCGCGCTCTCGGTTGCCATTCTTCTGACCACGGTCTACGTCGGCCGTCCGCTGGACTTCGCGGTTTTTCCGACCATCCTGCTGGTGGTGACCTTGATGCGCCTGGCGCTGAATATTGCCTCCACGCGCGTTGTGCTGCTCGACGGCCACACGGGTACCGGCGCCGCGGGTAAGGTGATCGAGGCCTTCGGCGAATTCGTCGTCGGCGGCAACTACGCCGTCGGTCTCGTGATTTTCGCGATCCTCGTCATTATCAACTTTGTCGTCGTGACCAAAGGTGCCGGGCGTGTGTCCGAGGTGTCTGCACGCTTCACGCTGGACGCGATGCCGGGCAAGCAGATGGCTATCGACGCCGACCTCAATGCCGGCGTCATCGACCAGGACGAAGCCCGCAAGCGGCGCGCGGAGATCGGTGAGGAAGCCGATTTCTACGGTGCGATGGACGGTTCCTCCAAGTTCGTTCGTGGTGACGCGATCGCCTCCATCCTGATCCTGTTTATCAACGTGATTGGCGGGCTGATCATCGGCACGTCGCAGCACGACCTGTCGGTTGGCGAAGCCGTGCATAACTACACGCTGCTGACCATCGGCGACGGCCTGGTGGCGCAGATTCCGTCGCTGCTGCTGTCAACGGCGGTGGCTATCATCGTGACGCGTGTGTCGCGGTCGCAGGACATGGGCAACCAGGTGTTTACCCAGCTGTTTAACGACCACCGCACGATGTTCGTCACCGGCTCGATTCTCGGTGTGCTGGGCATCATTCCCGGCATGCCGAACTTTGCCTTCCTGTCACTCGCGGCCGTGTGTTTTGTCGCCGGCAGTCGGATGCGCAAGCTGTCACCACAACAGGCAGTCGAGGAAGAACCCCTGGAGGCCCTGCCTTCGCCGGACGGTGCACCCGAGGATCTTGGCTGGGAAGACGTCGATCCCGTGGATCTTGTCGGCCTGGAGGTGGGATACCGTTTGATTCCGCTGGTCGATCGGGCGCGCGACGGTGCGCTGGTGGCCCGCATCAAGGGCGTGCGCAAGAAACTGACGGAAGAGCTGGGCTTCCTTGTCTCCCCCGTGCACATCCGCGACAACCTGGATCTGTCGCCCAACGCCTATCGCATCTCTCTGGCGGGCGTTTCCATCGGTGAGGGCGAGATACACGTTGACAAGGACCTTGCCATTAACCCGGGCCAGGTGTTCGGCAAGCTGCAGGGGATAGAAACCACCGACCCGGCGTTCGGCCTGGAGGCCGTGTGGATCGATGCCTCGCAGCGCGAGGAAGCGCAAATGCTGGGCTTCACCGTGGTTGACCCGGCCACGGTCATCGCCACGCACCTGAGCCAGTTACTGCAAACCAACGCCCACGAGCTGCTCGGTCACGAAGAGTGCCAGCAACTTCTCGAGCGCCTGGCGGCAAGCTCGCCGAAGCTGGTTGAGGAGCTGACACCCAAGCTTCTGCCGATGAGCGTCATCAGCCGTGTTTTGCAAAACCTGCTCGAGGAACAGATCCCGGTCAGGAACATCCGCAAGATCGCCGAAACTTTGGCGGAGCACGGCGCCAAGAGTCAGGAACCCGACATTCTGTCCGCCGCTGTGCGCGTCTCGCTGGGTCGTTCGATTGTCCAGAACGTAGCAGGGACGGGGCCTGAGCTGCCTGTTTTGACCCTGGAGCCAGAGTTGGAACGGATCTTGAATGACTCGGTATCAGAGAACGGAACTTTGGGACTTGAACCCGCGATGGTTGAACGACTGCACCAGTCATTGAGTGACAAGGCACAGAGCCAGGAGATTGCCGGCGAACCGGCGGTCCTGCTGGTTGCGCCGCAGGTGCGTCCCTGGATGGCTCGCATGATGCGCAGCGTCCGCAACCTGCATGTCCTTTCGTACAACGAGATACCGGACGAAAAGCGGGTCCAGATGATTGGTGCGGTCGGTTAATCGCCCGACGGCAATTTGAGAGCAGGAATCTATCGTGAAAATTAAACGCTACCTCGATAAAGACATGCGCCACGTGCTTCGCCAGGTTAGGGAGGATCAGGGCCCCGATGCCGTGATCCTGTCCAACCGTCGGGTTGAGGACGGCATCGAAGTCATCGCGGCGATCGACTATGACGAATCGCTTGTGAAGCACGCACTGGCCGGCGACAAGGACGCCAACCTCGGTTCCGAGGCGCTGGCGCGACTCGTGCAAAACAGTGTCGACGAGCAACTGGCCGCTCGACAGGCCGATGCTGGTCGTACTGACCCTGAAACCGTGTCGACGGATTCGAGCAATGCACAAATTCTCCGTGCCAGCCTCAAGGCTACGCCAAGAGACACGCAGGCCGCAGCCGACTTAAGTCTCGACATCATCGTTGATGACGAGCCGACGGCCACCGAGGCAAGCCCCGATTTTGCAGACGCTCTGAAGGGTGTGACCGAGGAGGCTGTGAATCCAGCGGCACAGGAACCTGCCGAGCAGGACACGACGCTGGCTGGCCGCAGCGTGCCGGAGGTTGCCCTGCAGAGTATGCAGGACGAACTCAGCTCGCTGCGCAGCCTGCTGGAGACGCAGCTGTCCGGCCTGGTCTGGAAAGACTCAACGCGCCGATTCCCGAAGCGTGTGCAGGTACTGCGTAACCTTGCGAAGCTTGGTGTCGCACCGGATATCGCCAACCTGGTCCTGAACCGCATGCCGCCGATCGACGATGACGATCTCTGGAAGGCGCCGCTGATCACACTGGCGCAGGCCATTCCGGTGGCCAGGGACACGCTGTTGGAAGAGGGCGGAGTCGCCGCCCTGATCGGACCCACCGGCGTCGGCAAAACGACGACTATCGCAAAGCTTGCCTCGCGTTTCGCGATCGAACACGGGCCGGACGATATCGCCCTGATCAGCGCGGACTCATACCGCATCGGTGCGCGGGAACATCTGAAGGCCTTCGCCAACATCATTGGTGTCGGCGTGCACTCCGCGAGCGAACCGGACGAGTTGCACGGTCTGATCGAACGCCTGAGCGCTCGTCACAAACTGGTGCTGATCGATACCGAGGGTCGCTCACAGCGTGATCGCGACCTGTCGTCACGACTGGCAGCGTACGGCTCACACGCCGAGCGAGTGCGTTTCTACCTGACCTTGTCCTCGGCTACCCAGGAAGCCGGACTCGATGAGGCGGTTCGCACGTTTAACCAGGTACCGCTGTCCGGCTGCGTGGTCACCAAGATTGATGAAGCGGCCCAGCTCGGCTGCATGATCTCCGCCGCGATTCGTCACGACCTGCCGATCGCCTGGTTGGCTGACGGCCAGAGAATTCCTGACGACCTGCACCCTGCAGCGCGCAAACGACTGTGGCTGGTCAACCAGGCACTGGAATGCGCGCAGGCTAGTCAGCCAAGGATCGACGAACGCGTGATGGCGGAAAACTACTCAGAAGCGAGCGTAGCGAATGGATAATCAAGCAGAAGGACTGCACCGAATCAACCGTACTCGACCGGTCAAGGTCATCGCTGTTTGCAGCGGCAAGGGTGGTGTCGGTAAAACCAACGTCGCGACCAACCTGGCGGTCGGCCTGTCAGCGATCAGCAAAAAGAAAGTCTGCCTGCTGGACGCCGATGTCAGTCTTGCCAACGTCGACGTGTTGCTGGGGTTGCAACCGGCGTGGAATCTCGCCCATGTCGTTAACGGCGAAGTCAGCCTTGCCGACGCCATGCTCAACGGTCCCCAGGGTCTGCGGATCATCCCGGCATCGTCCGGCAATTTCGACATGACCGACCTGGATGCCCGGGGACAGGCCGCTCTTGTCAATGCATTCAGCACGCTCGAGCAGCAGCCGGATATCCTGATCGTCGATACGGCGGCAGGCATCTCGCCGCTGGTTGCGCGTTTCGTGCACGCTGCGCAACACCCCTTGGTCGTTGTCCGCGACGAACCCGCATCGCTGACAGACGCCTACGCCCTGATCAAGGTGTTCAGCCGCAATTACGGCATGCACCGTTTTCACATCGTGACCAACCAGAGCGGCGATGCACACGCCGGTCGACGTCTGTTCGGCAAGCTGGCCAAGGTCACCGACACCTATCTCGATGTTGTTCTGAAGCACACGGGCGACGTGCCCCAGGACAGCTACCTCGTCAAAGCCGTACAGCAACAGCGCGCGGTGGTTGACGCGTATCCCAAGAGCCCGTCCGGACAAGCCTTCCTGCGACTTGCCAGTCGTATCGACGCTATGCCGTCGGTGACTGAGGCTCACGGAGGACTGCAGTTCTTCATGGAACGACTGGTCCTGGCTGACACAGCGTATAGAGGAAAAGTGGCATGAACGCCTATAACACAGTCGCACGAAGCGAAGGATTCCAGGACCAAAACCTCGTTGAGAAACACATCTCGCTGGTCAAGCGCATTGCGCAACATCTCGCGGCCCGTCTGCCGTCCACTGTGGACATCGATGACCTGATGCAATCGGGCATGGTCGGGTTGCTCGAGGCGGCAAACAACTTCGATCCGTCACGGGGCGCGAGTTTTGAAACCTATGCCGGTATTCGTATTCGGGGCGCCATGCTCGACGACATCCGCAAACACGACTGGACGCCGCGTTCAGTCCATCACAAATATCGCCAGGTGACCGAAGCAATCAATTCGATCGAGGCGGAGACCGGTCGTCCTGCACGCTCGACAGACATCGCCAAGCGATTGGGTATTGCAGTCGAGGAATACCACAAGATTCTCGCCGACAGCGCATCGAGCCGCCTGTTCAGTCTTGATGAATCGATGGATGAGACCGTGCTGCAGCGAACGCGACCGCAGTCGGACACGGCGACGCCGGACCAGGAACTCGACAGCGAGCAGTTTCGCGATGAGCTGGCCGCGGCGATCGATCAGCTACCGGAGCGCGAGCGCCTGGTGCTGTCGCTTTATTACGAACGCGAAATGAACCTGAAGGAAATCGGCGAAGTCCTGGAAGTGACCGAGTCGCGCGTTTGCCAGATTCACGGACAAGCGATCATGAGGATGCGATCGATTGTCGCCAAGTGGTAGGAACCCGAGATGAATGAGTTCATTGGAGGTATACGACAGATCGGGCCTTCGTACCCGGTACGGCCGGTGCAACCGCCGAAAAAAGATTCGGAAAGCGGTGAGCGCCAGCAGAAAAAGCCGGACAAAGAGCGCAAGGACCCCGATGACGATGAACACAAACCCCTGATAGACGAGCGTGTGTGATGATTGATTCAAGCCTGTT
>JBCDJX010000149.1:0-5800 GCA_038747355.1 Pseudomonadota bacterium | reverse complement strand
TTTCGGATGTCCGGCTAATCCGAATTTAGGAGCCCGATACGTCGCCTTCATGAACTCTCGGGCCAACGGCGTTCATGTCGATAGCGGCAAAATCTGGTGATGCGGGATGGAGTTGAACCACCAAAGCCCTGAGGGCACCTGGTTTACAGCCAGGCTTTCTCGCCAGTGAAGGCCGCATCATGGTGCTGACTGTGAGTCTCGACCTCACAACCTGTCACTTACAAGGCGACTGCTCTGCCATTTGAGCTAAGTCAGCGAAACGGTACCGGGACGGCCGCGAGGCGCGGCTGGGTCTGGGGGCCGCGCCATCATGCGGCCGCCCCGATACATCACACAATCCACATTGTTAAAGAGCGTGTCACCGGGGCATAAAAAAAGCCCTGGTGGTTGATACCTGCCAGGGCTTCTTTGGAAGCTTGCCTGAAAGGTTCGTTAATCGAGCCTTCCAGAGCACCATGTCTAAAAGGCTTATGTCATCGGATCCCCAATGTGGAGATCGCGGGCCAAACGAATCGTGGCCGTATGCCAGCTACGGGCACACAGCAGCGCGCCGCCGGGTTGCATACGGGTCTCATACGAGAGCACGCGGCCGGCGAGCGAATGGTTCGCGAGTTGTAAGTTTGAGAATTTCATAAGGCGCGCAGTATACGCCGCGATTTCGCGGTGTCAACAAGAAATGTACAAAAGTTTATAAAAAGTGAACGCAGTCTTCGTTCAGGGTTTTGAAATCTTCGCGGGCTTGCTCTTGCGCATGGACGACAGCCAGTTTTGAAACGAGGATTCCTGCTTCTTGTTCATGTCAAGAGCGCCACCCATCAGCTCGATCGTATCCAGCACGCGATGGCGTATGGCGCTGCCAACCTGCTGTTCGGGAATCGTCGTGCCTTCGCCGAACAGGATCCACGCCGGCGATACGCTGGTGATGTCGGCGATAGCTTCGATCTGCTTGACGTTCGGGTTGCGCGGTTCCTGTGTCTCAAGGCGGTGAAGGCCGCCCTTGGAAAGCTCGATGCCGTAACGCCTGAGTTCGTCGCGAAGGGCCGCGGGTTCGAGCTGCGCCATTTCCCGGGCTTCGCGAATGCGAGCCGAGATACTGTTTTTGTCGGGCTTGGCCGCCAAGGCTGGCCTCTTTTGGTTCTCTAACGCGACCAGTCTATCAAGCGGTTCGTACGGAGCCGAGTGCAATGGCGCTTACTCAGTCAGAAACGTAGGTGGCGTTGTCGACAACCTTGCGGAATTCCCCGGGGGTCTTCTCGTTAAGAAGCCTTACGCCTTTCTCTCGAGAAGGTGCCATGACCTTTTCAAAATTCTCCTCTCGCGCCTGGTACGCCGATTCTGATGCGAAGCCAGTCATCAGCACGATGTCCGTCACGCCATCGTCGGACGTTCTGATCATCAGCTTGTAGGAGCTGATATAGCCTCGCTTGGCAGCCTCGATACGGTGTTTCTTCCAGTTTTTTTCGTAGTAGTAACGGGCTTCCTCGTCATTGCCGTCGAGAACTTTCACGAAGTCCACGACGAGGATCTCGGCGGCCGCTGACAGCGGTAGCAACAAAAGAAGGGTCAATGCACATCTCATGGTGTTCTCCCTGGGTACCGAATCATTGACCGCTAAAGCGAGCCTGCGTTTCACGTACAGAAAAAACGCCGGCCCCGGGGCAAGTCTCACCCCAGGGCCGGCGCCACAGCACACCCGGTTACTCAAGCAGGATGTCTGCCAGCAGGTCGCTCACGCCTTTGCGTACGTCTGACGGTTTCAGCACGTTGATCTCGATGTCGCGATCGGCATTGTCAATCGTGACAAAGGCCTCGTAGCTGTCACCAATGGCGCGATAGCCCAGTCCGTTGATTGTTGGGATCTGGGCTGTGCCCTGGTTGACCTCATCCTTCATTTGCTCGATCGCGTCCTGGGTCGGCAAGCGGTCGACCACTTCCTGTGCACTGATCATGATGTCGCTGGTTTCCTCGATGCGGTACACGTTGTCGCGCGCTGTGCGAATGCTGTTCGCGTCTGCATCGCTTAAGACCCTCTCGGACGAGTCGCGGCTGTAGATGGTGTAGGTCTTGTTGAATGGCGTTCCGAAGCTGCGCTTGTAGCTCGTCTTAATACGCACGTTGCGGTTGTTGTACGCCTGGCCGAGCGCATTTCGCAGTGCGTCGCGAAGGGCTTCGTCGTCAGTTTCCAGTGCGCGCTTCTTCAGCTCGAGCATCGCCGCTTTCGGCGCCCTGATGGCGTCGTTCGCGTCGCTGTAGGCTCGGTCGCCCGCGGTGTTGGCGATATCGTTCTCATCCACGATGTCGTCGAGGCAGGTCCTTAGGATGCCGGACCCTACGCACTTGCTTCGCATGTAGGACAAAGCTTCCGACCTGGCTTCCTTGCGGGCGTCGCCCGGGACGGCATTCAGGGTCACGACCGCTTCGTCCATCAACGCCGGCAGGCTTTCACGCAGTCCGCGCAGGCTGACTTCAAACTCGTAGTCGGATGCCGCCTGCTCCAGCTCGGCGATTCTCTGTTCCACTTCGGCAATCTTACGGTCAAGGGCCTCCGTCACTGAGTTGCCGATGCTGTTGGCATAGCTCTCGGGGAACTCGACGCGTCCGACGGTCGTATCGCTGGCAAGTGTCAGGCTGACGGCGAGGTCGACGTCGTCTTCCGACACGGTGCCAGTGAGCGTGACGACATCATTCTCGATGGCAAATTTGCCGCCGATGTCCGCCTCCGGCAGTTTGCTGTGCCAGACACTGTCGAGCTCAAAGCCGTAGCTGCCGTCGCCGTTGAGGTAGGCACTGCCCGTGATCTCGCCGGTCGGTCCGAGCGCGTAAGACGCCGGAAGCAGCTCATCGCTGGGGTCGATCAGCAGCGACAGGGCGAGCTGTTGGCGATCGAAGCCGACGTCGAGGGTGCCGCTCGCCTCAGCGAGGTCGAACGAGAACAGGCCGAAGCCGACCACGGACAGGGCGAAGTTCAGATCACCGTTGAAGCCGCCCTTGTATTCGATCTCCGATTCGAGGATGTCGTCCCAGTTGATATCCGAGTACTGCTGCTCCTTGCGGACCAGCGTGCCGCTGACTTCCAGCAGATCGACGTATTTAAAGCCGATGCCCATCGTGCCCTTGTCGATCAGGTTGCCGTTGAAGGAGTCCAGTTCGCCGTAGGGCAGTTCCGGTGAGAACGGGATCAGCCCGTTCATCGAGCGGCCGGTACCGTAGGCGCCGATCAAGGGCGTGCTGCCGTAACGAAACACGAACGTGTCGGTGGGATCGATGATCAACAGCGACTGCCCGCCGTAGGGCGTGCTGATGGTCAGGCGCTCGCTGGACGTTGGGTCCAATGGGTTTTGGATGTCCATATCGAATTCAACGCCGATGTAGTGCACAAAGTAGCGGCGATCCTCGATCAGTTGAATGTCCAGGTCCGGATCTTCGTTTATTTCGGCACCGGTCAGGACATCGACGATTGAACGAACATTGCCGACGACATTCGTGTGCGCCGACGTATTGGTGGGCACGTCACTGTCGCCACTGACGCGGACGAGATTGTCCTCGCTGTCGAACGTGACGGTCAGGTCCGAGTTCGCAAACGTCTGAACGAAGTCGCCGGTGGTCAATGCCAGTTCACCGACCGACTGGAATCCGCCGTCAAAAGGAAACACATCGCCTTTTGGTTCAAAGTTGTCGCGGCCGAGTATCTCCGGCATGACGGTAATGTTGAACGGCGCGAGACTGGCCGACGCCTTACCGTCGCTGACGGTGATCCGGATGTCCTCTGCACTGCCAATGTCACCCTGGAACGGGTTGCCGCTGACCTCGCCGCTGGCGGCGTTGATCGACAACCAAATCGGTGCGTTATCCAGTGTGAAGCTCAGGGTGTCGCCATCCGCATCGGACGCGGTCGGCGTGAAGCTGTAACTGTCACCGACGTTGATCGATAAGGCCGGTGAACCGGAAATCGTCGGCGCGTTATTGGTGGCTACGGGTGTACTGCCGCCACCCCCGCCTCCGGTGCTGCCACCGCCGCCGCTTCCGCCGCCGCCGCAGGCGACGAGGGTTAATCCGAGGCTGATGGCCAGTAGCTGTTTGTTGTAAGGCATGGTCCTGCTCCCAATCGTTGTGTGCTCATTGAGGCACGCAGGGAACAGGCTGAAATCGGGTCACGCCCGACGAATTGGACGGTCTTGCCGCTTACGGGTTCAGCGTGGCGAGATTTTCCTGGTGGCGCTCCAGGATCTCCAGAAACTCAGGGTCGCCGACGAAGCCGGCGAAAGCGCCGGTTGGCTCGATGTCGTCGAACGGATAGTCGCGACGAACGGCCTCGGCGAGGTAGCCAAGCGCCTCTTGCCCGTCGCCGGCCAGGGCGGAATTGACCGACAGATTGAAGTAGGTCACCGCGAGCACGGTGCTGTCTTCACCGTACAGGGACCGCTTTACCTCAAGTTCCTTCATGTGCAGCGTTTCCGCGCGCTCGTAGTTTCCAGCTTTGGCCTCCACACCGGCGGCATCACCGATGTTTGCTGCATACAGCGCATCCGCCTCCATCTCGCCGTCGGCAATGAGACGTTCATTCAGCGCAACGAGGTCCCGGAATACCGTGACTGCCTCGTCGACCCGGTTGGAGCGGGACAGGCTGTTGGCGTAGACGCTGACCGAGTCTATGTAAGCCGGTGCGGTTTCTGACCACCAACGCTTTGCCTGCGCCATCTGCAAATCAGCGTATTCCATGGTTTTGTCGGTCTGCCCGAGCTGGGCATAGGCGTAAGCCATCTGTCCGAGCATATAGTTGATGCCGAAGTCGGCTTCCTCCGGGTCCGGGTCGAGCACCTCGAGCGCCATTTCGAAATACTCGATGGCCGTCGCTGTCTCGTTGAGCCAGTGGTGTTCATAGCCGATGGTCCTGTGCAGCCTGGCGATTTCGTCGGCAGGCTGGTTCATGGCCTTGCGAAGTTCCAGCTCCTGCTTGTAAATCTCAAGAGCCCCCATGCTATCCAGCCGAGCGGACAAGGTGTCGGCGTGCTCATTCATGACCTGGGCGCGGTGAAGGTCGCTGTCCGGAAAGGCCTTCTGCTGCCAGGCGATCAGGCGTTCTACGCGTTTGTCCACCACGTCAGACTCAAACAGCTGGTCAGCGCGACGAATGGCATATCGATAAGCGTCGAACACCCGCTGTGCCGGTGGTTCTTCCATGGACAGATAGGCCTCAACCGCTTCATCGAGCAGCTGGAGCGAGTTTCGATCGCGCCCCGCCCTCTGCTCGATGTCGGAAACGTCCATCAGCAGGTTGCCGAGCACCTCCGGTTGATCCTTAATGTTCTCGCGGATGTCATCGAGACCCTTGTCGAGCAGTTCCTCGACGGTGACCGTCTCCCTGTTTACGCCGTACCGGTCTGCTGCTGTGAACATGCGTGAAAACGCTTCGGTCACGTTTCGTGCGACTTCCGCTTCTTGCAGCGCCTGGGCTTCGGCTTGCTGGGCGCGCAACATGCCAACACTCGCCACACCGATACCGGCCAAAAGGGCCACAACAACCGCTGCGCTGGCCGCAACGCCCAGGCTGTTGCGGCGCACGAATTTGGCCGTGCGATAGCCCAGCGTATCGGCCCTGGCCTCGATGGGTCGATGGTTCAGGTAACGTGCCAGGTCGTCCGACAAGGCAGCGACGGATGGGTAGCGGCGCTCCGGCTCCTTGCGCAACGCCATCGACACGATGTCGTCGAGCTCGGTGTCCAGGGACGGGTTTTGCGCGCTCGGTCGAGCCGGCGGCTGCTCGCAGATGATCTTTTCAATGCCGCCGAGTTCGCGTGTG
>JBCDJX010000148.1:0-6052 GCA_038747355.1 Pseudomonadota bacterium | reverse complement strand
CCGTGCTGCTCCGCCATTACCTTCGTCAGCGCCGCCGTCAGCGTCGTCTTGCCGTGGTCAACGTGACCAATCGTGCCGACGTTTACGTGCGGCTTATTACGTTCAAATTTTTCCTTTGCCATGGCCCTTTTCCCGGGTTGTTAACCTGATTATTCGTGCGCTCCAGGCGCGTTTAGTGTTTAAGAAGCCTTTCTCAGCACCGTATCAGCAACGTTCTGCGGCACTTCAGAGTACTTCTCGAATTCCATTGAGTACACGGCACGGCCCTGGCTCATTGAGCGAAGGTCGGTCGCGTACCCGAACATCTCGGCCAGCGGTACTTCGGCGCGGATGATCTTGCCTGACGGCGAATCGTCCATGCCCTGCGGCAGGCCGCGGCGACGGTTCAGGTCTCCCATCACGTCACCCATGTAGTCTTCCGGCGTCACGACCTCGACCTTCATGATCGGCTCGAGCAATACCGGCTTGGCATTTTGGGCACCCTCGCGGAAACCCATGCTGCCGGCGATCTTGAAGGCCATCTCGCTGGAGTCAACGTCGTGGTACGAACCGTCGAACAACGTGACCTTCACATCGACAACCGGGTAGCCGGCGATGACACCGTTTTCCATCTGCTCCTGCACGCCTTTGTCGACGGCCGGAATGTACTCGCGCGGCACAACGCCGCCAACAATCGCATTCTCGAACGAGTAGCCGGCACCCGGCTCCATCGGCTCGATGCGCAGTACGACGTGGCCGTACTGACCGCGACCGCCGGACTGGCGAACAAACTTGCCTTCCTGCTCAACAGACGCACGAATGGTTTCGCGGTAGGCCACCTGCGGCTTGCCAACATTCGCCTCGACCTTGAACTCACGTTTCATGCGGTCGACGATAATGTCGAGATGCAGCTCACCCATGCCGGAGATGATCGTCTGGCCCGACTCCTCGTCCGTATGCACACGGAACGACGGGTCCTCCTTGGCGAGCTTCTGCAGCGCAATACCCATTTTTTCCTGGTCCGGCTTGGTCTTCGGCTCAACCGCGACCGAAATCACCGGATCCGGAAACTCCATACGCTCCAGCGTGATGATGTTGCTGGAATCGCTGAGCGTGTCACCCGTGGTGACGTCTTTCAGGCCGACCGCCGCCGCGATATCGCCGGCTCGGACTTCCTTGATTTCCTGGCGATCGTTCGAGTGCATCTGCAGCAGTCGACCAATTCGCTCTTTTTTGCCCTTGACCGGGTTGAAGATCGTGTCGCCCGAAGCGATCACACCCGAGTACACCCGAAAAAAGGTCAGGTTGCCGACGAACGGGTCCGTCGCAATCTTGAACGCCAGTGCCGCGAACGGCTCTTCATCATCCGAATGGCGCTCTCCTTCGGATTCGTCGTCATTGATGCCCTTGATCGCCGGGACATCAATCGGCGACGGCATGTAGTCAATGACCGCATCGAGCAATGACTGCACACCTTTGTTCTTAAAGGCCGTGCCGCACATGGCGACAACGATTTCGTTCGACAGCGTGCGCTGGCGCAGACCGGTCTTGATCTCCTCCTCGGAGAGCTCGCCGTTCTCAAGGAAATTTTCCAGCAACTCCTCGCTGGCCTCGGCGGCGGCTTCGACCATCTTCTCGCGCCAGGCGTTTGCCTCGTCGAGCATGTCGGCCGGCACGTCCGATTCCTCGAACGCCGTGCCCATATTTTCGTCGGACCAGCGGATCGCCTTCATGCGAACCAGGTCGACGATGCCTTCGAAGTCCTCTTCCGCACCGATGGGCAGCTGGATCGGCACAGGGTTTGCGCCGAGACGCTCTTCGACCTGCTCGACAACCCGCAGGAAATCACTGCCGATACGATCCATCTTGTTGACGAAAATCATGCGCGGCACGCCGTACTTGTCGGCCTGTCGCCACACGGTCTCCGTCTGTGGCTCAACGCCATCCACCGAGCTCAACACGGTGACGGCACCGTCGAGCACACGCAGACTGCGCTCTACCTCGATCGTGAAGTCGACGTGCCCCGGCGTGTCGATGATGTTGACGCGGTGCTCGTCGAACTGCTGGCTCATGCCGGACCAGAAGCAGGTGGTCGCTGCGGACGTAATCGTGATGCCGCGCTCCTGCTCCTGTTCCATCCAGTCCATGACAGCTGCGCCGTCGTGCACTTCGCCTATTTTGTGCGAAACACCGGTGTAGAAAAGGATGCGTTCCGTGGTGGTCGTCTTACCCGCGTCAATATGGGCCATGATGCCGATATTGCGGTAGCGCTCGATGGGCGTTGTGCGGGCCACGACAAGTAACTCAAGCGCGAGCGCTTACCAGCGGTAGTGAGAGAACGCCTTGTTGGCTTCCGCCATACGGTGCGTGTCTTCTTTCTTTTTGACCGCGGTGCCGCGATTGTCAGCTGCATCCAGCAGCTCGTGCGCGAGGCGGTGCGCCATGGACTTTTCGCTGCGACGACGAGCCGCATCGATCACCCAGCGCATAGCCAGCGTCTGGCGGCGAGCCGGACGAACTTCCACCGGAACCTGGTAGGTCGCGCCACCGACGCGGCGAGACTTCACTTCGACAACCGGCTTGACGTTCTCAAGTGCCGTTTCGAGCAGCTCCAGGGCCTTCTCTTCAGAGTTCGTTTCACGCTCGGAAATGCGATCCAGTGCACCGTAGATAATGCGCTCTGCAACGGACTTCTTGCCGTCGTTCATGATCATGTTCATGAATTTGGCGAGCAGTTCACTATGGTACTTGGGGTCCGGCAGGATAGTCCGCTTCGGAGCCTGTGATCTTCTGGACATCTCTTAACTCTCTTATCTAAGGGCGATGCCCTGAATTAACTTTTCGGCCGCTTGGTGCCGTACTTGGAACGACCCTGTTTGCGGTCGGAAACGCCGGCGCAATCCAGCGTGCCGCGAACCGTGTGGTAGCGCACACCCGGAAGGTCTTTGACACGACCGCCGCGAATCAGCACGACCGAGTGCTCCTGCAGGTTGTGGCCTTCACCGCCGATGTAGCTCGTCACTTCGTAGCCGTTGGTCAGGCGAACACGAGCAACCTTACGCATTGCGGAGTTCGGCTTCTTCGGCGTCGTCGTGTAAACACGAGTGCAGACACCGCGGCGCTGCGGGCAGGCTTCAAGAGCCGGGACCGTGCTTTTGATGCGCTTGGTGGAACGCGGCTTGCGTACTAACTGGTTAATTGTGGCCATAGGCCGTTCTCTCTCAGTGTTAAGTTGTTGTTACTCAATATATTTGCACGAAAAAACGCGCGCACCCGACTGCTGAACTTCGTCTCGTCCAGGGGTCGGGTTTCGGTCTGTCGCATCCAGGCAACTGAATTGCCTGAATTTTCCCCGGGCGAACTCGGGGCGAAGGCCGCAATGTTGAAGGCCCGCAAAAAGCGGGCCCTCCGTCACGAGGGCGGGCATTGTAGTGACGCCGGATGCAGACTGTCAAGCAGCCGCCCGGCGGACTCCAGGCCCAGAGTCAGGCTGCCGGCCAGGCCGGCAGCTTACCCTGCATTTTCAATAGCTTACGCCTCGGTGGTTGCCTCGTCGCTGGCTTCCGTCTCCGTGGCCTCCGCGGCGGCTTCTTCCGCTGCCGCGTTCTGTGCCTGCTCGAGCTCTTGCAGCTGCTCGGCAAACTCCTGTTCGCGAGTGCGACGGCGTTCGGCGTGGTGCGCGAAGCCCGTGCCGGCCGGAATCAGGCGACCAACGATGACGTTTTCCTTCAGGCCGCGCAGGTCGTCCTGCAGACCGCGAACCGCGGCCTCGGTGAGGACGCGCGTGGTCTCCTGGAAGGAAGCCGCCGAAATAAACGACTCCGTTGCCAGCGAGGCTTTCGTGATACCGAGCAGAACCGGCTCCATCGTCGGGGCGTCTTTACCGGCTGCTTCCAGCTCTTCGGACACCTCAAGGAAACGGGCCTTGTCGATCTGCTCGCCGCGCAGGTAACGCGATTCACCCGGTGTTTCGATATTCACCTTACGCAGCATCTGGCGAATGATCACCTCGATGTGCTTGTCGTTGATCTTCACACCCTGCAGGCGATAGACGTCCTGGATCTCCTTGACGAGGTACTCCGCGAGGTTTTCGACGCCCTGCAGTCGCAGGATGTCATGCGGATTCGGTTCACCGTCGGCAATCACTTCGCCGCGGGCGACCTGCTCACCTTCGAAGACGTTCAGGTGGCGCCATTTCGGGATCAGTTCCTCGAAGCTCTCACCGTTCTCGTCGGTGATCACCAGGCGACGCTTGCCCTTGGTTTCCTTACCGAAGCTGACCGTTCCCGTGTGCTCCGCCATGATCGCGGGGTCTTTCGGCTTGCGCGCCTCGAAGAGGTCAGCAACACGCGGCAGACCACCGGTGATGTCACGCGTCTTTGACGACTCCTGCGGGATACGGGCGATAACGTCACCCACCGACACTTCGTCGCCGTCAGCCATGCTGATGATGGCGCCGTCCGGCAATGCGTACACGGCCGGGATTTCGGTGTTGGCAAAGAAGATGTCGGAACCGTCTGCGCCGACCAGCTTCGCAACCGGACGAAGATCCTTACCGGCAGAACCGCGGCTCTTCGTGTCGGAGACAACGATGCTGGTCAGGCCGGTGAACTCATCGACCTGCTCGTTAACCGAGATGCCGTCAATGAAGTCCTCGAACTTCAGCTTACCGGCGACTTCCGTGACAACCGGGTGAGTATGCGGATCCCAGTTCGCAACCACCTGGCCGGCATCGACCGGGTCGCCGTCGCGAATCGTAATGGTTGCGCCATACGGTACCTTGTAGCGCTCACGCTCACGACCGAGGTCATCGTTAACCGAGATCTCACCGGAACGCGATACCGCCACCAGGTAACCCTTGTTGTGCTCAACCGTTTTCAGGTTGTTGAGCTTCACGGAACCACTGGACTTCACTTCGATACTGTTAACCGCCGCAGAACGCGATGCGGCACCACCGATGTGGAAGGTACGCATCGTCAGCTGGGTGCCCGGCTCACCGATGGACTGGGCCGCGATAACGCCGACCGCCTCACCGATGTTGATCCGGTGGCCGCGCGCGAGGTCACGGCCGTAGCACTGTGCGCAGACGCCGTAGCGCAGCTCACAGGTGATCGGCGAACGCACGAGCACCTGGTCAATGGAGTATTCCTCCATTTTCGCGACCGTGGCCTCGTCGAGCATGGTGCCGGCATCGAACGCGACCTTGTCGGTGCCCGGGATCAATACCGCGTCCGCAAGAACACGACCGAGGACGCGCTCACGCAACGGCTCAACCACGTCGCCGCCTTCTACCAGCGGTGACATCGTCACACCGTTGCGGGTGCCGCAGTCCATTTCAGTGACGACAAGATCCTGTGCAACGTCGACCAGACGACGGGTCAGGTAACCGGAGTTCGCCGTCTTCAGCGCCGTATCGGCCAGACCTTTACGAGCACCGTGCGTCGAGATGAAGTACTGCAGTACGTCCAGGCCTTCGCGGAAGTTGGCGGTGATCGGCGTTTCGATAATCGAGCCGTCCGGCTTGGCCATCAGGCCACGCATCCCGGCGAGCTGGCGAATCTGCGCCGCAGAACCACGTGCACCGGAGTCGGCCATCATGTAGATCGAGTTGAACGATTCCTGGTCGACCTCGGAGCCCTTGGCGTCCTTGACCTTCTCAACGCCGAGCTTGTCCATCATGGACTTGGCGACCTGGTCGTTGGTACGAGACCAGATGTCGACAACCTTGTTGTAGCGCTCACCGTCGGTGACGAGACCGGAACTGTACTGGTCCTGGATCTCTTTCACTTCCGCTTCGGCCACAGCCAGGATGTCGGACTTCTCGTCCGGCACGACCATGTCGTTGACGCCGATCGAACAACCCGCCGTTGTTGCATTGCGGAAGCCCGTGTACATCAGGCGGTCAGCAAAAACGACCGTCTTCTTCAGGCCCAGCTGGCGGTAGCACTCGTTGATGACGTTGGAAATTGCTTTCTTGGTCATCGCACGGTTGATCAGCTCAAAGCTCAGGCCGGCCGGCAGTACGCGGGACAGCAGCGCACGACCCACCGTGGTCTCAACAACCTTTTCGACT
>JBCDJX010000147.1:0-6376 GCA_038747355.1 Pseudomonadota bacterium | reverse complement strand
TGCAGCGGTTCTTTGAGGAACGGCGTTAGGTCAGGCGGTGTCGGCGGGCTCGCCGGCAGAGGCCTGTTCGATTGTCGTATCCTGCTCGGCCTTCTCGGCGGCTTCGTTGGCGGTCAGCCACTTCAGGATGTTGTAGTAGCTGCGAATGTTGTTGACGTACAGAACCGGTTCCCAGCCTCGCGCGTAGCCGTAAGGCAGACGGCTGTACCACTTGCGCTGCGCGAGCAGCGGTAGCGCCTCGCTGACATCGATCCAGGCATTCGGATCACCGCCTTGCCACTTGACGATCTGCTGCGCGTCTTTGAGGTGGAAAAAACCGACGTTGTAGGCCGCCAGCGCCATCCACGTACGATCCGGTTCCATGACCTCGTCAGCCACACGCTCGGTCTGGCGAGCGTAGTACTGCGCGCCACCAAAAATACTGTTCCTCGGATCGACGCGATCGTCGATACCGAGAAAGTCGGCCGTGGCGCGGGTCAACATCATGATGCCGCGCACACCGGTTGGCGACACGGCGCGAGCCCGCCAGTGCGACTCCTGGTAGCCGATGGCGGCCAGCAGTCGCCAGTCAACACCCCACTCGGCGCCGGCTTCTTCGAACATCGCGCGATAGCGAGGCAGGCGGCTCTCGTAGTGGCGAATGAAGTTGCGTGTACCCACGTAGTCGAATCGGTCGGTATGGCCGTAGTAGCGTTCATGAATACGATCAATGGTGCCGTCGCGCTTGGCGCCGATGATGAATTCATCGGCTCGCGCGAGCAGCGTATCGCCACTGGACTTCGGGAAAGCCCAGGCGATGGGGTCGTTGAGTTGCAGGTCCAGCGCGACGCGCAAGTCCGGATGGAAATGCCGCTGGATGTTGAACTCCGTACTGTCTGCGATCGTCAGGTCAAGATCGCCAAACGCGACCGACGTCAGCAGGTCGGTGACCTCGGCGTCGGCATTCTCGTTCCAGGTGATTCCCGGATACAGTTCCGCGAGCGTGGTCAGCATGTCGGCATGACTGCTGCCGGCCATGACCTCGATCAAGCGACCCTCAACATCGTCAAGCGTCCTCGGTTTGCCGGTACCGAGTTTGTAGACCAGTTGCATATCGACCTGGTTGTAGGGGTGACCGAAGTTAAGGTACTCACGGCGTGATTCGGTCACCGACAGTCCGGCAGCGGCCATGTGCGCTTCGCCTGACAACAGCGCCGGAAGGATTTCCGAAACACTCTCAACCGCGACGACACTGAGTTTGACACCCAGGTCTGTTGCGAACCGACTGAACAGATCGTACTCGGGTCCGCCCGGACCGTCCGGACCATCGTAAAACGACACCGGGCTGTCCCTGGTGACGACGCGCAACTCACCGAGGTCCATCACCTGCTTGAGCAGAGGCGGAGTCTCCGAGCACGTACCGAGAAAGGCGGCCGTGATGATGATCAGGATCGCGCGCAAACGACGTCTCCGGCCGAGTTAGCGGCCTCGAAGGTCGCCATTATCCCATTTCCGAGCCGCCCAAAGCCCCTTGACAACGACGAAATGTCGTCGCTGTTATTTAGAGCACAGGCGGGTACGAGACGCGCAACACACTGTCGCGTGCCGCTGTGCTGCGACCTGCCTCAAGGTCGCGGCCGTCTCCCGGATTATCGCGGTGTCAGCTTCAGGAGGCGTCCGGCGCTCTGGTCTTCGAGCACCCAGATATTGCCGTTCGGGCCCTGCTCGACGCCGCGAATCCGTTTGCCCATGTCATAGCGTTCGGCTTCTTCGGCTTCATCGCCATTGATCTCAACGCGAACCAGGGTTTTACCGGCGAGGCCGGGAATGAACGCGTCACCCGTCCAGTCGGCAAACGCATCCGCGCTGTAGATCATCAGGTCGGCCGGCGCGATAGACGGTTTCCACCACACCTTCGGTGCCTCGAGGTCGGGGCGGGTGTCATGATCCGGTATCGGCATGCCGCTGTAGTGGCGACCGTTCGACACCAGCGGGTAGCCGTAGTTTTCACCCTTGATGACCAGGTTCAGTTCATCGCCGTGACGAGGGCCCATCTCGGTGTTCCACAGACGTCCCTCGGTATCGAAGTCAATTCCAAGCGGGTTGCGATGGCCCAGAGACCAGATTTCAGCCGTGACACCGCCCTGGTCATAGAACGGATTGCCCTCGGCGGCTGTGCCATCGTCGTTCAGGCGCAGGATCTTGCCCATCGAGCTCTGCATGTCCTGCGAGGGATCAAATTTCTGCCGTTCACCGGATGACACCCACAGGTAGCCCGCGTCGTCGAACAGCATGCGATGACCGTAGTGGCCTTTGCCGCTAACTTTCGGGAACTGGCGCCAGATGACCGTGACGTCTGACAGCGCCATGTCGCCCTGATCGAGCACCGCGCGCGCGATCGCGGCACCGCGCGTGTCGCCCTCACCGGACTCGGCGTAGCTCAGGTAAATCACGCCGTTGTCGGCAAAGTCCGGGTGCAGCGCGACATCGCCGAGACCGCCCTGGCCGCCATAGTCAACATCCGGTACGCCGCCGATCGGCTCAGAGACATCGCCGTCGGTGGTGACCAGCAGCAGCTGTCCGGACTTCTCGGTGACCAGCAAATTGCCGTCTGGCAAGAAGGCCAATGCCCACGGTTCATTAAAGCTTGCGACACTTTCGACGTTAAACGGTATGCGATCGTTCGCGCAGGCGGCGGACGCGATGGCTGCCACAAGGGCTACAGCAATGATCTGTCTCATGGGGTAAGCTCTTGACTGGATTGGAAAAGGAACGCGGGAACGGTTCTTCCTGCGGCCCACAGTATACCGCGGAACAGGGCTGAACAGGACGCAAGCTGCCGATGGACCCGAGCACCGACCTTAATGCGACTTCATTATGGTCGCCCGACAGCTGGCGGGCTCGTGCCGCTGTGTTGCTGTCGTGGTTGTCGCTGGCCATGTCGACTTTTCCGATCGGGATGTCTGCCTACCAGGACGGTATCTCGATCGCGACACCCTACGCTGTCATCGCCGTCGTCGGTCTGCTGATTCTTCTGTTCGGCAGGATTTCGCCGAGAACCATCGCTGCTCTGTTGACGATTTTCTGGTTCGTCGTTGCGGCTTTCGGCGTGTTCACCCTCGGGCTCAGTTCTCCCATTATGGTGACCTCGCTGTCGATCGCCGCCGTCCTGTGTGCCCTGTTCTACGGCAAGTTCGGTTTGATCCTGTCGCTAGCAAGCATGTCCGCGATTGTCATACTGGCCGGTATCGATGAGTTCTATATCGGCCTGGTGCCGATGACGCAGGCGCAGTTTGATGTGTTGGCGCATTCGCCCGGTGTCTACCTGCGTCAGGGAGTGTCCACGATCACGGCGATCAGCATCCTGTGCGTGTCCGTGTATTTCATCGCGTCCATGCAGGAGCGCAGTCTGCAGCGTCTGCGCGAAGAAGCGATGGCGCGCAAAAAGTCCGAGCTCGCGTTCCGGGCGGCACAGAAAGCGGAACTGGTCTCGCAGCTGACCAGCGGCCTGACACACAATTTCGGCAATGCGCTGACGGTGATCACGACGTGGACCGAGTTACTCGGCCGATACCCGGATCGGGTGGATTTTGTCGAACGTGCGGCGAAGGACATGGGGCAAGCGGCGCAACAGGCGTCGATGGTGTCGCGCGAGATCATGATGCTCGGTAAGAACTACGTTCGGCAGCGTGAAGTGCTCGATCCGGCCGAAGTGCTGGACAGCCAATTCATGATGCTTCGCACCTTGCTGCCGGCCAGCGTGAAACTGGTGTCCGACCTGGAGTCCGGCTGTCACATTTCGATCGATCGCAGCGAGCTGCAGCAGATCCTGCTCAATCTCGTTCTAAACGCCAAGGACGCCGTGGACGAGGACGGCAGAATCGATGTTGTCCTGAAGAGCCGCGGCCCGCATGTCGAGCTGGAGGTGACGGACAACGGCGCCGGTATGGATTCGGAGCTGTTGTCGCGAATTTTCGAACCGTTCTTCACGACCAAAGGCCAGGAGGGCACCGGACTGGGCCTCTCATCGATCCGGCAATCCGTCGAATCGCTCGGTGGAACAATCGACGTCACCAGCGCCGTGGGAGAAGGAACGACATTCAGAATAGTGTTCGAAGCCGCGGAGGCCGATCCGGAAGAGGACGCCATCTCCGATACCGGCAGCTTCGCGGTTGACCTTCGAGCACGCATACTGGTTGTTGACGATGAGGATATCGTGCTTCGCGCGCTCGTCACTGGGCTGGAGCAGGTGGGTCACGAGGTATCATCAGCGGTCGATGTCGACGACGCGATTAGCCGTATCGCATCGAGCGACGACATCGACTTGCTGGTCACCGACGCGGTATTGCCTGGTGGGCACGCGACGCAGATCATTGACGCATTCGAGCAGCACTTTCCCGATCGTCCGGTGCTGGTCTGCTCAGGTCACGTGCGTGAAAAGGCATTGGCGGATCGACTGGAAGACGGCTCATATTACTTCTTGCAAAAACCGGTGACGGTGACGCAATTGCGACGGCGTGTGCAGGAGATCCTGGTGCTGGGCAAGCGAGGCTCGGACGAAAAACTGAGAGAGTCCGGGTAACCGGCGACGACGCAGAAACGATGAGCGAACTGAGAGAGACGGTTGACTGGGGTGTCGACAGCTGGCGAGCCCGGGCTGTCTGGTACTTCAACTGGGGTACCGTCGCATTGACGACGCTGCCGATTACCTTCGCCTTTTTTCAGGGGTCGACACGCAGTCTGTATTTCCTGATCTACCTGGCGTTTTTGCTTGCGTTGACGGCGTTTCGGTTTCGATACCCTAGAGCACGCGCCGTCGCGGTCGCGGTGTTCTGGTACACGGTATCGATCGTTACCTTGCACGACGCCGCTTTAACCGTGCCCACCAGCGCCCTGTCACTGGCCATCGCGACCTGTCTTTTGGGCGTTCTCTGGGGCAAACAGGGCGTCATTGTCTCCGTGCTGTTGTTACTCGTTGTGCTGGTTGGCTCCGGCTTCAATATTTTCTATTTCAAACTGCTGTCACCGGTCACACTGGACACGCTGCTGTGGGACCCGACGCCGGACAATTACATCCGCGGCGCGATCTTCTCGGCGGTGCAGATCCTCGTGCTGGCCCTGTCGGTGTCGTATATCGCCCGCCGCCAGGCAAAGGCGCTGGAGTTGCTGCAGCAGGAAAACCAGGAGCGCCAGCGCGCCGAGCTGGCCTTCCAGGAGGCGCAACGATCTGAACTGGTAACACGGATCACCGGTGGTCTGGCACACAATTTCGGCAATGCGCTGACGGTAATTACGACCTGGACGGAGTTGTTGCAGCGCAATCCCGATAATAAGGCATACGTTGAGCGCGCCGCCGCGGATATGTCCGAGGCGGCGCGCCAGGCGACCCAGGTGTCGAAGCAGGTAATGACGCTCAGCAAAAACTATGTGCGACGTCCGGAGGTCTATGACGTTGCTGATGCGCTGGAACCGCAGATCAATCTGCTGAAGACCTTGTTGCCGGCCAACATCGCTTTTGCATCGGCGATTGAACCCGGCCACTACATTCGCGTCGATCGCGGCGAGCTGCAACAGGCGCTGCTGAATCTCGTACTTAACAGTCGCGATGCGATCGACGACGAGGGCCGAATCGACATCAAGGTTGTGCGCGACGGCGACAGCATCTGCCTGGAGGTGTCCGATACCGGTTCCGGGATCGACCCGCAGCTGATCGAGCGCATCTTCGAGCCGTTCTTCTCGACCAAGGGTGCTGAGGGTACCGGCCTGGGCCTGGCATCGGTTCGTCGCAGTGTCGAGAACGCCGGCGGGCGCGTCGATGTTGTCAGTCAACAGGGCGTGGGCTCGACCTTCAGCTTGTTTTTTGCGGCGCAGGAAGCGCCCGAGTCTGCCATCGATACCTCCGATGCCTACGAGCTCAGCGAAGAACCAGGGCGCAACATCATTGTTGCGGACGATGAGGAAATCGTCCTGCGCGCTTTAGTGGCTGCGCTTGAGGAGGCGGGGCACACGACGTACAAGGCGTCCGATATTCGCGAGGCGATCGAGCTGATCAAGTCGTCCAGCGACATCGACCTTCTGGTTACCGATGCGATCATGCCGGGCGGTAACGTAACCGACCTGATTGCGACGTTTACCGAGCGGTTTCCGGACGCGCCGGTGTTGGTCTGTTCCGGTTACGTCGAAGAGGACGTGCTGGCCCGCGACCTGAGTGCCGGTGCCTTCGAATTCCTGCAAAAACCGGTCAGTTCCTCGACGCTGCGTAACAAGGTTCGTTCACTGCTGGCGTCGAAATGAGCAAGGATGGCCTCGACAAGCGTGATTTCTACGAGCTGCTTCACGTCAGCCGGGACGCACCGACGGAGGTCATCAAGGCGAGCTACCGGACCTTGATGCAACG
>JBCDJX010000146.1:0-6499 GCA_038747355.1 Pseudomonadota bacterium | reverse complement strand
CGCCGTATCGGGGGCTTTGAGGCCGATGTCATCCAGCGGCAGGTCCCGTGCAGTGGCGGGGGCCATCAACACGCAGGTCGCGAAGATCAGCAGCAGAAGAGCGTCCCTCATTGCGCTGACTCCGATGCCACGGTCACCGGCTTGAGTTGACTGTTCACGTAACCGCTGATCGCGGTGCGAAATGCACCTAACCGTATTTCGTCATCAATGGTCGCGACGAACGCCCGCATTTCCTCCTCACAGGCGGACAAAACGACGTCTGTGTCGCCGATGCTCTGCGCATTGGCGCTGGCCAGGGATTGATCGATACACGCGCGCAAATCGCGTTTCAGTCGCAGGGAATCTGTGTCCGAAGCCGAGGCGGGGACGTTGCCGGTCATTAGCAGGAACGCGGCCATCGTGGCGGCTGTCCGGGCGGTCAGTGAGCTCAACATTCGGTCTCCTTCCGAATTACGAGGTCGATTTCATTTGAAACTATGATTGTCAATGAAACGATTCGGGCAAGTCAAATGTGGTTTTCGGAGACCGTGAAGTAGTACCGACGTGTCCGGTTCACGGTTCCGGTCGTTCGAAAACTGAGGTACAAATGACCCGGGGAACGAAGCTGGAGAGGCGGACCATGAGCTCGGACATCCAGAAAGCCTGCGAATCGCTGGCCCTGATTTGTCGACGCTTTCTCGACGACAATTACCTCTCCAACGACGAAATCCTCTTCCTGCGTCAGTGGCTGTCGAACAACACCCACCTGATCGGAGAATGGCCCGGCGATATCGTGTTCAAACGCATTGAACAGGCGCTGTCGGATGGCTATATCGAGCCGGACGAACGGGATTACCTGACGGGCACGCTGGAGCTTGTGATCAGCGGCGAGCTGATGCGCGATTCGAATCGCATCGGCGAGAATCTGCCGCTCGATGCGGTTGAGCAGGTCGAGCTATCGAACAAGGTGTTCTGTTTCGCCGGTAATTTCATTTACGGCAGTAAACTCGCGTGCCAGCGGGCCACCATCAGCGCCGGTGCATTTGCCATCAAGCGGCCGTCCAACCAGCTTAACTTCCTTGTAATCGGCGGGCGAACCGAGTCGGACTGGCGTGCGACCGATGCCGGTAATCACGTCGACCTGGTCAACGGGTTTCGCAAAACCGGGTCCGTCGTGCAGATCATCGGCGAGGATTGCTGGTCTCGTTCATTGCCGGTAGCCAGCCTTCTTTGGAGCGGGTAGAGCCCAATCGGCCCCGAACCATTGTCTACGTCACATCAAAAACCACGATTGGTTAACACTTTTTCAGCGACGCGGTCTGTTTGGCTGGCAGTTTTTGTCGCTAGCTGCCGATACTCGGGTATGCCCCAACGGAGAATGACCGTGCATGGCCTGGATACCAAAGTTGATTACCGGCTGCTGTCGGCCCTGAGTGATCTCGTTCTTTGCAGTCGTTGTTTCCGCCGTGGTCAGGCGACGCCTGTGCCGCAGTTAATATCGGCGCGTCACAGCATTAAAAACCTGTGCTCCAGCTGCGTCAGTGATTCACTGCCGGAGCGCGGCAAGAACTCACCGCAACGCCAGCGCCTGCTGGCGAAATACTTGAGCAGGGACTGAAGTCGGCAACACGATCGGGGCGTGAAACTTGGCGGGCCCGATGAGAGAATTCGCGTTTTCCGGACACGCTGAGTTCCATGGCCAAGCTTTATTTCTATTACTCCTCGATGAACGCCGGCAAGTCGACGTCACTGCTGCAATCCAGTTACAACTACAAAGAACGCGGTATGCATACGCTGGTGCTTGCGCCGGAGCTTGATGACCGCTACGGCGTTGGACGTGTGACGTCCCGGATCGGCCTTGAATCCGACGCATCGACATTTCGCCGGGACACCAACCTGTTCGAGATGATTGAGCAACACCTGGCTGAGACGCCGGTACATTGCATCCTGATTGATGAGGCGCAGTTTCTTACCAAGCAACAGGTCTCGGAACTTGGCGATGTCGCCGACTACCTGAACGTGCCCGTGCTCGCCTACGGTCTCAGGACAGATTTCCAGGGTGAGCCGTTCGAGGGCAGCAAGTACCTTCTCGCGTGGTCGGATAACCTGAAAGAGCTGAAAGCGATTTGTCATTGCGGCTCCAAAGCCACAATGGTGATTCGAACCGATGAACACGGTGTACCGATTCGCGAGGGTGCGCAAATCCAGATCGGCGGCAACGACCAGTACGTGTCGTTATGCCGCAAGCACTACAAGGAAGGTGATCTCGGCTGATCAGCGCTCGTTGACGTAGGTCGGCAGCTGTTCGCTGTCCTGCGCGGGCAGCAGTGCCGTGTTTTCCCTGGCGAGCAGCGTGCGCATATCTTCGAGCGTTTTCATGATGGCGGTATCGGCGATTTCCATTTCCGGCTGGGCAGCGCGGGACGCCGCAACCGGGTCGCAGAACTTGATGCGGAAGTGCCCGACACTGACGATGTCTCCGTCGATCAGGACCTGGTTGGAGACGCGTCGGGAATTAACGTAGGTGCCGTTCGTGCTGTTCAGATCCATCATGAACGTCGTGTGGCCGTGACGGACGAGCAGCAGGTGGTGTCGGCTGACAAACTTGCTGTCGATCGAGATGTCGTTGTGATCGGAGCGGCCGATGAGAATTCTCTGGCGATCGAAGCGGATTTCTTCGGTCACTTTGCCGTTGTTGGAGAGGACCAGTTTTGCCGGTTCATCGACCGCGGGCGGCGACGGCGGCGCTTCCGCCGGAGCGGAGCGGGTGTCCTGCCAGGTACCGTGCGGCAGGTTGGGTCGCTCGACCGCGTCGATGCTCAAAGGCAGCGAGGGTGTCTTGGCCAGGGCGAGCAGGGCGATGCGATCGAGAATACCCGGCCAGCCACCGGATGCCTGCCACAGTTCGTCGCACATGAAGCTGGTAATGACATCCTCGGGACGACCAGCGCCGGCTGCAGCCAGCTTCGTGTGCAGGAATTGACGTGTTTCCGCCGCGCTCATAGGCCGAAGGTGAACGTCGTTACTGACGCGTTTGGCAATGCAGGCCAGCGCGTCGGACTGCATCATCGCCTGCATCGATCGGCTGCTCGTCAACACGATTTTCAGCGCCGACAAACCACGCAGGTCGAGATTGGCGAGTTCACACAGCGCTCGCAGGGCGCTGGGGTTCAACTCATGGACGTTTTCGAGGACCAGGATCGGTGCTTCCTGGGAGGCCGTTTGCTGCTGGCAAAAGACCCGCAACATGGCAAGCAGCTCGCTGTTGGAGCTGCAGTCGATCTCATAACCGAACTGGCGAAGGATCGCCTCCAGCAGCCCCGTCGTGTTCAGGCCGCGTCCGTCGACCATGGCAACAGCGCACTGATTCTCCAGCGATTCGGCGAACACCCGAAGCATCGTGGATTTGCCGGACAATGGGGGGCCCTGCAGCAGGACGAGACCGTGGCGGCACTGCCGCATGTCTTCTAACGCGGCGATGACGGACTCGAACGCGGCGTATCGATGCAATGAGATCGGCTTTCCGTGAGTCCGGAAAGGCTGCTCCCGCAATCCAGCCGCAATGAGATCCATAAAAGGAACCTGCCTCGTTAAAATGGACGTTAAGATACCCGCGTCGCCGGCCTTCGTTTAATCATTGGATAGCCGGAACGGGCAGTTTAGAGTTCGGCCCGGATTCTTGTAAATAGTCACCGAGTTGACATAAGTAAATTCAGCAACTAACGCACGAAAACATCATCTAAACCTTAAGTTAACTTCATAAATAGTTGTTTTTTAATTGAATAGTTTGCAAGTACAATCGGGCACTGTTTCTAGACTGATCGGGTAAGTCATTGACTCATATACTGAAAGCAGAGCAGTTGAGCCTGTTTCGCGGTGAGCGGTGCCTGTTTGACTCGATCGGATTTGCGCTCGCAAGCGGCGAATTGCTCCTGTTACGCGGTCCGAACGGCAGCGGCAAGACCAGCCTGCTGCGCGGACTGTGCGGCCTGCTCGAGTTTGAAGACGGCAAAATTCTCTGGGATGACGTCGATATCAGTCGTGACCGGCAGAGTTTTCGGGCTCGATTTGCCTGGTACGGCCACAAAACCGGCTTCAAGTTGGACCTGACGGCGGAGGAAAACCTCGCTTTCGAGTCCACGCTACGGGCACCCAGCGGCCTCGCCATTCGCGATGCGATTGATCGGCTGGGGCTTAACCGTCAACGCAAGCTGCCCGTCCGGAGCCTGTCGGCTGGCCAGCAGCGCAGGGCGTCGCTGGCCCGGTTGCTGTTGTCGGGTGTAAAGGTCTGGGTCATCGACGAACCCTTCACCAACCTCGACGCCGATGGCCGGGCACTGGTCGAGGAACTGGTGGCTGAACACGTTGCTGGCGGTGGCATGGCGATTGTCGCGACGCACCACGACATGCTGGCTGGCGGCATCGTCAAAACGCTGGAGATCGGGCGATGAGCGGACCGGCATTGCCAGGACTGATCGACGGCTTTGGCAGCATCATTCGCCGAGATCTGTTGTTGTTGTGGCGGCGTCCCGGCGATCTGCTCAACCCGCTGGTGTTTTTCATTATGGTCAGTACGCTGTTTCCTCTGGCGGTTGGCCCCGACGCTCAAGTGCTGCGAAACATCGGCGCCGGCGTGACCTGGGTTGCGGCACTGCTGTCGATGCTGCTGTCGTTGAACACGCTGTTTTTGACAGATTTCGAAGACGGCAGCCTCGATCAGCTGCTGCTCAGCCCGCAACCCCTGCCGTTGCTGGCACTCGGCAAGACAGTGGCACACTGGATCAGTACCGGTCTGCCGCTGGTCGTGGTCAGTCCCTTGATCGTGATGACCTACAGGCTGCCGTCCGAGGTGGTGCCGGTGATGATGGGCTCTGTGGCGCTCGGTACGGCCAGTCTCAGCCTGGTGGGCGCAATCGGCGCGGCGCTCACCGTCGGGCTTCATCGCGGCACAACACTTCTCAGCCTTTTGCTATTGCCTTTGGCGATGCCGCTGCTTATTTTCGGTGCCCGAACCGTGTCGCTGGCCGCTGGCGGAGAACCGTACGCCGGCGGCATGAACCTTCTGGCCGCCTACCTGGTCGGAGCCCTGGCGCTGGCGCCGTTTGCCACTGCTGCGGCGCTCCGCATATCTAACGAGTAACGCAAACGAGTAACATCTGCCTGTATGTGGACTTTCTTTCATAAACTGGGATCGCCGCCGCACTTTTACCGGCTGTCGCTGCTGTTTTCTCCGTGGTTCGCGATCCCGGGCTATCTGCTGATCGCGTGGGGTACCTACCAGGGCTTGTTTGTCGCGCCCGAGGATTATCAGCAGCGCGACGCCTTTCGCATTATTTACGTGCACGTGCCGGCGGCTTACCTGGCGCAGATGACCTACGCGATCATGGCCGTCTCCGCCGGTATCGGCCTGATCTGGCGTATGAAGCTTGCGCATGCGGTGGCGGCCGCCGCGGCGCCGATCGGGGCTTCGTTTTGCATTCTGATGCTGGTTACCGGGTCGATCTGGGGCCGTCCCATGTGGGGTACCTGGTGGGAGTGGGGTGATCCCAGGCTGATGTCGGCACTGATCCTGCTGTTCCTGTATTTCGGCCTGATCGCGATGCGTTCCTCGATCACGGACACCGCCAAGGCCGACAAAGCCTGTGCCATCCTGGCGCTCGTGGGTGCCGTGAACCTGCCGATTATTCGGTTTTCGGTGGACTGGTGGACCTCCCTGCACCAGAGCGCAACCATCATTCGCAAGGGCGGCCCGGCCATGGATGCCGAGATGCTCTGGCCTCTGCTTGCGAATCTGCTGGGTTTTTCGCTGGTGTTTGGCGCCGTTTTGCTGCGTCGCATACGAACTGAAGTGTTGTACCGCGAGCGACGTAAACGCTGGGTTCGTGACCTCGTTCTCGGTGATGGAGCGCCGTGATGGCTATGTTTGACATGGGCGATTACGGCCCGTACGTCTGGACCTGCTTTGGATTGGGCCTGGCGGTACTGATTTTTAACGAATGGCACGCGAGACATCGCCAGAAGCGCATGTTTCGCGATGTTCAGGTCCGGGTTCGGGCCAAGGAAGGAGACGAATGACACCACGGCGACAACGTATGCTCGCGGTCGGCCTGGCGGCGGCCGGACTGATCGTTGCAACGGTCCTGACCTTGCGGTCTTTCGAAGACAATATGATGTTCTTCGTCAGTCCGACCGAGGTCGTTGCCGGCGAATACCCGGAGGACCGGACGTTTCGGATTGGCGGGCTGGTCGTCGACGGCAGCGTCCAGCGCGAGTCCGAGTCGCTGGAGGTCGCTTTTCGCGTCACGGATCGCCGCTGCGAGGTGCCGATCACCTACACGGGCGTGCTGCCGGACCTGTTCCGCGAAGGTCAAGGCGTGGTTGCGCATGGCCGCATCGAGGGCGACGACGGAATTTTCGTGGCCAACAAGATTCTCGCCAAGCACGATGAAAATTACATGGCACCGGAAGTGGCCGAAGCGATCGCAGCCCACGCGGCTGACAAGCTGGCAACCCATCCGGT
>JBCDJX010000145.1:0-6544 GCA_038747355.1 Pseudomonadota bacterium | reverse complement strand
GCGGAAGCACTACAACAACGAACGACCTCACTCGAGCCTGGACTACCAGACGCCGAATGAGTTTATTCAATCACTGCCCGAAAGGGCCAAACCGAGTGCTGTGCTCTAGAGAGAAGTGGACCGAAGAAATCAGGCAGGTCAAAGAGACTAGCTAGCACAGAAGCCTCTCTATTGGTTTTTCTTTTCGGCCACACGGTAGTCGAAGCAGAACTAGCTCGAAGGTCCATCATAGATCGCGGCCCGGCACAGACAATACTGTTAAAACGAAGAAGTTTTCTTGCCTCCGATCGCCGTGGCACCATGAACGAGAAGACTGCGAACGGATGAGAGACCACGATTTCCAGACTCAAAGATCTCCCGAATACCAGAGGTATCGATCTCGAAGCTCTGAATCAAGTGGCGGGTGCAAACTGAAGGGGCCGCCGGTTTACCAGAGTAAGATTTAAGAATCCCCAGAATCCGGGCACGAGAACTCGGTTCTCTGCGCTCGGACCTGGGGTTTCGTTTCAGCTTTTGGTGACCCCTGTTCCATCTTTTGGGGTCAGTTTTCCAACTTATGGTGATTCCTACAGGTTTAGTACCGCCTCAACCGCATTTGGAGTCGCCGCAGGCCAGACACGTCATGCATCCGTCCATCATCACAACGGCAACGGTGTTGCACTTCGTGCAGAGCTGCGCACCTTCCGGGTACTCGCTCTTGGAGAAAGCATCCTGTTGCTTGTTGGCTTCTTCGTACTCGGCCCGCTTCTGCTCAACCAGCGCCTGCTGGTGCTCATCCAGGCCGGTTGGCGCCAGCATGCCGATCATCGTCAGGTGTTTCTCAACGATATAGCCGAGCTCGGCAATGATCGATGGCATGAACTTGCCGCCCGGCTGCCAGTAGCCACCGCGTGGGTCAAACACCGCCTTCAGTTCATCGACAAGGAAGGTAACATCGCCGCCCTTGCGGAATACCGCGGAAATCACACGCGTCAGGGCGACGATCCACTGGTAGTGATCGAGATTCTTCGAGTTGATGAAAATCTCAAACGGTCGACGTTTTTCCTGTTCTGTGCCTTCATTCAGGATGATGTCGTTGATCGTCACGTACATCGCGTGATCCGACACTGGGGTCTTCACCTTGTAGGTCGAGCCGATCAGCATCTCCGGACGCTCGAGCTTCTCGTGCATTCGGATGACTTCGGCCTTGTCGGCACCGCCACTCTCGCGGACGATTTCCGGCTTCTTCTCTTCCTGAGTTTCGGGCTGCTTGACCGCGTAGCCCACAATTTTCTGTTCGATCTTCATAACTGTCTCCGTCTGTCCGGCTCGCTGGTGCCGGTTCAGAACTTGCCGTAGTAGCCTTCTTTGAGCGCGTCAAAGAGGTTGGCGGCCGTGTGGGTTTCACCGTCGTACTCGACTTCTTCATCGCCCTTTAAGTCGACGGTCGAACCGTCGTCCAGCGTGAAGGTGTAAACGGTGTTCTTCAGGTCTTTTTCCTTCACCAGGACGCCCTGGAAAGCTTCCGGGT
Organism: Pseudomonadota bacterium; assembly: GCA_038747355.1. Taxonomy (GTDB): domain Bacteria; phylum Pseudomonadota; class Gammaproteobacteria; order Steroidobacterales; family Woeseiaceae; genus UBA1847. Next base: position 5,034 of record JBCDJX010000145.1, on the reverse strand, counting down.
TGAAGCGGAACGTCGTGCAACCCTTCAGACCCTGTTTGTAGGCGTACAGGTAAATGTCCTTGAAGTCCTCGTACGGGTAGTCCGTCGGCACGTTAGCCGTCTTCGAGATCGAGGAATCGATCCACTTTTGCGACGCCGCCTGGATGTCGACGTGCTCTTTCGGCGAGATGTCGTCCGCCGTGATGAAGTAGTCCGGCAACGCCGTGCCCTCGGAGCCTTCACCGAAGTCCGGCATCGCCTGCGCATCGATCAGCTCACGGTAGGCCAGCAGCTCGAAGGAGAAAACGTCTACTTTCTCTTTCGTTTTCTTGCCCTCGCGGATCACGTTGCGGAAGTAGTGGTGCGCAAAGCTCGGCTCGATACCGTTGCTGGCATTATTCGCCAACGACAATGAAATTGTGCCGGTCGGTGCGATAGAGCTGTGGTGCGTGAAGCGAGCGCCGGTTTCGGCCAGCGCATCGACCAGCTCCGGGTTTTCCTCGGCAACGCGCTGCATGTAGCGGCTGTACTTGGCGTGCAGGATACGACCCGGCACCTTGTCACCCACGGCGTAGCCGTCGTCGGCCATCTCCGGACGCTTGCGCATCATCTCGTCGGTGATTTCGAAGCTCTCGTCCATAATCGGCGCCGGTCCTTTCTCCTTCGCCAGCTCAAGCGCCTCTTCCCAGCCGGCGAGCGCCAGCTCTTTTGACACCTGCTCGGTGAAATCGACCGCGGCCGGCTCACCGTACTTCATGCGCAGCATGGTGATCGTGGAACCGAGGCCCAGGAAGCCCATGCCGTGGCGGCGCTTGCGCGTGATTTCGTTGCGCTGCTGCGGCAGCGGCAGGCCGTTGATCTCAACCACGTTGTCGAGCATGCGCGTGAACGTCTTGACGACCTTGCGGAAGTTCTCCCAGTCGAACTCGGCTTCGTCAGTGAACGGATTCATCACGAAACGCGTCAGGTTCACGGAACCCAGCAAGCAGGAACCGTACGGCGGCAGCGGCTGTTCACCGCAGGGGTTGGTTGCCCGGATGTTCTCGCAGAACCAGTTGTTGTTCATTTCGTTGACCTTGTCGATCAGGACGAAACCCGGCTCCGCAAAATCGTACGTGCTGGCCATGATCATGTCCCAGACGCGGCGCGCCGGCAGGGTCTTGTAAATCTTGAACGCGACCAGGCCACGATCATTGCGAACGTACTTGTGTGCATCCGGGCAGTCGCGCCAGACAAACTGAGCGTCGTCGCTCAGGTCCAGACCATCGACAACGACTTCCTTCTCTGTGACCGGGAACGCCAGCTGCCAGTCCTGATCAGCGATGACCGCCTGCATGAATTCGTCAGTGATCAGCAGCGACAGGTTGAATTGGCGAAGACGGCCGTCTTCGCGCTTGGCGCGAATGAACTCGGTAACGTCCGGATGACCAATGTCGAAGGTGCCCATCTGGGCGCCGCGACGGCCGCCGGCCGACGACACGGTGAAACACATCTTGTCGTAGATATCCATGAACGACATCGGGCCCGAGGTGTAGGCGCCGGCGCCGGTGACGTACGCGCCTTTCGGGCGCAGCGTCGAGAATTCGTAGCCGATGCCGCAGCCCGCTTTCAGCGTCAGGCCGGCTTCATGCACCTTGTTAAGGATGTCGTCCATTGAGTCACCGATCGTGCCGGAAACGGTGCAGTTGATGGTCGAGGTCGCCGGTTTGTGCTCCTGCGCACCCGCATTCGAGGTGATGCGGCCGGCCGGGATCGCGCCGCTGCGCAATGCCCAGAGGAATTCTTCACGGTAGTGCTCGCGTTTGCTCTCGACTTCCACGTTCGCCAGCGCGGTTGCGACACGAAGGTAGGTGTCATCGATCGTCTGATCGATCACATCGCCGTCTTTGGACGACAAACGGTACTTGGATTCCCAGATATCGATGGATGCCGGTTGGAATTCGATATCGTTGACCGTGCTTGCATGCATATGAACTGCGGACTTCATCGGCGTGATTACTCCCCTGTGCCCCGCGTACCGGAAGCAGATAATTTAGTGTTTTCAGCGTTCAGCAGAGCAAAAGAAACCTGCTCACCCCGGGTGCGTAAAACCGTGGCGAGAGCCAGAGGTGGCCTCGAATACTTTGCTGGAGAGACACAAGATGTTGTGTCAGATCGTGGGTTAGATTATGCCTCGCGGGCGCGCGTGTCAAGCACTTCTAACTTTTTTAGCAAGGCCTTATTATTTATTAAAAACAGAGACTTAACGATTTTTCTTTGCTATTTGCTTTAAAATTCGCAGAAAAATTATGACACTTTTTTGAATCTCGGCACTCACTACATCTTGTGGCGCATATTCCCAGGGGCAATATGCGAAAAACACCCGCCAAGTCGACATAACACGCTCTTGAAAGCCCGAAAAATCAACCCTAGATACGCAGCAACAACGCGGCGGACAACGTCGTCCGCCAAGGGATTTTCAGGAGAAAACAATGAGATTGACACGATTCGAACCGTTCCGCTTCGCCGACGCGCTGCAGGCCGATGTCCAGCGCCGCGAGGCGCGCCGAACCGCCTGGCAGCCTGCTGCCGATATCGTTGAATACGCCGATGCCTACCTGGTACGGCTGGATGTGCCGGGGGTCAGCAAGGACGCCATCGACATCGAGACGGACAAGGGCCTGCTGAGCATCAGCGGTGAACGCCCGGCGTACGACGACGGCGAAGACGCAAGACTGACGCGCAGCGAACGCCTTGCGGGCAAGTTTGTGCGTCGTTTCACACTGCCGGACAGCGCGGATGTCGAGCAGATCCGCGCCCAGGCTCGCGAAGGCATCCTCGAAGTGCGGATTCCCAAGCTGGCCGAAGTGCAGCCTCGTAAGATCAGCGTTGAGGCGGCCTGAGGCACGCTCGACCAACCGGTCACGCCCGTCGGGCGTGGCCGGCGCGCGTTTTGTATCGGAACTTAACGGTGGACTTGCGAGTCGACCATTTCACCTATACTGGAAAGTCGAAGTACACGGAGTGACGTTTTGATGAATGCTTTTCGATCCTCGCTGCTGGCTGTTGTTGCCGTTTTCGCCAGCTCCCCCGCTGCTGCGCAGATTTCACCGCTGTTCAACAGCGAAGGAATACCAAGCCTCGCGCCGCTGGTGGAAGAGGCATCACCCGCCGTCGTGAACATCCGCGTTCGGCAGGCGGTGTCGCGAAACGCGCCGATGATGGACGAGTCCTGGCGTCGCTTCTTCAACATGCCCGAAGGCATGCCCCGCCCTCGCCAGGCAGTCAGCGCGGGCTCCGGCGTGATTGTCGATGCCGCGAATGGCTACATTCTGACCAATCACCACGTCATTGAAGATGCGGACGAAATCCAGATATCACTGCTCGACGGCGAAGTACTGGACGCTGTGGTCGTTGGCTCCGACGCCGGCACTGATATTGCCGTGATCAAGGTCGAGGCGGACGGCCTGACCGAGATGCCGATCGGTGATTCCGAAGCTGTACGCGTCGGTGATTTCGTGCTCGCGATCGGTAACCCGTTTGGTCTCAGCCACACCGTGACGTCGGGCATCGTCAGCGCACTGGGGCGTATGGGCATCAGCCGCGAGGGCTTCGAGGACTTCATTCAAACCGACGCCTCCATCAATCCGGGTAACTCCGGCGGCGCGCTGGTCAACATGCGCGGCGAGCTGGTTGGCATCAACACGGCAATCTTCAGCAACGGTCGACAGGCCGGCAACATCGGGATCGGTTTCGCTGTGCCCTCGGACATCGCCAAGTCGATCATGCGGCAGATTCTCGATTTCGGCGAGATTCGCCGCGGCCTGCTCGGCGTCAACATCTCGAACCTCGATGTGGACTCTCGCGAGGCGCTGGGGCTCGACGTCAAACGCGGCGCACTGATCACGCGCATCGAATCCGGTTCAGCGGCTGACAAGGCCGGCCTGGAGCTTGGCGACGTGATCGTCGGCATCAACGAGGAGACCATCGACGGCGCCGTCAAGCTGCGAAACACCATCGGCCTGATGCGTTCCGGCGAGAATGTCGACATCCGCTTCATCCGCAATGGCACCGAGCGGACGGCCAGCACCTTACTGGGCGAACGCCAGACGGTGCGCAGTGTTGGCGCCGAAATTCACCCCGGACTGGTCGGCGCGCAGTTTGCGACCGCGTCGACCAACAGCTCGGTCGACGGCGTGGAAGTCGTGTCGGTGGATGAGGGCAGTCCGGCCGCGCAACGCGACCTGCGGGCGGGCGACGTGATCATCGCGGTTAACCGACGATCGGTCGAGTCGCTGGCTGATCTGAACACCCTGGCTGCGAATGCCCGCGTGCTGTTCCTGACGATTCGACGCGGCGACCGCGAGATCTGGTTGCAGCTGCGCTAGATCAGTTAAGCGCCTCAAGGGCTTCACTTCGCGCCTCGGCGGGTAAACCGCCGAGGCGTTTTGTTTCAGCGTAAAGACACTCGAAGTCACGCGCGCAATTCTCGAAAACCTGGCGGAACGCCGGTACCCAGGTCTCGTACAAGGCCAGCGGCACGAGATGCGCATTGCCAATGTCGCCAATCAGCCAGTGCCGCGGCTGGAACCCCTCCTCCTGCATGATCGCGGCAACGTCGTTTGACAGTTGCTGCAGCCGTTCTGACTTTCCGCGGCTGCGCGCGTCCGGATCCTCGAGCTGATAGATATCGTTCAGATCGTTGCGCGCGGTATTCACAACATCGATAACTCGCTGCTCGAGGCGTTTGCGCGCCCGGTAGCGCTCGAGCAGCGCCGCCTGTCCCTGAGATTCCAGCCACAACTCCAGGCCCAGTTCCTCGACCGCGGTGGCGAAGGACTCGTTAAACGTCGTGTCGTCGCGCACGTAGATCACCTGGTGCGCAAGTTCGTGAAACAACACGCCGACGAGTCGCGAGTCGTCCCAGCCCATCATGGTGTTGACCACCGGATCACTGAACCGTCCCAGCGTCGAGTACGCGACGACACCGCCGACGGCGACGTCCAGCCCCTGCTCTCTCAGTCGCTCCGCGTGTCTTTGCGCGCGCGCCTCGTCGAAGTAGCCGCGATAGCCGAG
>JBCDJX010000144.1:0-7012 GCA_038747355.1 Pseudomonadota bacterium | reverse complement strand
TTGATGTTAAGCGCATCGGTTTGTGCGGGCCCATTTATTCCTGCCGGAGACTTGGCTTTAAGGAATGATATCCAGCGCCTGGCCGACTACGGTGTCATCGGCGGAACGGTCACGACATGGCCGCTGGCATGGGGGCCGATCCTCGACGATCTAGCTGCAGCTGATACCAGCGGATTACCGATACATATCCTCGACTCAATTGATCGTGTTTCTGCGCGTGCAAACTGGGAAACTCGCTCTGATTCACTCACGTTTGATGCTGAAGTCGGCGTCTCTGACAACGCTACAAGGATCCGGTCTTTCCAGCGAAGTCCTCGCGGTCGTGCGGAGGTCAGCGCTGGGGTCAACTGGATTGGCGACTGGTTCAGTGCAGACCTGAACCTGCAGTATGTCGACGACCAATCTGACAACGATGAGGTGCGTTTTGACAACAGCATGCTTGGGGCCGTTGCTGGAAACTGGTCTGTTACGGTTAACACACTTGATCGTTGGTGGGGGCCGGGCTACGACGGTAGCTTGATCCTGTCAAACAACGCGAGGCCGATACCGTCCCTGGTGCTCGATCGAATATACACCGACCCGTTTAAAACAAAGTGGCTTAGCTGGCTGGGGCCGTGGGATTTCAGCGTTCTGTTCGGACAGCTCGAGGAAAACCGCGCCGTTCCCAACGCACGCTTCTTTGGTATGCGCTTTAACTTCAGGCCGTTCAGCGCCCTCGAAATCGGATTGTCACGAACTGCTCAATGGTGCGGTGATGGCAGGCCCTGCGATTTTGACGTGTTTGCTGACCTGCTTTTCGGACGTGACAATATTGGCGACGAGGGCATCGGAGACTCGAACGAGCCCGGTAACCAAATGGCCGGTGTGGATTTTCGCTGGGTTCCCGGTTTTTCGCCTTGGCCGGTCGCTGCTTACGCACAGTTCATCGGTGAAGATGAGGCGGGAGGACTACCGAGTCGTTACCTTGTGATGGCTGGTATAGAGGGGTCGGGTTACCTTCGGGATCGATGGTCTTACACCTGGTTTACAGAGCTTGCAGGGACCAGCTGTAACTTCATTTCCGAAGACCGGTTCAATTGTGCATACCGACAGAATATCTATCAGTCAGGCTACACGTTTCGAAAGCGGTCAATCGGCCACGGAGCCGACGGCGATGCCAAGCTTGTCTCGCTTGGCTGGGTTATGGTCGATCAGGATGAAACCCAATGGCGGGCACTCGCAAGGTTTGGCGACCTGAACCGCGGCGGAGCGCCCGATGACGTGCATACCCTGACACCGACGCCGCAGGAGATTGTCAGTATCGATATCGCCCATACCCGTGCTTTCGAATTCGGAGCTATTGAGATAGGCCTGGGATTCGAGTCTATCGACGACGCAGTGTCCGGATCGTCTACATCTGACGGCCGCGTCTATGTGCAGTGGCGCAGTTCGTATTGATAACATGCGGCCTACGATTTCAGCTCAACGCTGTTAAACTCCCCGGCTTGCGCCCGGTATAAGTATCGAAAATCCATGGTTTTTGTAGATCAGTTGCGAGTCTGCCGATGAGTTACCGCCTGTTGCGACAAGCGTTTGCCAAAAGAGCACTTCTTGTTCTAGCGACTGCCGGTATGGCTATTCTCAGTCTGCCAACAGCGCACGCACAGACGATCAACCTTACGCCTGAGCAACAGATGATGCTGAACCAGCTTCCGCCGGCCCAGCGAGCGCAGGCGATGCAGCTCCTACGTCAGCAAATCGGAGCGCCGCAAACGGTTGGTGAACCGCTGCGCGAATCCGACGATGCAGGTGTTTCAGACTTGTCGCCGGTCGTTGCTGCAGAGCCGGTGGGGCAAACTCAACGCGCTTCATCCGGCAGCCGCTTGGTCATTGACTTCACGCCGAAGCAATCAATGACGCAGCGGGAGCTGGAGGAGCTCAGGGAAGATCCGGCTCTGCGCCAGTTGGAAGGTAGTCGTACTTTCGTCCTCGACGAGAACGGCGTTCTTTCTCTGCTCGGTATCCAGTCCATTCCTTTGCTGGGCCTGACCGAGCCAGACGTCATTCTTCGCCTGGGCGCAGAACCGCTTCTTTCCCCGTTCGATGTAGATGTCCGCATTCTTGAGTCGCAACCAAGTGGCCCCGAGACACTGGAACCGTTTGGCTACGACATCTTCGAGCCTAACGAAGCGAGCTTCGATCCGCCCATGACGGGCCCGGTTCCGCCGGATTACGTGCTTGGGCCCGGCGATACAGTGCGTGTTCAACTGTTCGGCAATGTAAACGGCGTTTACGAGGTCGATGTCACACGCGACGGCATCCTTAACCTGCCGGACATAGGTCCCGTAACCGTTGCCGGACTGCCGTTTTCGGAGTTTCGGGCAGACGTCGGTCGACGAGTTCAGGAAACCCTGATCGGTACCCAGGTCAGCGTGACGATGGGGCAACTAAGGACGATACGTGTATTTGTTCTAGGCGATGCAAATCGACCTGGGTCCTATGTGGTAGACAGTCTTGCCACGATTAGCAGCGCGCTATATCGCAGCGGGGGTATAAGCCGGGTTGGTTCGCTCCGGAATATCCAGTTGAAGCGCGGTGGCGAAGTGGTTGCCCGGCTCGATCTCTACGACCTCCTGTTGAAGGGTGATACGTCAGGCGACAGCCGGCTGCAGCCGGGAGACGCAATATTCATTTCACCCATTGGGCCAGAGGTCACTGTCACGGGTGCGGTAAATCGACCCGCGATTTATGAAGCCTATGGTGAAACCAGCGTGGCCGAAATGATCGCAATGGCCGGCGGTCTCAAAGCTGATGCTTTCGCCGAAGGTGCCCGAATAGAACGCATCAACGGTGGTGAGGAGCGCATTGTCCTGTCTGTCGACGCAGATAGTCGGGTCGCGGGCGACGAGCTTATGCAGGCCGGCGACCTGTTGATGATCCCGCGTGTATTGCCCGAGTTCGAGGGCGTGGTAACACTGGCAGGCCACGTGCACCGGCCTGGAACCTACGAATGGCGAGATAACATGCGCTTGACGGATCTGATCGGATCCGCGCTGGAACTCAAGCCAGGAGCAGACCGCGAGTATGTTCTAATTCGCCGTGAGGATCCGTACGATCGAAGTGTAAAAGTGGTTTCGGCAAACCTTAGCGCGGCTTTGCTTGATCCTTCATCTGCGGAGAATATTCAACTACGATCGCGCGACACCGCGTACGTATTCAGCATCGCATTCGGCCGCCAGCAAGTCATACAACCGATTCTCGACGAGCTTGAGCTGCAGTCTCGGACAGGCGAGCCGTTTGCCCGTGTCAGCGTGTCGGGCTTCGTCAAGGCGCCGGGTGTCTATCCGCTTGAGGCTGGTATGACGGTCAATGACCTGGTTCGTGCCGGTGGTGGACTTAATGAGCAGGCGTACACACTCCAGGCGGAGCTGGCCCGGTATGAGGTGATCGCGGGTGAAACACGCGACATACAGGTTCTTAAAGTGGACCTTGGTGCCTCTGTTCTTGGCAACGACGCCGCGAATTTGCGGTTGAAGGCGCACGATAACCTGCGTATCAGCCGAGTTCCGGAATGGGACGATCTTGCGGCTGTGCGCCTCGAAGGGGAGGTTCGGTTTCCCGGTGAATATCGCATCCGCCCCGGTGAGACTCTTCAGCAGGTTCTCGAGCGGGCCGGAGGTCTTACGACTGAGGCATTCCCGGAGGGGGCTGTTTTCTTACGGGATGCACTTCGAGCCCGGGAGCAGGAGCAGATTAATTTGCTCGCGACTCGTTTGGAATCAGACCTGACTTCGCTGTCGCTGCAGGAGGGCGGCAGTACCAGCGTGGATACCATGACGACCGGCCGTACGTTGCTGGAACAGTTACGTTCAGCGGAGGCGACGGGACGTCTCGTTATTGACCTTCGGAATCATGATCGTGGTTACTCCGATGGTTGGGGTAGCGCCACCGAGATCGAAATGCGAGACGGCGATCGACTGCTGGTGCCTAAGATATCACAGGAAGTAACCGTGATTGGCGAGACGCAGCAAAATGCTTCGCACTTGTACCGACCCGGCTTGTCATTAAACGGGTACATAAACCTGAGCGGCGGAATGACGCGCCGTGCGGACAAGAAACTCATCTATGTGGTTCGTGCGAACGGTGCCGTAGTCACCAATAATAAGTCACGCTGGTTTGGAAGGAGCGGGCGAACTGTCATTCAGCCTGGCGACACCATCGTCGTCCCGCTGGAGGTCGATCGGATTCGGCCTCTGACCTTGTGGACGCAAGTCACCCAAATTCTCTACCAAGCCGCAATCGCACTAGCAGCTGTGGACTCATTCCAAGACTAGGGTTATGAATTCGGCTAACCAAGAATCAAAGGCTGTAACACCGAGCGAGATCGACCTTGGATTCCTGCTCGGTGTGCTGTGGGCTGGAAAATGGCTCATCGTCGGTATCACGTCAGCCATCTCTCTGATCGCTGTAATTGTCGCTTTACTGTTGCCTAACGAGTATCGGGCGGCTGCGCTTCTCGCACCAAATGAACAGCAAAATGCCGGAGGTCTTTCATCTCTTGCATCACAGTTTGGCGGGTTGGCGAGCTTGGCCAGTATCGACCTTGGTAGTGGGGCGATCGAGAAGACTGACCTTGGTTTGGAAGTCCTCCAGTCGAGGAAGTTCATCACCGAGTTCATTAGTAAGCACGATATCCTGGTGCCGCTTATGGCCACCAAGGGCTGGAATGCAGAAACTGGCGAACTGCTGATTGATCCCGATGATTTTGATGTCGAGACGAGCACCTGGGTTCGCGATGTTCGAGCTCCAAAAAAGACCGTTCCGTCCGACCAGGAAGCCTACGAAGAATTCATGGAACACATGTCGGTGATTCCAAGCAAAAAGTCCGGGCTGGTCTCGGTTGCGGTAATTCACTATTCACCGGATGTTGCCCGGCAATGGGTAGATTGGCTTGTCGCTGACCTCAACCTGACAATCATGCGACGCGACGTAGCTGAGGCCGAACAGGCGATAGAGTACTTGAACCAACAGATTGCCAATACGTCAGTCTCGAATCTCCAAAGCGTATTTTTCAGCTTGATCGAGGAGCAAACCAAGACTGTCATGCTCGCTAAAGTCAGCGACGAGTACTTGTTCAAAACAGTCGACCCTGCCGTCGCCCCCGAAGAGAAGAGCAAGCCGAGGCGAGCACTCATCGTTTTTCTTGGCGCATTTCTTGGTCTCCTGACGGCGGTAATCTCCTGCTTTGGTTTGCATGTGCTGTCGTCGAGCGCCGGACGTTCAAACTGACCAGCTCACATCGTGCCGAGATACAGCTGAGCGAGACACATCATCGCATGCAGGAAAAGTTCCTTAGCACCAGTCTTTAACCGTAACTTGATTAAATTTGACCGGGTGTCACTTAAACAATGCAGAAAAATATGGACATTCAGAGAGGCAAGGTGAGGCTACGGGGTAAAGCGCTGAGTCAGGCTGAGGCTTTCCTGGCTCGTAGCAACCCGATGGTAGGTCTCGACTGTGTCCTCTGCGGAGCCCATAGCTCCTTGTTCACCAGTATCGCGAGTCGGGATCGGTACGGGTTCCCTTTTGAAACCGGCATTTGTTCAGTCTGCGGAAACGTGCAGCAGAGTAAGTACTACGACACCGAGACTCTCGTTGACTTTTATACGAATTACTACCGGGACATTTACGGATCAATGTCGGGGCATGAGTTGTTCGTTCACCAGTTTAATCGAGGAAAGGCCGTCTACGAGTTTGTCGAAGAGCACTGCGGTGATGTAAAGAGAGTTCTTGAGGTTGGAGCGGGCGCTGGCGGGATAATCAAGCGATTCCAGGATAAAGGGCACCAGGTTGTTGGAGTCGATTACGACCAACGCTATGAAGAGTACGCTGCGACAAAGGGCGTCAAGGTGCTTGACGGCGGGTTGGACGCTCTCGAAGGTGAATCCGACAAATATGACCTTGTGATTGTCTGCCATGTGCTCGAACACATAGTCGACCCGGCGGATTTTCTGTCGCAGCTGAAAATGCGCCTGAGTCCCGGAGGCATGATTTTTATAGAAGTGCCGGTGATTGATGATCTGCTGGAGGGTGCTTACCGGGGCGAATTTACACGCTACCTTCAGAACGCTCACGTTGTTCACTACACAAACGCCAGCCTCAGGAAGTTGCTCGAGGTTCAGTCACTACAAGTGCTCAAAGTGGGGAGTCATGGTCGTGTGCTCGTTGCAGATGCCGGCGATTCGAGCCGCAACGAATCGGCATTTTCTTCCTTGAGGGCGGCGCAGAACTCACTGCTTGAGAAGGTGCTGGATCAGGAAAGGAACCTGGTATCTCATCCGAGCCTGCGCAATGCGGTGTACTCGATTTACGACTCGGTCAATCAGTTTCCAGTCATTAAGAAGGTTTTCAACGCGATCAGGGAAAGCCGCCACTAAGATGTCCAGTCTGTGTCTTATTCCGGCCCGAGGTGGATCGAAAGGAATCTCTCGCAAGAACTGTCGCTCTTTCGCCGGGCATCCGCTTGTCGCCTGGTCAATCAAGCAAGCCAGAGCCTCCGATCTCGTCGACCGAGTCATCGTCAGTACTGATGATGAGGAAATCGCGACGATTTCGAGACAGTACGGTGCAGAGGTTCCATTCATGCGTCCTGCGTCTGCGTCAAGCGACACTGCGTCTACAGAGAATGTTATCGAGCATGTGATCGGCTGGTTGCGTGAAAATGAAGGCAGAGAGCCCGACCGGATAGTCTTGCTTCAGCCGACATCGCCAATCCGGAGAAAGTCACTGGTCAGCGATTGCCTTAAACGGTTTCTGGATTCCGGTGCAGATTCGCTTTTGTCGGTATCTCCGTCGTCGATTTTCCTTTGGTCTGACATGCAAGATCCGAAGGCTTACTCTGACTTCAAATGCAGGCCCAGGCGCCAGGATATACCGGATTCGTCACGTCTCTTCGAGGAGAACGGCTCGGTCTATGTGTTTTCGACAGAAGGGTTTGCGTCGAGCCAGAACCGCCTGTTTGGCAAGATCGTCC
>JBCDJX010000143.1:0-7051 GCA_038747355.1 Pseudomonadota bacterium | reverse complement strand
GGCCGACGACCTGCGTCCTTTCGAGCGTATGGACGTGTTCGAGCTGGAGTGGGTGTCCGATCCACAAGTGTCGCCGGACGGCGAGCACGTGGTGTATCTGCGAAACGGGATGGACGTCATGACTGACGGCAAGTGGTCGCGGCTTTGGCTGGCCGATGTCGATGGCAGCGAGAACGTTCCTCTGACCGGTCGCGACATCAATGAGTCGAACCCGGCCTGGTCACCGGACGGCAGTCGGGTCGCGTTCACCAGCAGTACTGAACAGGGTACCGAGATCTTCGTGGTGTGGGTGGACAGCGGAAAGCTGACAAGACTGACGCAGCTCAACCGGACTCCGAAGGGGCTCAGCTGGTCGCCTGACGGCACCCAGATCGCCTTCCGCATGCTGGTGCCGGAGAAACCCGTTGTCCTGGTCACCGCGCCCAGGAAACCGGACGACGCTGAGTGGGCAGCAGAACCGCGAGTAACGGCGCGGCTGAAGTACGAAACCGACGGTGCCGGCTACATGGAACCCGGCGCCGAGCAGTTGTTCGTAATTTCCGCGCTGGGCGGCGCGTCGCGACAAGTGACCGATGGGAACTATCGACACAGCGGCACGCCGCAATGGCTAGCGGATGGCAAGGCGCTGGTTTTCTCCGGGAATCGTAACGACGACTGGGAGATCAAGTTTCGCAACTCGGAGATTTACCGCGTTGATCTCGACAGCGGTGAGGTGACGCCACTCACGGACAGGGACGGACCCGACTCGGGCCCGGTCGTCTCGCCCGACGGGCGCAGCATTGCCTGGTGGAGCTATGAGGACAAGGTCCAGACCTACCAGGTCGCGAAGCTCAACATCATGAACGTGGATGGCTCGGACAAGCGCGAGTTGTTGAGTGACTTCGATCGCTCGGTGTCGGGTCTCACGTGGAGCAGCGATAGTCGCGGCATCTTCTACCAGTACGACGAGTACGGTGATACGAAGATCGGCTTCACCACGTTAAACGGGCGTTCGCGAACCGTGGCCGACAACCTCGGAGGCACCACCATTGGTCGGCCGTACGGCGGTGGCTCATTCTCTGTGGGAGGCAACGACACCCTCGCGTACACGCACGTGACTCCCTACCGGCCGGCAGAACTGGCCATCGTCGAGCGACGGGACGACGAGCCGTCGATCGTGACATCGTTCAGCCGCAGCTTGCTGCAGTGGCGAGACCTGGGGCAGGTCGAGGAAATCCGCTACACGTCGTCCGTGGACGGCCGCGACCTGCAGGGCTGGATTGTGACGCCGCCCGGCCACGATCCCTCCAAACCCTACCCGTTGCTTGTGGAAAACAAAGGTGGCCCGATTTCGAATTACGGCCCGCGCTTTTCGCCGGAGGTCCAGTTGTACGCGGCGGCCGGTTACGTGGTGTTTTACCCCAATCCCCGCGGCAGCACGGGTTACGGCGAGGCGTTCGCAAACCTTCTCTATCACGACTATCCGGGCGACGATTACCAGGACGTCATGGACGGCGTGGATGTGCTGGTCGAATCCGGTGTTACAACGGAAGACCGTCTTTATGTGACCGGCGGCAGTGCCGGCGGCATCATGACCGCCTGGATCATTGGCAAGAACAATCGGTTTCGTGCGTCGGCTGTCGTCAAGCCAATCCTGAACTGGATCTCCAAGACCCTGATCGCGGACAACTACTTCATGTATGCCGACTATCGGTATCCCGGACAACCCTGGGAGAATATCGACACGTACATGAAGTTTTCGCCGATCAGCCTGGTCGGCAACGTCGAGACGCCAACGATGGTGATGGTGGGTACCGCCGACTTGCGAACGCCGGTCTCGGAATCGAAGCAACTGTACGGCGCATTGAAGATTCGCGGCATCGATACGGTGCTGGTTGAAGTGCCGGACGCACCGCACAACATCGCGGGCCGCCCGAGCCAGCTCATCACCAAGATCGATCATGTCCTGGCGTGGTTCGCCAAGTATCCGCCGGACTAGCTGACCGGATCCCAGCGCACGACCGGAAATACAGTGCCGTTGACGACGGTGGAGAATCTCGTGAGCATGCGTCCGTGAACAAGCCAAAATCGTACCGAATCTGGATGTTGTCGCTGGTGCCCGGCGGTCGCTTCGGGCGCTGGTGGACGGCGCTTGGGGTTTTGCTGCTCGGTGGCGTGGTGTACGGGCTGGCGGCGTGGCGAGCTGCTGAAACCCCGGAGTACTTCGGGCGCCTTCCCTGGTCCATTACGCTGTTCTTCGTGGCCGCTGTGGCCTACATCGTGCCGATGTTTCACTACATCACAGAGCGCACGCACCAGGCGCTGGATGCTCTCGGCCCGCATCTCAGGGATCCGGGACGGTTGCCGGCGCTGCATGATGCGATTGACCAGCGCCGCCCGGGCTGGATCCTTCGCACAACGCTTATCTCGGTCGCGCTGTGGCTGCTTCAGAGCCGGCTGCTGGCGGGAAGCTGGGCATATATGTGGGAACGGGTGCAGACCGGTTTCGTGATGATATCGTTCGATTTCGGACCGCTGTTTGTCTGGTTGACGATGAATGTTGCGATGAGCGCGCTGTTTCAGAACGCGCTCGTCTTCCGACAACTTGTGCCGCATCTTGATGTCGACATTCTCGAACCTGACAGCTACCTGCCGATTGGCAGCATGGCCGTCACCTCCACGCTCGTGGTCCTGGGTGCCATGGCCTTGCTGGCGGTTATGTGGCTCGGCGGCCCGGTTGACTGGTGGACCACGCTGCCCGCGCTGGTCATCTTTACACCGCTCGTTGTGCTGCTGCTGTTGTTGCCGGTGTGGCCCCTGCATCGACTGTTGAAGGTGCAGCGACAGGCGGAGATCGATGAGGCGCAACAGGCCTTGCGCGAGGCACGCCGCGCGGACGATGGTGCACTCGCCGGTCAGACGGTCGCGCTAACGCTGAGGCGGGAGCTGGCTCGCCTGCCGGTGTGGCCGTTTGACGTCGGCGCCGTGCTGCGACTGAGCAGTTACGCGGTTATCGTTCCGCTCACCTGGGCGGGCGCTGCGCTGATCGAAATGCTGGTGAACGTGCTGCTTGAATAGGGGCAGCGATGACGGCGCCTGATGACACATCGTTCAGGCCATCCGTAAAGCAAGCATGTCGAGCTGGCGGAGCTTGCAAAGCCACTGCAGCGGAACCTGCCACAGCGACTCCGGTCGCAGATACGAGGATTCGCCAATGCGCGAAGGACCCTTATTAATGAAACGACAAAACCACCGTCGATGTCTGCTCGCCGCGCTCGCCATGGGCGGTCTGTCTGCCTGCGCTTCGCAAGCACCGGTCGAGGGCCCGGTAGAGCCATCCATCGTCTTTGTATCCCAGCGTTCCGGTGACGGCGATATCTACGCCATCGACCCCGACAGCGGTGCGGTCAGTCCGCTGATCACCACGCCGGACGCGGAGGGCGGTGCAAGCTGGGACGCCGGACGCAACCGTATCGTCTACCAGGTGTTTTCGGAGGACGGGGCCGATTTATACAGCAACGGGCGTCGACTGATGCGTGACCCGAACGGTGACGCGCCGCCGTCGTGGTCGTCAGACGGCCGTTTTCTCGTCTACAGCGCCAAACGCGACAGCAACGAAAACCTGTATCTCGCCACTGTTGATGGCAGCAGCGAGCGCCGCCTGACCGACGGGCCGTACACGGATCGCTACCCGGTGTTTTCGCCGGACGGCAGCCGGGTCGCGTTTGCCCGCCGCGACAGCAAGGGCTGGGATCTGTACATCATCGCCGTCGCGTCGCGTGTGCTCAGCCGGATCACCGACGATGGCGAGTACGTCGGTCATCCGGCCTGGTCGCCGGACGGCAGCGCATTGGTCTTCGACCGGACTTACGCGGGACAGGCGGAGATCGCCACCGTTGACGTCGCCGGCGGCGAGGTCCGACGGCTGACGGAGCGACTGGGCAACGACCTCAAGCCGGTTTATCTGCCGGACGGACGCGTTGTGTTCGCCGCGGATACCGGCGATGACAACTGGGACCTCTGGATTCTCAATACGGACACCGGCGAGCTCCGCCGGTTAACGGAAACGCCCGGGTTCGACGGCGGGCCGGCCTATGCACCGGCGTCGGCCTGGCGTTCGTTGACGGAAGCGCGCTGAGAGCGGCATAAGCAGATAGCCAGTCGGTCTGTTGGATGCGAGCCAGTTGGCTGTAAATCCGGCATTTTCGAGCCATAATTTGAGCCTGGGATACGTGGATTGACCTTATGAACATCTTGCTCGGGATCACCGGCGGCATCGCTGCCTACAAAACCCCGGACCTCGTCCGGCGCCTGCGCGAGCGTGGCGCCGACGTGCAGGTGGTGATGACACGGTCAGCGGCCGAGTTCGTTACCGAGACGGCGCTGGCCGCTGTGTCCGGCAAACCTGTGCGTTCAACGCTGTGGGACCACGAAGCCGAGGCCGCAATGGGCCACATCGAGCTCGCCCGCTGGGCCGATCAAGTGCTCGTCGCACCGGCCACGGCGGAGTTCATTTCGCGACTTGCCCAGGGCTCGGCATCCGACCTGCTGTCCACGCTGTGTCTCGCGACGCGGGCGCCGATCGCGATCGCACCCGCCATGAATAACGTCATGTGGGACAACCCGGCCGTTGTTGCCAATCGGGACACACTCGAGCAACGTGGTGTTCGCCTGCTGGGACCGGCATCGGGCGAGCAGGCCTGCGGCGAGATCGGGCCCGGCCGCATGCTCGAACCGGTCGACATTGCTGACGCGGTCATCGAGCCCCCGGGTACCGGCAGTCTTCACGGACGCACCGTGCTGATCACCGCAGGCCCGACGCGCGAACCGATCGATCCGGTGCGCTATATCACCAATCGCAGTTCCGGAAAAATGGGCTACGCGATGGCCGCCGCCGCCAGGGCGGCCGGCGCGAAGGTGATTCTTGTGTCCGGCCCGGTCGCTCTTGCGGCACCGGCCGGCGTCGAGACGGTGCCGGTATCGACCGCCACCGAGATGTTTGAAGCCACGCTGTCGCGCATCGACGGCGTCGATATCTTTATTGGTGCTGCCGCAGTGGCGGATTACCAGCCGGCGACGCTCGCCGACCACAAGATCAAGAAGTCCGCCGACACGATGCAACTCGAGCTGTCCAAAACGCGCGACATCCTCGCGTCGGTCGCTGCGCTGCCGACAGCGCCGTTTGCGGTTGGCTTCGCCGCCGAAACGCAAAAGCTCCGCGAGCACGCTATGGCCAAGTTCAAACGCAAGAACCTCGACATGATCATCGCCAACCGGGTCGGCGACCAGCTGGCCTTCGATTGCGACGAAAACTGCGTTGAGGTCTACTGGCACGGCGGCGAGGCGGCGTTCGAAAAAATGGCCAAGCGATCGCTGGCGACTGAGCTCGTTGAGTTGGTCGCCCGGCAGTTTGCGTCACAGAACGACCGGCCTTCACCGCTTAGTGTTATCGCTTCCAAGGACTGAGTCTTGCGCCAGATCGAACTGAAGATCCTCGACCCACGGGTCGGGGACAGCATTCCCTTACCGCATTACGCCACCGACGGTTCGGCCGGACTGGATATGCGGGCCTGCATCGACGATCCGCTCACGGTGAACCCCGGCGATACGGTGCTCGTGCCCACGGGCCTGGCGATCCACGTCTCGGACCCGTCACTGGCGGCTGTCTTGCTGCCGCGTTCCGGCCTGGGCCACAAGCACGGCCTGGTACTGGGCAACCTGACCGGGCTTATCGACTCCGACTACCAGGGCCAGGTGTTCATCTCGTGCTGGAATCGCGGCCGTGCCTCCTACGAGGTTCAGCCCGGAGAGCGCATTGCGCAAATGGTGTTTGTGCCCGTCGAGCAGGTGCAGTTCAACGTGGTCGATGAGTTTGACGCGTCAGAGCGGGGCGACGGCGGTTTTGGCAGCTCGGGAACGAGCTAGGGATTTTGCCCGACCACTCGCGGCGGCGGATTCAGGGGCGGTTTACTCCAGGCCTTTGAGGCGCTTGAAGCGTTCGATATCGCCGTCAAAGCGAGCGCGGATTTCCTGCTCTTCTTCCTTGTAGTCGTCAAGGTTTTGCAGGTGACGGTCGATGGTCGCCTTGGTTTCATTGATCCGCTTCATCAGGTCGGGATCAATCATCTGTGCGTTCGGGTCGTTGCTGTACGGCTGGAATCCGCTGGCCTGCCGGAGCAGACGCGTGTGCTCGCGCTCAAGGTTGCGCAGGTACAGTTCGGTGACACGTGCCTGTGCCTGCCACAACTCCACACGACGATCGCGGTGCAACATGATCTCTTCGATCGTCAGGTAGGTGTTCAGCAGGGCCTGATCGGCGCGGCGTTGAGCGAGCAGTGCTTCTTCACGTGCCATGCGTTCCTGCTCAGCGCGAAGTTCGGCTTCGGACTTCTTGCCGTCGAGGGTTTCAACGGTAACGCCGAAGTCGTTGACAATCGCCTTGTCTTTTTCGGCCTCACTGGCGGGGATCTTGTCGCTGTAGACAATATTCCCGTCCTCGTCTTCCCACTTGTACTTGCCCGTTGGCGTCGCGCCTGCGGCTGAAGTGGATACAACGAGGAACGCGGCAAGCGTTGTGATGAGTCCCCTGTCCATGGCCTAACTATGCCACGAAGCTGTCGCTAAAGTGCGACGTAGTTAACGTTTAGCCGGGAAAAAAAGCCTATCTGGAGTACTCGGAAAAAAACTGTGACTCAGTAATCGACACCGAACTGTTCGCGATAGGCGACGACCGGCTCCAGGAAGTCACCATAATCCGAGGTCGCCTCCAGACGGTTCACGAGATCGTCGAGGCGAATGATGCTGGTGACCGGAATACCCAGCGCCTCCTTCAATTCCTGCACGGCGGACTTCTCACCCTGACCGCGTTCCTGGCGGTCCAGCGATATCACGAGGCCCGCGACATCGGCCTGCAGCGACTTGATCGACTCATAGGCCTCGCGGACCGCGGTGCCCGCTGTGATGACGTCGTCGATGATCAGCACACGGCCCTGGACAGGGGCACCGACGGTTGTGCCGCCTTCTCCGTGTGCCTTTGCTTCCTTGCGGTTGTACGCGTACGGCACGTCGATGC
>JBCDJX010000142.1:0-7300 GCA_038747355.1 Pseudomonadota bacterium | reverse complement strand
GCCGGTGACCGTGGCATCGGAGTCAGCGCAATGAGGGACGCTCTTCTGCTGCTGATCTTCGCGACCTGCGTGTTGATGGCCCCCGCCACTGCACGGGACCTGCCGCTGGATGACATCGGCCTCAAAGCCCCCGATACGGCGGACAGCAGTCGTTTTACAGTCCGCTGGAACAACACCGCCAATGCCCGATTGGGTGAGATGCAGTACCTCGAGGAAAGCCGGGACGGCGGCCACTATTACACGGTGTACAGCGGCCTTGGTGGCACAAAGACGTTTATGAACAAGCGCGCCGGACAGTACAGCTACCGCGTGCGATGGCAGTTTTGTTTTGCGACGTACTGTCACTCGCTGTATTCAGACAGCGTGCAAGTCACCATCGAAGCCAGCTAAAAAAAACCCCGGCCTGCGCCGGGGTTTTCAGTTTCAGGCGACAGTCCGGGCTAGAAACGCAGCATCGCTTGCAGCGCCAGCGTGCGGCCCTGGCCGAAGAACGCGTAGTTCGACTTCGCACCAAAGGTACTGCCGGCAAGCGGTACATCGCCACCAAACTGCAGTACAACCTCGTCGGTCAGGTTTTTACCCAGCAACGCGATCTCCCAGTTCTCCGTCGACAGCGCGACTCGAGCATCGATCTTCGTGTAGGCATCCTGCACGAGCGCCGGATCGTAGGTCGCACTCGCGTCGTATTCCGACGTGTGGAACACATCAACACGTGCCGCCAGGTCAAAATCACTGCTCAGCGGGTACAGGTAGTCGAAGGTCAGGTTGCCCTGGAAATCGGACAGCATCTGGTTTGAATTACCCGTGTAGCTGCACAGCTCGGGTGTGCCGTCGCCGTCCAGATCGCGGTTCGGCGTCTGTCCGAAGAAGCACTGACCGTTTTCGAAGTCCGTGAACTCGAAGTCCGTGAAAGCCAGGCCACCGGAAATGGTCAGGTTATCCGTCGCTGCCCAGCGTCCGTCGAGTTCAAGACCGGTGATTTCGGCTGCGCCAGCATTGCCGACGTTGAAACCCAGCACACCGTCGAAGATCGAAATCTGCAGTTCCTCGAAGTCGGTGAAGAACAGCGCGGCATTCAGCTCGGCACGACCGCCCAGCAATACGAACTTACCGCCAAGCTCAATGCTCGAGGCTTCCTCATCGTCGTACTCGAACGAGGTCTGCAGGTCCGGGTAGAAGTTGCGGTTGTTTGCGCGGAAATCGTAGCTGCCGCTCTTGAAACCCTCAGCCCAGCTCAGGTAGATCATCGCGTCGTCTGTCAGGTCCCAGATACCCTTGATCTCCGGAGAGAACTTGGTCGTCGAGCGACTGCCGCTGACAGGCAATTCACCGAGCTGGGAGATTAAAGCCTGACCCGTCAGACCCAGACTCGCCAGGTTGGTGCTGGTGATCCCGAACAGGCCCGCGTAGACAACCGGGGCCGCTGTCTGCGGTACCGGCAAAGTGCCACCGCCGAGCGCCTGGATACGCATGGTACGTCCGCCATCACGATCATCTTCGGTTACGCGGCCGCCAATCTGTGCGGTGAAGGTTTCGCTGACGTGCCAGTTGAACTGCGCGAAGGCCGACAGAACATCGTTTTCCACGAAGGCCGAACGCGCCGCTTCCGTGTTGGCGACGAGATCGCCGGAGCCCGGTGACTGTCCGTTGATGGCCGGGATCAGTACCGACGTCGGGCTAACGGTAATCTGGTCTTCGAAGTAGTGATTGCTGGTCTGGTAATAGAAACCGAGGATGTAGTCGTACGTTTCACCTAGCGGCGACGACAGTCGAAACTCCTGGCTGGTCTGCTCGTACTCTTCCTGCAGAGCGGCGTTAAACACGTCTGCGCCGGTAAAGTCGCAGTCGCAGACCTCGTCATACTCGAACAGCGTCGTTGCAGTGATCGACTGCAGCGTGAAGTCTCCCAGGCGCCAGTCGAGGGTCAGTACGGCGCTTTCCGAGTCGTTGAAGCTGATATCACCGTTCGAAGAACGACGGTAATCCTGGACGACGTTGGATACGGAGGCGTCCTGGCCGAACACGACGCCAAGGATGTCGCTGTATCGAAGTCCGGCGAACGGACCCGCCGCTGCCGGCAGCTCACCGATCACCTCGATCTGTCGGCCCTTAACGTCGAAGGAGCTACTTTCCAGCTTCAGGGTGGCCGTCAGGTCATCACTGATGTCCCACTCGAGGATCCCGCGGATCGTCTCATCCTCGCGGTTAGGCTCGTCGCTGCCAAGAGTCAGGTTTTCGACATAGCCATCCGCGTCGCGCAAACGACCCGCTAGTCGGAAACGAACGCGATCGGTAATCGGTCCTGAAATCACACCTTCGACGATGAGCTCTTCATCTTCGAATTCGTTGGCGAACATCAAGCGGCCTTCGAATTCGTCCGTCGGCTTGGCGGTGGTGACGTTCAGTGCACCGGCAACCGAGTTTTTGCCGAACAGAATCGACTGCGGTCCGCGCAGCACCTCGATGCGCTCAAGATCCAGGAACGGTGTCCGGAACATCTGTGCACGGCCGAAATGCACGCCGTCGACATAGGTTCCAACCGACTGCTCGAACGCCTGGTTGATGCCGGAACCGATGCCGCGAATAAACACGTTGGTGGAAATGCCGGTTTCCGTGACGTTGAAGTTCGGCACGAGGAACTGCAGGTCCTCCGCCTTTTGAACGCTGGTCTGAATCAACGCGTCACCGCTGACCGCGGATACCGACACGGGCACATCGGTGAGCGCCTGTTCGCGATAGGCTGCGGTTACGGTGATTTCTTCAAGCAGCGGGCCGCTGGAATCGTCCTGTGCCATGACAGGCAGTGAAGCCAAGCCAAGTGCGATCGCACTCGCCAGAGTCTTTTTCATAGTCCCCCCCGGGTTGTTTTGGCTCGCTATTCCGAGCCGTTACGCCAAGTGTACCCACTGATGACACTTTTGTGACCGGGAGATTCGAATTAATTCCGCAACCGAGTGCATCCGCGGGCGCATCGACGGGCGTTTCAGGGTGTCAGACACGTCCCGAAACGGGAATTAAGGCGCCCGTGACCCCGCTGGCTTTCGGGGACAGCAAGAAGGTGATGACCTGCGCGATCTCGTCGCCGGTGACCCACGCCGAAAAATCAGCGTCCGGCATGTCGGCCCGATTGGTCGGCGTATCAATGATTGACGGCAGCACCGCATTCACGCGCACAGCGCTGTCTTTCAGTTCTTCGGCCAGCGCCTCGGTCAGTCGCGCAACGCCGGATTTCGACGCCGCGTAGGCACCCATCCCCAGCGCCGCTCGCGCTGCAGCGCCAGCGCCGATGTTGACGATGGATGCGTCATCGGCGAGATGCGGCAGAGCGGCCTTGCACACGTTGAGTGCCGAGCGAACGTTCATGCCGTACAGGCGATCCCAGGTATCCGCGTTGCCCTCAGCAATGGTCTCCCAGGCAAAGCCACCGGCGATATTGACCAGCCCGGCGATAGCGCCGGACGTCTGCGCTATGTCGTCAACCGCCACAGAAACGGCCTCTGCATCATTCAGGTCGACAGCCGGTTTCGCCAGGGTCAGTCCGGCAACGTCCAGCGACTCAGCTATGTCGATGCCGCTCACCGAGTGACCGTTGGTATTCAGCAGGGCCACCACCGCTCGACCCAGTGCGCCCGCGGCGCCCGTCACAACAACATGCATCGGGTTAGTCGCCCTGGCCGCGTCGACGCAGTGCAACCGCGATGGCGTCGGCGAGCACCTGATCACGCTCGGTGAGGCCATCCGCATCGTGCGTGGTCAGCGTCACCGCAACACGGTTATAGACATTGCTCCATTCCGGGTGGTGATCGATCTTGTCAGCCACGATGGCGATTTCGGTCATGAAGCCCCAGGCGTCGGCGAAATCCGCAAATTTGAGGTTTGCGGAGACGGCCTTACCGTCGTCAGAAAGTGACCAGCCGGGCAGCGTCGCGAGCAGCTGCTCGCGCCCCTGGCTGGAGAGCGTGTCAGGCATGTGATGTCTCCGTGTGTCTAGCCGCGTTTGGCGAGGAAGTAGTCGCGTGTCCCGCGCGTGATGATCGTATCGCCCTCGACGAGTTCGTGTGCCTCGTAGTCCGGCTGGCCTTTGACCCGTGCGTAGATATCGCCGAAGTCCTGGTAACAGGTCTCCAGCAACTGCTCGAAACTGTCGATAACGAAATAGGTTTGTTGAAAGTCGCTGATGATGTGCTTTGTTCGCATCAGGCGTTCGAGATCGAAGCCGACACGGTTCGACGATGCGTCCTCGAGCGAAAAGCGGCTCTCCATCGGCGAGGACAGGATGCCGGCGCCAAAAATCCGCAGGCCGTCGTCGGTATCGATCAGGCCGAACTCGACGGTGTACCAATACAGCCTGGCCAGATTTTTCAGCTGACCCAGTTCCAGTGCCCGGTTGCCGCCTTTGCCGTAGGCCTCCATAAAGTCGGCAAACACCGGGTTGGCGAGCAGCGGGACATGGCCATAGATGTCGTGGAAAACGTCCGGCTCCTGGAGATAGTCGAACTCCTCCTCGGGCCGGATAAACGCGCCGGCCGGAAACCGTCGATTCGCCAGGTGATCGAAAAACACCTCGTCCGGCACCAGCTCGACAACCGGGACCACGCGCCAGCCGGTGAGCTTCTCCAGTCGGTCGGAGAGCTCTTCCATGTTCGGGATTCCGGAACGAGAAAGTTCAAGTGTGTCGATCGCCTCGACAAACGGCTGGCACGCACGGCCCGGCAGAATCTCCTGTTGCTTACGAAACAGGCGATCCCAGCGATCATGTTCCTCGCGGGTGTAAGAGTCCCACCGCTGGTCAATGGTGTAATCCGCGTTGCGAGGCGCATCCGCGTAGCGGTTCTTACAGGTCAGCTGGGCAGCAGGCATCGCGGCCATATCGCTCTCCGAAACTATCGATTTGTGCGTCTATAGTATCCGCATGCGCATGAAACGTGCGTGCAAAGTCAGCACAGAAAGGCTATAAATCGCAACACATTAAATATTTGTGGCCTTTCTATGAAACAAAAAGACCATCCGATCAACCTCAGCGAAACAGACCGCGCCGTTCTCCGAGCGATCCAGGCCGATGCCGGCGCCACGGTCAGAGACCTTGCTGAAAGCCTCGGCGTCTCTGCATCCACGGTGTCCCGACGCCTCACCGAACTTGAGCAGGTTGGTGCCATCCAGCGTCGAGTCGCCCTGCTGGACCCGGACATGGTGGGTTACCCGGTCTGCGTATTCGTCGCCGTCAATCTCGTCGAGCACTCAGCCGAGACACGCGCGGGTTTCGAGCGACTGGTGCACGGGACCCCGGAAATTCTCGAGTGCTTTTCGGTGACCGGCACACACGACTACACGTTGATTATTCGCACACACAGCGTGGGTGAATTCGAGCAGATCCTGATGGAAAAAATCCTCGCCGACGATGCAGTCGCGCAGGCGTCCTCACAAATCGCTTTGCGGCAGCACAAGTATTCGACGGCACTGCCGCTGTAGCGAGGTCAGTCGACTCAGGGTTTGCGACCGACCGCGACGATATTCCATGTCAGGTATTTGAGAACCGGGGTCGGCAATCGCTCCAGCAGGTTGTCGAGCAGGCAAGCCAGCTTGGCAACAGGCACGAACAGCGCCTGCGGTTTCAACACCACCTCGGCGAACGGTGTCGAAAAAACACCCTGCGGTTTCAGCTTAATGTCCACAAGCCCCGCCTCTTCGAAGACATCTTCAAGCTCGCTCCAGGACAGCTCGACCTGATCTTCGGAATAATTGGCATCCGTTTTTTTGCGAATTTTTCGCAGCAGCGTGACAAACGGGTTGCCTGGATGCGGTTCATTGACAACGATGAGCCCGCCGGGACGTACCCGCGACAGGATCTGGCGGAGAATGTCCTGCATATCGTCCAGATGGTGAAGTACACCGACCATCAGCACCACGTCGAACATCCGGTCAGCTTCGAAGTCCTTGATATTGCGGGCGTGAAACTCCACGCCTTCGCTGGAATGACGATCCTTGGCGAACGCGATCAGCTTCTCGGAATAGTCCACTCCACAGTAGGTCGCATAGACACCGTGCAGATACTCGGCCACGAATCCGCCGCCGCAGCCCACTTCCAGCAGATCGCCGAGCGACTCCCGGTCACAGGTCTCCGATGTCTTCAGCAAGCGTCGTTTTCGGGCAACTCGCGACGACTCTGTCAGGTCCTTCTCGAAATAGGACGGCGCAATTCGATCGAACAGCTCCCTGTCCTTTGCTTCCAGCGAGGATTCCTCAGCCGCCTTGTTATCGTGATTCATTGAATATGCGAAACCTGTAGAAAGTGAATTTTGAAACGAAACCGGTGATTTGCACCAGCACGACCGACACGAGGTAGTGGAGTCCGAAGTTGAGCAACACCGTGAACAGCAAGAACTCCAAACCCCGGAAAACAAGGCTTGTACCCAGGAAACCGACGAACTGGTTAATAAAGGGCTGATCAGAGGTTTGGCTGACGTAGTAGCGCATGCCAAGGAAGTTCAGGAAAAACACCAGGATCAATGTGGCCAGAAAGCTCAGTTGCTGCCCGATGCCGAACACTTCATGAAACAGCGCCGTCAGACCGAGCGTCGACACGAAACTGAAAATGCTGAGCATTGAGAAGCGAAACCCTGCTCTCGTTACCCGCCGCAAGCGTTCCGCCTGAAGGAATGGTTTCATCAATTGTGATCGCTCAGATTCCAGGCCATTACAGGGTGTTGGTGTGATGGCCCACTCGAGTGTTTCTCTCAGTGCCTGCTGTACTGCGATCGACGCGAACATCGACCTGGTGCCCGGGGCGGGACTTGAACCCGCACACCCTTTCGGATAGCGGATTTTAAGTCCGCTGCGTCTACCAATTCCGCCACCCGGGCATCGCGGCGCATTATAAGCCGTGTGCCGGGTCGTAAACACCTACCACGCACGGTTAAGACTTTGTTTTCGCCGCCGATAAACCGGTATCAGGCACGTGTTTTCCGAGGGATTGATGGCGCTAATTGACTGTTATGAGTGCAACGGGCAGATCTCCACCAAGGCCATTGCCTGTCCGCACTGTGGTGCGCCTTCGGTCACGGTTCAGCACGACGGGCCCGTGATGTCTGCGCAGCGCGGTACAGCGGCGCTCGCGCTGCCGGCCGGCACCGGAACACTGGCCATCATGGCGGACGCCGGGAAACCGCACATCATGACCTGGGTTGCGCGAGCCTACTTCACTATCGGGGGACTGATTGCGACACCGATTATGCCGACGCAGGGCTACAACGCACTGATCGCGTATCTCGCCCAGTATCTGCTTCTCGGTCTCGGCATCGCG
>JBCDJX010000141.1:0-7360 GCA_038747355.1 Pseudomonadota bacterium | reverse complement strand
TGCCCTCTTCCACGCCTTTGGTGAGGCGCTGACCATCGAAACCGTTGCCGACCCGCAACCCAACGACGACAGTGTCGTAATTGCGGTGCAGGCGACCGGTCTGTGTCGCAGCGACTGGCACGGCTGGATCGGGCACGACCCGTCGATAACATTGCCGCACGTGCCGGGTCATGAACTCGCCGGCATCGTCGAGGCGGTTGGTAAACACGTCAAGCGTTGGAAGACCGGTGATCGGGTCACGGTGCCGTTCGTCTGTGGCTGCGGAACCTGTCCGCAGTGCGACAGCGGCAACCAGCAAGTCTGCGATCATCAGTCACAACCCGGCTTCTCCCATTGGGGCTCTTACGCGGAGTATGTGGCCATCGATTACGCCGATGAAAATCTGGTGCGGCTGCCGAACGACATGGATTTCGTGACGGCGGCGAGCCTCGGCTGTCGCTTTGTGACGTCCTTTCGCGCCGTTGTCGACCAGGGACGATTGTCCGCTGGCGAGTGGATTGCCGTGCACGGCTGCGGCGGCGTCGGGCTCTCCGCGATCATGATCGCGCGAGCCCTGGACGTGCAGATTATTGCGATCGATATCGACGACGCGAAGCTTGCCTTCGCGCAACAGATCGGCGCCGACCTCACGATCAACGCACAGCAAACCGAGTCGGTGGCGAAGGCGATCAAGATCGCATCCAACGGCGGTGCGCACGTTTCGGTCGACGCGCTCGGCAGTGCGGAGACCTGCAAGAACTCCATCAGTTGCCTGCGTAAGCGCGGCCGGCATATCCAGGTCGGCCTGATGCTCGGCGACGACGTCTGGCCACCGCTGCCCATGCACCGCGTGATCGCGCACGAATTGGAAATCTTCGGATCACACGGGATGCAGGCGCACCGCTACCCTCAACTGCTGTCCATGATCCAGGCCGGTGATCTGCGGCCGGAGTTGCTGATCGGCAAGACAATCAGCCTGGACGATGCACGGCGGGCATTGCCTGAGATGAACCGCTTTCCGGGTACCGGCGTTGCGGTGATCGATCGCTTTTAGATCACAGCCAGGGTGCGTAGTTTAGGCTTGGTAAAGCGGTTACTTTGCTGCCTTACTCAGCGACGCATTTACCGCAAACACCCTTGATTTCGACGATAGCGCTCTCGGACTGAAAGCCGTGTTTGTCAGCGATTTCGCCGAGCAGGCTGCCCAGTGCCGTCGACTCAACTTCGTCTGCGTTGCCGCATGAGGAACACAGCAGGTAATGGCTTTCGTGCGCGTGCTCCGGGTGTTCGCAGGCCACGTAGGAATGCGTGGATTCCAGTCGGTGGACGAGTCCGACGTGCATCAGGAAATCCAGGTGGCGGTAAACGGTCAACGGCGCAATTTTCTTGCCCTTGAGCTTCTCAAGTACGGCGATAAGGTCGTAGGCGGATAGCGGCTTTTCCTGCGCCCGAATTGCGAGGTAGGCCTCGCGTCTCGCCGGCGTCAGGCGTTTGCCCGCCGCCTTGCAACGTGATTCGGCGAGGCTGATGCTGTCATCAGACGCCGCGAACGGTGACTCTTTTTTCATTCCGCTAGCCATGCATATCTTCTTTTTTCGTTCGGCCCATTCTCAAGACTCTGTGTTTTTGCCTACGGATCAACCAATCGCGCGTCGTGTAGCTGGTAAACCGCGCTGTCGCTTTTCGCCAGTGGTTCGAAACGCCCCTCGATGATGACCGGCTCCCAGGACACCTCGATACCGTCGTCCGAAAAAACCTCGATGGCACCGGCTGCACCGCCCGGAATGTGGAAAAAACAGTGCGGCGGATTGGATGTCAGCAGGAACCACTTCTGCTTGCTGTCGGTCTCCAGCGGCATCATGAAGCCGCTGATTTTCACGGTCTCCCCGGCCCGTTTACTGACGTCGTCGGGAAACGTCGAGAGCAAGGTGTAGTCGTCGAAACTGACCTTGGCCTCGAGCAGCCTTTCCCACGGGATGCCGCCTTCGACCACCTCGGGTATCGGTAGCGTGAACGCTTCGAAGCTGATCACGTTGACCAGGATGTCGATACTAACGTCGCCGAGCGCGACCGTCACTGTGTCCAGTCCCATTTCACCGCCGATCAGCGAAAACTCGAACACGCCATACTGGTTGGTTTCCGGGTCCGGTGGCACGTACAGTTCGCTGCCGCCGCTAATGGAAATCTCGAGCGCAGCGCCGTCGACGTACGCACCGGTCTCCGACAGAACCTCGACCGCGAGGTTGGCAAAATCCTCCTGGTAAATGTCGATAACCAGTCTATCCTGCTCGTCCAGGTAGCCATTTTCGACAATCGGTCTGAGCGACATCACGCCGGCCTGGTCCACACCGACGGCATCGGTCACCGCCTGCGCAACGCCGACGCTAGACAGCAATGCCATCGCAACAGCAGGCAGTAAGGGTGTTTTCGATAAATCGATGCGCATCAGGTTTCTGCCAGCGTTGTTGCAGGATCCGTCCGGTAAGCTTGCACAGCCGGAATCGCCGCCGCAACGATCCCGACCGCAAAAAGACCGAGTAGCAGGACGGTTTCAGCCGGCAACCAGGTCCAGCCCGTGAGCGCGACGCCGCGCGCGGTTTGCAGCCAGCTGCCCAGCAACTCCATCGCGGCGTGGCCGATGAGGAATCCGATCGCAACGCCGATCACCGAGAGCAACAGGCCCTCGAGCAGCGTGCACAGCAACAATTCTGCGCGCGTCGCTCCCAGGCAGCGCAGAGTGGCGAGATCCCGTCGTCGCGCGTGCAACGACCCGTACAGTGCCGCGAAAACGGAGAGACCCGCTGTCGCGATCAATACCCAGCCAAACAGCTCGAGACCGTCCAGCCCAACACCGATGAGCAGCAGGATCCGTGATACCTCGACCGCCGGGGCCGCCGCCTGTAGCGCCGGGTCGGCATTGATCAGCCGCGGCAGGGTTACCGCCGCCATCGGCGAGCGATAGCTCAGTAACATGGCGGTGATTTCGCGATCACCGTCACTGTGATCAATCTCCGATGCGTCGATTACTCCGTTGCGACGGGCATGATCGTGGTGATCGTGGGCGTGACTCTCAATGCCGTGCTGGTGGTCATCGTCGTGGTGCCCGTGCTCGCTGTGCGGTGCAGTCTGCGCATCGGCGTGCAGATCCCAGACGCTGTCCAGGGAGGTCAGGATCAGGCGATCGACCACCGAACCGGTCGCCGCGAGGACGCCGGTTACCCGGTACGGCTCGGACTCGTGGGTATGGCCGCCGACACCGAGACCGTGAACGCCTGCGAAACGCGAGCCGACTTTGAGCCCGGCGGCGTCCGCCACCGCAGCGCCAACAACAGCCTGCATGCTGTGACTCCAGCTACCACCGTCCGCGAATTCGGCACCGTAGTGTTCGAGGATGTCGGCGCGAGTGCCGACGATACGAAAACCGCGGTAGCTGTCGCCCAGTGACAGCGGAATCGCGCGAGCGACTCTGGCGTCATTGGCCCATCGCTCGGCCGCCGACAGGGGAATATTCCCCGGTGGAACGTCCGCGTGATACACCGACGACAGAACCAACTGCACCGGACTGCCCTTTGCGCCGAGCACGAGGTCGATCCCCCTGGCGTCGCGTGACAGTGTGTCGGACAGCTGCGCGCCGGCCAGCAGCAAAAGCACAATGCTGCCCGTACCCAGCGCCATCAGCAGGATGTTGACGATCGTCGTCAACGGAGACAGTCCGAGGTTCGACACGGCGAGGCGCAGCCAGGTCATGTCGGCACCCGCATGTCCAGTTCGGTGTCGAGAACACCTCGAATGCGCTGGTCATGAGTCACCACGAGCAGGGCGGCTCCGACGGCCGCCGCGGTTTCCTTCAGCAGATCGATGACCTGTTTCGCCGACTCGTCGTCGAGCGCCGAGGTCGGTTCGTCCGCCATGATCACGGGCGGTTTGTGCACCAGTGCGCGCGCGATCGCGACACGCTGGGCCTGGCCCTGGCTGAGCATGGACGGCTTATGGTTTTCCAGGCCGTCGAGTCCGAGTCGCCGGCACAGCGCATGCAGTTCAGCGGACGGCACGGGACGGCGCGCGAGCTTTGCCGCCAGCTGCAGGTTGGCGCGCACGCTCAACGCCCGCATCAGGTGGAACTGCTGGAAAACCAGGCCGATGTGCCGACCGCGAAAACGGTCCAGCTCGGCAGCGCTCAGCTGCGAAAGGTCCTGCCCCATCAAACGCACTTGTCCGGCATCGGGCGACAGCAGGCCCGCGAGCAGGTGCAAAAAAGTGGACTTGCCGCAACCGGAAGGACCCATCACGGCCATACTGCCGGCCGGCGCAAGCTCACAACGGTCGACCACGACAACCGGTCGGGTGTCGTAACTGAAGGACAGGTCTTTGACGTCTACGGCAGCGTTCATTCGGGCAACGCGGGAGATCCTGTCAGCGGGTGGACTCGCTTTGCGGCTACGCCGGTAGCGACGGGCCGCGTACAGCCCGAATGGTGAACCAGTGCCACAGGTGAGCAGAGGCGAGAATGAATGCGCCGGTGACCGTCAGCGGCTCTTCGAATCGCTCAAACGGCGGCAGAAACGACCCGGCAACCAGCAAAACCAGGCCGGAAACCGCCGCGGCGATGAACAGGCGCTGCCCGGGGCGCGACAGGGACTTGTGGATGACCCAGAGCGTCGCCGGCGCCGCCAGCGCGACCAGTGCCCGATGCACCATTTCGTTCTCGGCAAATGGAACCGACAGTGCCAGCAGCGAGACGGCCAGCGGCAGCGCAAGGCAGTGGATGATGCACGCGATGGAGAGAGCGGCAGCCAGCAAATCCGCCTTGGCAACGCCAAGTTGCTGCTCGGAAGAGTCAGAGGTCGTGCTTGTGGTCATGCGATGGCGTGTCCTGAGTTTGGGGCTTCGCGCGGAGCCTTGCGTTGGACCGGCATCCGAGCGCGCGGCGGCGGAACCGTGGTCCTGGGCCGAGGCGTGTCGAATTGACCGGAGTACCGGGCTCGTCAGAGGGCGAGCGGCGAAAACGTGATTTTATAACATCGGCATTAGGAGGTACAGCCAGGCGACTGACAAACAAAAGAGGGGCCCGGAAAGCCGGGCCCCTCGGGTCACGCGTGGAGAACGAAAGTCGCCGGTTGCAGAGAGAGACGGTGCGCCCGGCATGTTCTCCGCCCGACCGTATGCCGGTCGGGGTTCGTGTGTTACGGCTGGTACGGCAGAGAAGAGTCCTGCAGGAAAATCAGCACGCGGTTGTCGTCGGTCTTCACGTAACCCTTCGTGTACTCGACCTTGGTCTCGGTGCCGTCCGGACCGGTGAAGTAGTAGTGGCCCATCGCGATCGCGATATTGCCCTGCATGTTCACGGTGTGGTTGTCGAACCGGACGTTCGACCACGGACGCAGCGCAAAGCCTTTGTCTTCCGCGTACTTGTCGTTGCCGGACACGAAGTAGCTCAGCGTGCCCTCAAGGTCCGGACGGAAAGGTGTTTCCGCAGCGAGTGTCGGCTTGAACTGGATCGGGCCAAGCTCGAAAGCGTAGGCCGATGTCGCTGCCTGTTCGGCGACCTTGGCAGCATCATCGCCCGCTTCGCCAATGGCGACGACAGCGTCGCCCCAGGCTTTCTGGGCCTTCTCGACGTCACTCTGCGTGATCGACGGGCCCTGCGGCAGTTCGTTGACGTGATCGGAGAATTCGCCAGCTGTCACGGCGGTCGACAACAGGAGGGCGGACACCGTCAATGCGGCTTTTGAAACAGTCAAATGAAGCATGAGAGTTCCTTGGTTTAGGGGGGGGTGGAGCGACGTTGTACGGCCCCGCAAACCTATAGTCAATTCGAAAAATGACCGCCTAATACTTCGATAAAACCTGATAAAAGCCGAGATCCCAACGGCAGAGCTTGACACGCGTCAGCGTCGTGGCGACGCCTGTCGGATGACGGCCATACGCTGCGCGGCCGCCGCGCCCGGGTTAACGCCAGGACGACGACAGGATGCGCTCGCCCTGCGCCGCCCGGGTGCCGGGACCGGCGTCAGTCGACGCTTCGGATCAGCGCGCGCTTTTCGGCCGCCGAACGCGGTTTCCAGCCGCCGTAAGTCGGGTTGGGCAGCACAAACCAGTTGCGGCCCCAGTTGTCGCTGAATTCCGCGGCGGACACTCGACCGTCAGTGCCGTGCGCTTCCGTGAAATCGCCGAACTGGTCACCGAACAGCATGACGATCTGCCGGTCGAGCTCGACGCAGGCGCGGCGCGAGGTCTTGTCTGAGGACCAGACGCCCTGCGCCTGTTCGGCGCCGGTTAGCAATGCACGACAGGGCTCGGGCGGCTGCTGGCCGCGCAGAAACAGGGTCGTTTGCGCCGTATCGATGCCGATCGATTCAAGATTGGCCCGGGTTTCTTCGAGTTGCGGGCAAACGTCGCCCGCCGAAGAACGCTGCAGGCATTCCCGATTGGTAATAAACACCACGTGGATGCCGCGCGCCTGGCTTTCGCGAATGAAGTCGACCACGCCGGGAACCTCAACGGCCGCCTTCAGTGCAATCCATCGGTCCCAGGTTTCGCTGCCGTAGGTGTCGTTATCGAGAACCAATTGCCCCTGGTAGGACGAGTTGTCCAGCACCGTCTCATCCACATCCAGCACGACGGCCATTTTGGTGGCGTCACCAGCACCGATAACGGCATCCAGCGCCGCGGTCGCCGACGCGTACACACCGGCGGTAAGCGCCGCATACTCGGACGAGGACTGCAACCAGACCACGGCATCGGTGTTGTCGTGACTGGGGGTGGCATCCGTTTCCACGGAGGCGGCGCAGCCGCCGAGCACCAGGACAAGCAGTGAAATCGGCAATAAACGACGGTAGATCATGATCAGCGCTCTCGATATCAACGCGGGCAATCTACCCGATTCCAACCCCGGATGGGTGACAATCGCCCGGCTGGAAACACCGTTGACCCCGCCTCCACGAACGAAAATGTGCCTCGAACCTTCTCAAAACCCGCCGGTCTGTCACAACACGGATACAAAAAAGCGGTTTCTTCTGTAAGAATCCCCACCCTACACGGCCCACCCGGATGGAGTGGAACATCAAAAACTGGACGTCAACATGAAGCTAAAACAACTCGCGACGCTGCTTTCGGCGAGCGCAATCCTGGCTGCCTGCGGTGGCAGCGACGAGGCTACGACAGCCGCAACACCGGAGTCCGGCGATATGCCCGACATGAGCGTTTCCGAAGCCGACCTGGCCGCCAACCCGTTCCGGCAGGCCTGGGACACCCCCTTTGGCGTGCCGCCGTTCGAGGCCATCGACGATGCGGACTTTATGCCGGCCTTCAAACAAGGGGTCGTCGAACTGCGCGCCGAGATCGACGCCATCGTCAGCAATCCGGAAGCCGCGAACTTCGA
>JBCDJX010000140.1:0-7446 GCA_038747355.1 Pseudomonadota bacterium | reverse complement strand
TACCTGCAGCAATCGCACTACGCCACGCACTGGATCGATAACGGCAACGGTGTCGACGCCTGGTGCCGGGAAAACCACCCGGCGGTCGTGCTGCTCGACGTCATGCTGCCCGGCAAGGATGGCTTGACCATCTGCCGTGAGCTTCGGGCGCACTCGACGGTGCCGGTCATTATGGTCACCGCACGGGTCGATGAAATCGACCGCCTGCTGGGCATCGAACTCGGCGCCGACGACTACATCTGTAAGCCATTCAGCCCACGAGAAGTGGTCGCGCGCGTCAAGGTCATCCTGCGTCGTGCTGAAATGAATCGGAGCTCAACGCCCGCGCTGGTCCCGGGCCTGAGCATTGATGAAGGGCGTTTCGCGGCCAGCGTCAATGGCCGGGAGCTCGAGTTGACCCCCGTGGAGTTTCGCTTGCTGGCACGCCTTGCCGAACAACCCGGACGCGTTTTCTCGCGTGACCAATTGATGGATAGCATCTACGTCGACGGCCGCGTTGTCAGCGACCGCACGGTCGACTCGCACGTTAAGAACCTGCGGCAAAAGCTTCAGGATGCCGGCAGCGAAGACCTGATCCGCTCGATTTACGGCGTCGGCTACAAACTCGACTGACAAGCTCCTCCGTTTCTGCACATTCCCTGCATCGTCGCTGCAAGCACCGGTGGCACTGTGAACACTCATTCGCAGAGACCGAACAGGAGCTCACATGATCCGTCCACTGATCGCCCTTTCCGTATCGATATTGCTGGCAAGTGCTGCCCACGCTGAGCCGGAGGATGAGGAGAACACCGAGAGAAAGCGCCGCGGCCCGCCGGAGGTTGCCTTCGAGGCCTGCGCCAGCTCGGTTGAAGGCGACCCCTGCGCCTTTGAAGGCCGTCGCGGTGAAACCGTCGAAGGTACCTGCGAGACCAAGCAAGAACGTCCCCTAGTCTGCGTTCCGGAAGGCGGTCCTCCCGACCGTCGCCTGCAACGCAGCTGACTCCCCGGGCCTCCTCGTGAGGCCCTTTTTTTTGCGACTGACATTCGGTGATCTCTGCGCTACCGTGAACACAGAGCCACACCGAGAACACCCATGAAGAAGTTCCTTGTCCTCCTTGCGACATTCAGCGTCGTCACGGCCTGCGGTAGTGACGACGCGGAGATTACGAGCGCGTCAGCCGAGACCGCCGACCTCATCCTGACGAACGCGCGTGTCTACACATTACGCTGGGGAGACCCGACACCGGACGGTGAGTCTGCGGACGATGCGCCGCGAACCGAGGCCGGCTGGCAGCCGGACGCCGAAGCGGTCGTCACCCGCGGCGGCGATATTGTGTTTGTGGGCAGCAGCGAGGACGCGCTCACCTACCAGGGCGAGAACACACGTGTGGTGGACCTGAACGGCGCCACGGTCGTTCCCGGCCTGGCCGACTCGCACACCCATGTGTTCAACCTCGGCGCCAAGCTTGATCTTGTCGACCTGACCGGAATTGAAACGGAGGAAGAAGCTGTCGCGATCGTCGCCGAACGCGCAAAGACGATCCCTGAGGGTGATTGGATTCTCGGCGCCGGGTGGGACGAAGGTGCCTGGGCCAATCGCTACCCGGACAAGGCGCTGTTGAGTGACGCCGTGCCCGACCACCCGGTGTTTTTAGACAGCCTGCACGGCTTTGCCGCGTGGGCCAACCAGGCGGCACTCGATATTGGTGGCATCACGGCCGACAGCGAAGTTCCGGTGGGCGGCACCATGGGCCTCAATGAACAAGGCGAGCCCAACGGCCTGTTCCTGAACCGGGCGACAACGATGCTTGACGCCATCGTGCCGCCACCGCCGCGTGAAACCCTGATCAAGCAGGTACTGATCGGACTTAACCAGATGGCGGAAGACGGCTACGTCGCCGTGCACGACGCGGGCCTCGACTCGCGCTGGATGAGCGTGCTGGAACAACTCGAAGCCGAAGGCCGCCTGCCGATCCGGGTCTACGCCATGCTGTCGCTGCGAGACGAGTCGCTGATTCGCAAATGGATCGAGAAAGGCCCGGACACGGACAACGACAGCATGCTGGTCACCCGCACGGTCAAGGCCTACTACGACGGCGCTCTCGGCTCTCGCGGCGCGCGTATGCTGGCCGACTACGCCGATATGCCCGGGCACCGGGGGATCAGCGGCGACGGCTATGGCTTTGACGAGGCGCTCAACGCCGAAGCCATGAAGGTGGGTTTCCAGGTGGCGATTCACGCGATCGGCGATGCCGGTAATCGCGAAGCCATCAATATTCTCGAGCAGACCTTCAACAGCAATCCCGAGACACGCAATAACCGCCACCGCATCGAACACGCCCAGGTGATGCACCCCGACGACATGCCGCGACTCGGTCAACTTGGCCTGATCGCATCAATGGAACCGCCGCACGCCATGGAAGACAAGCGCTGGGCGTTTGCGCGCCTGGGGGCCGACCGCATTCGCGGCGCGTACGCCTGGCGCTCGCTGCGTGAAAGTGGCGCCGGCCTGACGTTTAACTCGGACAACCCGGGCTCCGACCACAGCATCTTTTACGGCCTGCACTCCGCCATCACGCGTCAGGACAAGAATTTCGAACCCGAAGGTGGCTGGTACCCGGAACAGCGCATGTCATCGGACGAGTCGCTGCGCGCGTACACCAACTGGGCGGCGTATGCGAGCTTCCGTGAGGACGACACCGGCATCATCGAAGCGGGCCGCTGGGCAGACCTGACCGTTATGGATATCGACCCGTTTGTGCTGGCAGAAGACAACCCGGCCGCCCTGCTTGACGGCGAGATCCTGATGACGATTGTGGATGGCAAAGTGGTCTACGAACGCTAGCCTTCGGGGTGGAACACACGCGTTAGCGAATGACGGACGGACAACACGGAAACGGTTATGAATCGACTCGCACTGCTGGTAACACTGCTGCTGATTTACCTGCCTGCCAACGCCGACAATCAATCGCTGCCCGCCGGCGAGACCGCCTTTGTATTCAGCGACTGGAACGGCCCGTCGATTAACGTCCGTTTGTTTGTGCCCGACGGAGCGAGCAAGGCGTCACCCATCGTCGTTGTGATCCACGGCTGGAGTCGCGACATCGAGCGCTACTACGAGGACTGGAGTGCGCTTGCCGACGAAAACGGGTTTATTGCCGTCGTGCCTCACTACCCGTTCGAGGACTTCCCGACCGCCAACGAGTTTAACCAGGGCCACGTGTTCGACGCCGAGACCGGGGACTATCGGCCGGCGGACTCGTGGACCTTCGCGTCCGTCGAAGCCGTGTTCGATGAGGTCGTGGCCCGCCTCGGCAGCGATGCCACCGACTACACGATCTACGGACATTCCGCCGGCTCGCAGTTCGTGCATCGTTATCTCTGGCATGTCCCGGGCGCGCGAGTGAAGCGATATCTTGCGGCGAACGCCGGCTGGTACACGATGCCGGATGACACTGTCGACTACCCTTACGGACTGCGCAACGCCAACATCAGTCGTGAGCAGCTTGTCGCCGCACTGGCGCGCGACGTGGTTGTGATGCTCGGCGACCGGGACACCGAGACCCAGAGCTCCAGCCTGCGTAATACGGCCGAAGCGAAAGCCCAGGGCGCCAACCGTTACCTGCGGGGACTCAGGATGTACGCCACAGCCAAATCCGCAGCTGAGAAACTGGGCGTAGAATTTGGCTGGTCATTGCGGATCGTCGAGGGCGCCGCACACGTTAATGCGGAAATGGCCGTAGCCGCGGCAGAGCTTGTCGAATGTGCCCGCTAACCCAACCGAAAGTCACTTCCCACAAGTGTCGCCTGGAACAAACCAGTGCGAGTCTCCGCGGCGGCGACTTAGTCTAACCCGCCGATGATGTCGAAGTGTCCGCCGTAAACGACGTCGATTTTACCGGTACGCCAATGCCGAACACCGTCGCGAACCAGCGGTGACGGCTCGCGACGATAACGTCGTACCACTTCAACCTTGCCAGCCGACTCGTCAAGGATCGCTGTTGCTTTGTTTCCGGAATCGACAGAGGAGACTTGGGTTTCGACAGGCACACCAGCGACCTCGACGCGAACCCGAATCCGGTCGTAGTTGTTGTCGCCGACGGGCGCCTCGTAGACATGCAAACCCGACTCGGACTCAAGAATCCCGAAGCAGCCGAAGCCCGATACTTTGTAGAGCACATCGTAGCGGCTCTGAGAAGAGTTGAGCTCAGCGAATCGCATGCCGCGCGCTTTGAACCAATTCTCATACATGGAAGCAAGATCGGACAAGAAGTCATCGGTATCGGGCTTTCCAAGATCACCGGTAACCCGCCTGATTCCAACAAAAGCCTGAGTCGGGCGGTTACGGTCGAGATCCGTCATGCCCTCCTTTGCGACATACACGCGACCGGCAAGCGAGGACACCAACGTTCGATTAAGCTTGTTGCTCTGAAGTCGATCCAAAAGTCTCAGAAGCGCATCCATAGCCGAATCGATCCTGTCCATTAACTCGATGCGATCCAGTATTTCAAACCGTCCCGGTCGCTCCCAGAATCCGTCCGCGTTCAGCTCATCAA
This sequence comes from Pseudomonadota bacterium, assembly GCA_038747355.1. Taxonomy (GTDB): domain Bacteria; phylum Pseudomonadota; class Gammaproteobacteria; order Steroidobacterales; family Woeseiaceae; genus UBA1847. Next base: position 2,911 of record JBCDJX010000140.1, on the reverse strand, counting down.
TGTAGGCAGATTTTTTAGTACTCCAATCTTCCGACTGCATTCGGTCAGCGATCGAAAGAATCTCGGCCTCAAGGAATGGTACTGCACCCGCTGGAACCTCCTTGGCAAGAATGAGCCGCGCCAGTGAAAGTTGCGTCGGCTCGCTTGCTGTCTCAATGCCGTCATGGTCAGCATCGGGGTCAATAAACTCTACCGTGAGCTCCTGGCCATTGCTGCGAACGAACAGGAACTGCTCACCAGTCGGCGCCAGGTTTTGGACCATTGTCATCGAAAGTGGCGCCAGAAAATGTTTTTCGATAGCTCGCCTGAGAGGCCGAGCTCCGAGATCGTGTGTGAATCCCTCTGACAACAGAAATTCGATTGCGGAATCTTCCAGCTCGATAGCCCACTGTTTGCTTCGCAAGCCACGTCGCGTCAGCGCCTTGCGGAGTTCCTTTTCGAGAATGACCCGCATCACATCTCGACTGAGTGGATTGAATACAACCACTCGATCCAGTCGGTTCACAAATTCTCGCCGAAAAGTTCGATTGACGACACGCATCACGTCATCCGACGAAAAACCGCCACTTTTGCTGGTGAAACCGATACCAGCCTCGTTTGAAATCGTCGCCCCGAGGTTTGAAGTCAAAATAATAATTGCGTGGCGAAAGTCCGCGCGACGGCCATTGGCATCTGTCATACGGCCGTCGTCGAAAACCTGTAGAAACAGATCCCATACTTTGGCGTGAGCTTTTTCGAATTCATCGAGAAGCACAATCGAAAACGGTTTTTCTCGAATCTTCTCAACCAAAGATCCACCTGCCGCATCGCGATGGTTTGAGCCTACAAGACGTACTGTAGAACCAACGTCCTGAAACTCGCTCATGTCCAGGCGGATCATTTGCTCTTCTGCACCAAAGAGCATTCTGGCCAAAGTCTTCGCTATCTCGGTTTTCCCGGTACCCGTTGGGCCCGCGAAAAGGAAAACGCCAATTGGTCGTGAAGGGTCGATCAAACCCGCCTTAAGCATTGCAATTCGTTCTACGAGGCAGTCAACCGCCTCGTCCTGCCCAATAACACTAGAACGGAATCGCTCGCGGATTCCCTCCACATTGAGCACCTGGCGCTCGTCTAGAACCTCTTGAGGCAACCCAGACACCTGGCTCAGCGCAGCGAGAATCTTGTCACGGTCGATTGTCTCTGACTTGCCTTGCGCCTGTTTAACCGCAACCCTTAAGAGAGACAGGACACTACCGGGCAGACTTCTGTGAGTTAGGTATTGCTGAGCAAGCTGGAGGGACTCCCGGACAACTTCGTCCTGTCGACTCTCATCGACGGTATCCCGATCGCGGGCTAGCAATTCAATCGCCAATTCACGTGTTTCTCGTTCAGTCGCTGCTCGCAACTGGACGACGCGCCAGACAGTTGAAAAGCTTGGCTGGCTTTGCAGAAGGACTTGCAGTCCAGTCGGCGTAGCTTCGCCAACAAGCAAGACCTCTCTGGCGACGATTTGCGGCCAAAGTTGATCAAGTACAGATTGGTCGCTGTTCTTATGCCGGCCAACCAATCCGAACTCAGGCATGTTTTCGACAAAGATCGCGACCTTCCTCTGCACTGTCGCCTTTTGCCGAATCTTTTTTACTTGCCCCTCAATCTCACCAATGTATTTTTTGTCGGCGATCAGCGCATTCGCCGATGTCCTTACCAGAACCCAACCGTCCTTAAGAAGCTCATCCGCCAGCAAACTGGCAAACGATGATTTTCCGACGCCTGATTCGCCAACCACGAGAATGGACTTACCCGGTTCTGCGGTTTTCTCGTCGTTCAATTGCGCTTTTAGACTCAGCGTTTGCTCCGTCTCGAAAACCGGCTCGCGCATCGATTCCTCGTCAATAAGTGTTCCGATACTGCGCAGGAAGGTCCGGTCCACAGCCGACTTACGACTGATTTCCAGCGCCTCAGACAGCTTTTGACCTACAGGATCTGAAAGCGACCTTACGAACGCATCCACGTTTCCCTTGTCTCTATTGCTGAGATTCTGATACTCCGAACCAAAGTCGAAACCGATGCCGCGCTGCATGGCGGCCTCGACAAGACTTGAAGTTCGGCCGACAACTGCCGTGTTGTTCTGCCACCAACTTTGTGCGCCGCACAGCAGCCGCAGGACATCTTCATCTCGAGCATTTCGCTCAATCAGGTTAATCAAGAAGTACAGGGGCCATGCGTAAAAATTGGACAGGGTGCTGAGTGCTCTATCAACGACATCCGGGCTTGGGCCACGATGCGTTAGTGCCTCAAGTCCCACACAGCTGAGCACCCAGTTCGCACCCAACGCGAAGTTTGCAACCTGTTCATTGCTGTATCGATCAGATCGCAGTTCATCGAGCGCGGCTTGAAAGTCTTTGTCACTTAGCACATCGGACGGATGCGACGTCTTGTCCATCGTACTTTCGAGACGCTCTGCAAGCTCAAACAAATCCAGTGCTTCGCTTGTCGCCAAATCACTTTGCGAAGATTCGCTTTCCGTCTTGGGCTCTTCGTCGTCTACGTCTGAGATGGAAACAAAATAGCGCGTCGCTACCACTGACAACGCTACAGCAAGTGCGATAACGAGCAGAAATGGCAAGTCCATAGAGATACCGGTAGCCCGGCTAGCTGATTCAGTGACCGCGGATAATAGCACTGGTAATTCCCCACTCGCTCAGGTGGTGATGCGCGCTGAAGCGACACTGAGCTGCGGGAGTCGGGTTATTGTTAATTTGGCGGAATTGCAGTCTGCGCGCTGAACATTTCCGGTCTTTTCGCCTATCATCCTCCCACTCGAAAGACTCCGGAGTCCGGAATGAAACACCTGTTTTCCGCCGTTGCGGCGATCACCCTGTTAAGCGCCTGCGGCCAGTCGACGGACGCGCCGGTTGATACCACCGGTAGC
>JBCDJX010000139.1:0-7661 GCA_038747355.1 Pseudomonadota bacterium | reverse complement strand
GTGCAACAGCGAAAGGCTGCCGGCGATCAGCACGTCGAACGCGGTATCCGCCTCATCGATTGCGATCGATTCATCCGGATCGACCAGGCCATCGACCGTTTTCGCCGACGCGTTGGCGTAAACGAAACTGCGCTTTGCGGCGCTCGGCATCGGCCCCGAGGCGGCGCGGCTCATCGGCAGCAGGAAGAGCGCGTTGTCGGCGAAGGCCTGCGCGTCGAGATCGTCGTATTGCTCTGAGGCCAGCAGGTAGTAGTCATACGCCTCGTCAAAGTCGCCACGCAGCTCGGCCAGCAGGCCGAGATAGTAGTCCGAGCGCGGCCCGGCGTCGGTGTCCGACAGTGATTCGAACATCAGTATGGCCTTGTCGTGGTCGCCCAGCCGAAGCGATGCGATCGCCAGGGCGAGTTGACGGTCGATGCTGTCCGCCGGATCACCGATGGCCTCGATGGCGGTGCTCAATTGGTCAAGCGGCATGGTCTCGATATCCGTGATCGAGACCTCGCTCGCCTGCGCTGGTGCGAGCAGCAGCAGCGCGGAAATCAGTATAAGTGTCTTCATTTGTCTGGCTCCCTTCAGACAAGCCCGTCCCGGTGATGCCGGGACGGGCGGTTACTTGCGGTGTTGCGATCAGCCCCGATTGCGGCGGTTGAACCGGCGTTCGCGAACTCGCTCACGGATTTGCTGCCGGGCGGTGCGGGCGTCGGCCAACACGGAACTCATCAACTCGTCGTTGGTTTCGAGGACGCCGTTGATGATGTCGCGCTGTTCGCGAACCAGTGCCCGCAGTTCCTGCGCGAGCGGCGCCAGGTCCTCGCGGCTCGCGCCGGCTTCGCGCTGGGCCTTGATGTCGGCACGCAATGTGTCGATTGACGTCTGGTTGGCCAGCAGCGCGCTGGACTGGTCGCCGCTGGCATCGACGATCTGCGCGAACGCGTCGTCGTTGCGCAGGGCAAAGCCGGTCGCGATGCGGTCCTGGCGTCGGTCGATAGCAAAGTCGCGCAGCTCGGCACGCAGCTCGTCATTACCCTCAACAACTCCGCGGATGTTGTCGTTCAACGCCATGCGAGCCGCTTTGAGCTCTTCGCGCAGCGCCGCAAGCTCGTCGTCAGAGGCGCTGCCACGCAGCGCTTTCAGTTCCTCGCGAAGCGCTTCGACGGTCTCGCGTTGTGCCGTCAGTTCGTCGGCGAATGCCGCGTCCTCGACATACGACAAGACGATGTTGAACGCCTCTTCGCCGCCGTGATGCGGGCGAGGCCCCTGGCCCTGGGCGTGGGTGGCTGAAACAGCGAACAGGGCCGCCAGCACGATCAGAAACTTGGATTTCATGGAATTCTCCGGTGTGTGAATGTTGCGTGGTGTTACCGGGTACAACGTGGGTCGCGCGCTTTGGTTGACCGTCGGTGCGTCTTTTCTGAGGCTGCAAACGTATTCATCGTCAGCCGGGTCCGGCGATGCGGTAAACAGTAAGGAGCTTGAGTCGGTGATGTTCTCAACACCGATGCACGACCCGGGGGTAATCATGAAACAAGCATTCACTGCGCTGGCCGTGCTGGCCCTACTTGCCGCGTGCTCCGGAGAGTCGCCGCCGACAGAGTCGCCCGGCGCGGATCCTGCCGTGCCACCCGTGTCACCGCGGACGGCGTTCGTCCACCTGTTTGAATGGTCGTGGCCCGCCGTTGCCGCGGAGTGCGAGAACGTCCTTGGGCCGGCCGGCTACGCGGCAGTTCAGGTATCGCCGCCGCAGGAACACCATGTCGGGCCGCAGTGGTACGTGCGCTACCAGCCGGTTTCCTACCAACTCGTCAGTCGCAGCGGCGACCGCGAGCAGTTCATCGACATGCTGCAGCGCTGCAAGGCCGTGGGCGTCGATATCTACGTCGATGCCGTGATCAACCACATGACCGGTGTGCGAGCGGAGGGCGTCGGTACGGCCGGTACCGCGTACGGCGAATACGAGTATCCGCCGAATTACAGCTTCAACGACTTTAATCATTGCGGACGCCACGAAGGCAACGACATTGCCGATTACAACGACAAGTGGGAGATGCAGAACTGCGAGCTGGTCAATCTCGCGGATCTCGACACCGCCTCGGAAAAAGTGCGCAATACGCTCGCCGCCTACCTGAACGAGCTGCTCGAGCTCGGCGTGGCGGGTTTTCGCATCGACGCTGCGAAGCACATGCCGGTCGAGGATGTCTCCGCCATCATGTCGATGGTCGGCCCGGAGTACTTCGTTTTCCAGGAAGTGCTGACTGGAGACTCCAGCGTTGTCAGTCGCGAAGCCTACGCCGAGATCGGGCCGCTGACCGAGTTTCAGTACGAGTCGCGCGTTGCCGAGGCCTTTCGCCATGGTCACACCGAGCAGCTGGTCGACCTGGGTGAGACCGTCGGCATGTTGCCCGCCGACGATGCGGTTGTGTTCGTCGACAATCACGATTCCCAGCGCGGCGATCACGTTCTGACTTACAAAGACGGCGCACTCTACGATCTCGCCAATGTCTTCATGCTCGCCCACCCCTATGGTTACCCGAAAGTGATGTCGAGTTTCGCCTTCGAGGAGCGCGATTCAGCACCGCCTGCCGTTGACCCGCCGACCGAAGGTGGCTGCGGTGAGGCGTGGGTCTGCGAACACCGGCGTGACGGCATCCTGTCGATGGTGGCGTTTCGCAATGCCATGAGCGGCGAGCCCTTGTCCAACTGGCAGGTTCATGAGGGCAAGGCCGTGTCCTTCGGACGCGGCGATGCCGGGCATGTCGTGATCAACGCCGGTGAAGACGCCGCAAACCTGACGCTGTCCAGCAGCCTTCCCGAGGGCGCCTACTGCAACCTTCTCTCTGACGACTGCGCCTCGAAAGCCGTTGTCGCCGGGGACGGGGAGCTTCGCCTGGAGATTCCGGCCATGTCCGCGGTGGTCCTGCAGGTGGCAAGCGAGTGAGCGACGCCGCTGAGTGGTGGCGCGGTGCGGTGCTCTACCAGGTGTATCCGCGGAGCTTTTGTGACTCGAACAACGATGGCATTGGCGATCTTCCGGGGATAACCAGCAAGCTGGAGTACATTGCCGGTCTCGGCGTTGACGGTTTCTGGATATCGCCGTTTTTCACCTCGCCCATGAAGGACTTCGGCTACGACGTGGCCGACTACCGCGACGTGGACCCGATGTTTGGCACGCTGGCTGATTTCGACGCGCTCGTGTCGCGCGCGCATGAACTCGGCCTGAAAGTTATCATCGACCAGGTGTACTCGCACACCTCCGACCAGCACGCGTGGTTCGACGAGAGTCGCGACAGTCGCGACAACCCGAGGGCGGATTGGTACGTCTGGGCGGACGCGAAGGAAGATGGGTCGCCGCCGAACAACTGGCAGTCCGTGTTTACAGGACCCTCCTGGACCTGGGATGGTCGTCGCGGCCAGTACTACCTGCACAATTTCCTGCCGTCACAGCCCGATCTCAACCTGCACAACCCGCAGGTGCAGGAAGCCTTACTCGACGTTGCGCGCTTCTGGCTCGATCGCGGCGTCGACGGTTTTCGGCTGGACGCTATCAACTGCGGGATGCACGACCCCAGGCTTCGCGACAATCCGCCGTCTACGGGTGCGCGACGCTCGGAGAGCCGGCCCTATTACATGCAACATCAGCAATACAATATGTGTCATGACGACCTGCCGGCGGTGCTGGAGCGACTGCGTGTGGTGACCAACAGTTACGGTGACATTCTGACGGTCGCCGAAGTGGGTTCGCCGGATCCGCTGCCGCTGATGAAGGAGTACACGCTGGGCGCGCGGCGCCTGAACACGGCCTACGGATTCGATTTCCTGGTCGCCGACGAGCTGACACCGGCGCTGGTGACCCGCGTCCTTGAGGGCTGGCCGGGCGTGCGCGATGAAGGTTGGCCGTCCTGGGCGTTCTCAAACCACGATGCGCCTCGCGTGGTGAGTCGCTGGCTGCAGTCGGTGCCGCATGCTCGCCGTGCGCGCCTGATCGCGCTTTTGCTGCTGAGCCTGCGCGGCAACATTTTCATTTACGAGGGTGAAGAACTCGGGCTGACGCAGGGTGAGGTACCGTTCGAGCGAATCCAGGACCCCGAGGCCATTCGCAACTGGCCCGCGACGCTGGGACGCGACGGCGCGCGAACGCCAATGCCGTGGACATCGAGCGAAAACGGCGGTTTTTCCGCCGTCGAACCGTGGTTGCCCGTCGACGATCGACACCTGTTGTTGTCCGTTGAGGAGCAGGAGGCGGACGGCGACTCGATTCTGCAGTTTTTCCGCGGGATGATAGACCTCAGAGCTCGACATCCCGTGCTGCGACTCGGTGAGCAGCGGTTCCTCGAGGCGCCGGAAGGCGTTTTGCATTTCCAGCGCGTGCTCGGCAATTCGGTCGCCAGTTGCGTGTTTAATCTGTCCGACAAACCGGTGTCGATGCCGTCGATCGCGGCGACGGCCTTCGCGGAGTCGATCAGCGTCGGCTCAGTGACGGAGTCGCTGCCGGCTGCCGGCGCGCTCGTCGGAATCCATGCATGACTGCGGTCTGGGACCTGCGCGATCCGTTTGCCGCGGCGCGGCGAGAGGCCGGCGCACTGCTTGGCGACTTTGACGATGAAGCAATAGCACTGGTACTTCGCTATCACGATGTGCGAGGCGCCGCCACTGATCACGCCACCTTCACGTCCGATACACCGTTTCGCGTTCCGATTCCCAGCGAGGAGTCGGTTCGGGAGGTGCGCCAGTTGCCGATCGAGACGGATCCGCCGTCGCACGCCCGATACCGGGCGGTGGTCCGCGAGATCTTTTCGCGGCCTCGTCAACCGGATTTCGTTCGTGCTATCGAGCTACTGGTCGAGGAGATGGTCGCAAGCGTGGCCGACGGTGCCGAGTTCGACGTTGTCAATGCGTTCGCACTGCCGCTGCAGTCCAAGGCGCTGGCTATCCTGCTGGGTATGCCGACAGAGGATGCCGAGCTCTGGGCGACCTGGGGCCAGCACATCTTCCACAGTGACGATGCGCTGGATGAACAGAAAGGTGGCGAGCTCGACCGTTATCTTCGGCAACAGTTCGAACGTGCTGAGCGATCCCCCGGTGACGACTTTTTCAGCGCACTTACCTCGGTCAGCATCGACGATCAGCCGCTGTCGCCGGACGAAAAGCTGGGTTTTGCGAACCTTGCGTTCGCCGGCGGTCGCGACACCGTGATCAACACCGTGTCATTTGCGCTCGCACACCTTGCCGCCTGTCCGTCCGACCGGCAGCGAATCCGAAAAAATCCCGAGCTCGCCCGCAGCGCTGCCGAGGAGGTTGTTCGTGTCGTATCGCCGCTGACGATCATCGGCAGGACCTGCACCCGCAACACACGGGTCGGCGATGTCGGTGTGCAGGCGGGTCAGCGAGCGGCCCTTTGCTGGGCGTCCGCCAACCGCGACGAACAGGTGTTCGCGGAACCCTCGCGGGTCGACATCGGTCGCCGACCGAATCCACACGTCGGTTTTGGTGCGGCGCACCACAGCTGCCTCGGGGCGTCGCACGCTCGGTTGCTGCTGCGCTCGCTGCTGGGCCGTGTCGCCGCTTCTGTCGACGACATGACGATCACAGAGATCGAACCACACTACGAGACCTGGCCTGCGTATCGACGGCAGACGGGTTACGACAGGTTGATGCTGACGATGACCCTGGGAGAAACAGCATGAAACGACTGGGGATACTGCTCGCCTTGCTGTCTGCAGCGGCGTCTGCAGACCAGCCGCCGAATATTGTATTGCTGATCGGCGACGACCACGGCTACCCGTATTTCGGCTTTATGGGTGATCAACACGTCACCACACCGACCATGGACGCGCTGGCCGAGGGCGGGGTGACCTTCACACAGGGGCAGGTACCGATTCCCTATTGCCGACCGTCGCTCAGGACGATGATTACCGGGCTGTACCCGGCGCAGTACCAGCTGAAACTCAATGCGTATGTCGACGAGCAGCTCGCCGGAGACGCTGATTACGCGGCGATGACGGAGCGCGACCGGGCGATGTGGATGTCGGTGCTCAAGGCCAACGGCATGTCGCAATTCAACACGCTGCCGCGGATGCTCAAGGAGCGGGGCTACGTGTCCTGGCAGGGTGGCAAGTGGTGGGAAAATTCCTACAAGACCGCAGGCTTTGACGAGGGCATGTCGTCCGGCTGGGACATGTCGTTGTTCGGCAGCGACGATTTTTTCCACGAGATGATGGGTGCTGAAGGCAACGAGCTCGTTCGTGAAACGATGCAGCCGCTGTACGACTTTATCGATCGTCGCAAGGACGAGCCGATGTTCATCTGGTTCGGCCCGATGTTGCCGCATACGCCGCTCGATGCCCCCTACACCTACGCCAAGTTCTACGAGCACAAGGACCTGTCGGTGTCCGCGAAAAAGTACTACAGCAACATCAGCTGGTGGGACGACGGCGTCAGCCAGTTGATGGACTACCTCGAGGCTGCGGGCGAGCTGGACGAGACGCTGTTCATCTACCTGACCGACAACGGCTGGGAGCAGGACGCCAAGGTCGAATACTGGCAGCCCGGCTTCGAGTTCGGCTCCGGTTCCTCGGAATGGCAAACCGGCGGTTACGGCGGCAAGGGTTCGATGAACGACCTGGGGCTGCGTACGCCGATCATCTTTTACTGGAAAGACGGGCTCGAGCCGCGATTTAACGAGCACAGCCTGGTGTCATCCGCCGATCTCGTGCCGACCATCCTCGACCTTGTCGGTCTCGACGCACCGGACGAGTTGCCCGGTCGGTCACTGAAGCCGCTGCTGACGGGCGAGGGACGCTACACGGAGCGCGTTGAGATGATTGGCTATACCGACAACCAGCGCGTTGCGACGCACCCGATGGGTAAGCGTTCCGAGGGTTGGTCGCTGCGCACGCCCGAGTGGCACTTTTGGTACTACCCGAATGAGGACAGCATGCGATTGTATGACGTTGTAAACGATCCACGCGGCGAGCACGACCTGTCCGCAGAACACCCCGAGCTGGTCGAACGATTCAAACTGTCGATCAGCGCCTACAAGCGCGACTTCGGCATGCCCGAAGATACCCTGAACGTGTACGAATGAGGCGCTTTTCAGGGCTCGCCGTCGGCCTGTTGGCGGCGTCTTTGACGTCTGCAGATGAATTCCACGTGTACTACCTGGGCGGGCAGTCAAACATGGATGGCTTTGGCAAGATCCGCGAGTTGCCGGCGTCCGACCAGGGTGTCGTGGACGGTGTATGGATTTTTCACGGCAACCCGGCCTTGGACGACAAACCGGCAGCCGGGGACGGCCTGTGGAGTGAGCTGCGGCCGGGCCACGGCACCGGATTTAGCAGTGACGGCGCAACCAATACCTACAGCGACAGTTTCGGACCCGAGGTGACTTTCGGGCAGGAAATCCAGGCGCTGTATCCTGATCGCCGCATTGCCCTGGTCAAATACTCACTTGGCGGTACGGCCCTTCAGGAGGGTATCCCGGCTTACGGCACCTGGGCGCCGGACTACGCCGGGACGAACCAGTACGATCACGCGCTGGCCACGATCGCCAAGGCAAGCGCCCGGCGCGACATCGACGGTGACGGCGAAGCCGACACGCTGATTCCTGCCGGCATTGTCTGGATGCAGGGCGAAGCCGACGCCTACCAGAGCTACGACGCGGCGCT
>JBCDJX010000138.1:0-7718 GCA_038747355.1 Pseudomonadota bacterium | reverse complement strand
GGCCCAGTTGAATCCGTGGATCTCGTCAACGGCGTTTTCACCTCTATGGGCCAGACCGTCGTTGCTTCGACGACCATGCTTAGAGGCCTAAACGAAGGCGATTACGTCTCGGTGAACGGCAGTGTCATGGGGGCGGGTTGGCTCTACGCGGACACGGTCGCTATTTCCGATGAGCGATATGTGCCGGGTGCATCGCCGGTCGTCGTTACCGGGATGATGTCGGAAGTAAACGAAGACCTGGGTTCTGCACTCATCGGTGGGTTGACCGTCGATTTCACGTCAGCAACGAGCAGTGGTGTACTGCCTCGTGGAAACCTGTTCGTTTTCAGTGGTATTCAGCCGGTACAGGAGGGCGTCTTGCTCTCTACCGGGGTAGTTGCTGCTGAGTAATAAAAGCCGCGATCACTCGGCTTCGCTCGCCGATTGGTTTTTCCAGGGAAGGAGCCGGCTAACCTAAAAAGAAAAAGGCCACTTCGCGTGGCCTTTTTCTTTGATCCTGCGTGCACCACGAGTCTCGCGTAGCGCTGGAATAAAAAGACGGCGTCCCTGCCGTCTTAGATCTCGTATCAACCTAGAAGGGAGATGCGAGGGTTGGAGGAGCCACCCCCGAGCGATTAGGGATGACTCGAGAGCGATGCTAGGACCGTCGCACAAAGGTGGCTGTGATTGCCTTCACAAAACGGCCGGATTCATAAAAAAAGGCGCCAAAAGGCGCCTTTTCTCACAGTTTTCGACGGATTACGTCAAATCATTCAGCGGCTTGCGCTTCACGTAATCCTTCCAGGTACGCCTGAAACTTGCGCGCTTCAAGCTGCTGTTTGATCGCATCGCGAACGCTGTCCAGAGTCGGCGGCTCGTTTGGGCGGGTGTCTTCCCGGAGGATGACGTGCCAGCCAAACTGTGTCTGTACCGGCTCCTGCGAAAATTGGCCGTCTTCCAGTGCCTGCACCGCCGCGGAGAACGGCGGCACCATCGCATTCGGTGCGAACCAGCCCAGGTCGCCGCCATTCGGGCCGGTTGGGCCGGTCGAATTTTCCTGGGCAAGCGTCGCAAAATCGGCGCCGCTTTGTAGCGCTTCGATGAGCTCGACCGCTTTGGCCTGTGTCTCAACCAGGATGTGCCGCGCCTTGAACTGCTCGCCCGCTTCACCGGCAATGACGTTGGAGTATTCCTCGAAAATCTCGTCTTCGGAGGCCGGATTGCTTTCGAAAAAGTCGGCCGCAACTGCCTGCGCGATGACGCCGCGGTACTGAAGCTCCAGCGAAACTTTCAGGTCGTCCATGGCTTCCAGTTCTTTTGCACGAGGTGTCGTCGACAGCAGGTAGATGTCGGACAGTTCTCGAAGCAGGAAGTCGCGTTCTTCCGGCGTTATTTCTGCCAGCTGCTTCTGCGTGCGGCTCTGCAGATAGGCATCAAAGACGGTGCTATCAATGTCGGCGCCGTTAATCGTGGCCACCGGCTCGGCGATCGCGGTGTGCGCGGCGGCAATCGCGACCAGCGCCAGGATCGAACTCCGGCGAGCGGAGCGTGATACGTCATGCATCGGGGGGTTCCTCAGGGTAAGAAATCGTTGAGACCAGTGCCCGCGCTTATTCGGCCGGGGTCCTGGCGGTGATAGACAGGGCGTGGATATCGGTGTGCATCATGTCGCCCAGAGCGTCAAAGATAATACGGTGACGCTGAATGCGGGTCTTTCCTTCAAACGCGTCAGACACAATAGTCACGGCAAAGTGCCCCTTGCCATCTTCGGCACCGGCGTGTCCGGCATGCAGATGGCTTTGGTCCTTCACCAGCAGGTGTTGAGGCGAGAATTCCACCTGCAGCAGTTCATGTATGCGCGTGCTGCGCTCGCTGCTCACGGGACAACCTGCTTGAAGGGTTTCACCGTCACCGATGCGTACACGCCAGCCTCGACATAGGGATCGGCATCAGCCCAGGCTTGTGCCTCTTCGAGACTGGGAAAGTCGACGACCACAAGGCTGCCCGTGAACCCGGCTTCGCCCGGGTCTTCCGCGTCGATAGCAGGGTGCGGTCCGGCGATCAGGACTCGACCTTCGTCAACCAGCTTGCCGATGCGCTCCAGGTGAGCAGGGCGTGCAGACTTGCGCTTCTCGAGACTGTCGCTGACGTCTTCGCTGATGATGGCGTACCACATATTATTCGTCCTCCGTTTGCAGGTCTTCGGCTTTGAACCTGGTCATCAGCCACGCACCCTGGGCGAGCAGGAAAACGAAGGTAATCGCCATCAGCCCAAAGACCTTGAAATTTACCCAGACCGCTTCGTCAAAATTGTAGGCAACCCAGATGTTGAGCAGGCCTGACAAGACGAAAAAGGCCACCCACGACACGTTCAGGCCACGCCATTCCCGGGGCGACAATTTGTCCGTCGGTAACTCACCTGTCAGATCAAAAAAGCGCTGCGCCAGGTTTTTTTCGCCGACGAAGCCGCTGACAAGAAAGGCGACCGCAAGCACCCAGTAGAACGCTGTCGGTTTCCAGTACAGGAACTCCGGATTCCGAAACCACAGTGTGGCCGCGCCCATGACCAGCAGGAACACGGTCGACCAGAGGTACATCTTGTCCCAAGTCCGGGTGCGTAGAAATTTCAACAGCAGACCCACTGGCATTGCCACCATCAGAATGATGAGCGCGGTGTAAATGCCCCCGAGGAAATACGCCACGAGGAACAGGATCAGCGGAAGAAACTCAATCAGCAGTTGCACAATTTTTAACCAGCCGAAGCAGGGGGGACGCAAGTCTAACGCAGCGCAGCCGGCATTGGGAAAACAATGGCCTCGCGTTTTCCCGCTAAATCTCTAGAATCCGCGCGTGGCCAGACTCATCGAAATCCACCCGACCCACCCGCAACAGCGCCTGATCGACGGCGTAGTGCGTGCCATCCGTGGTGGCGGGCTAATCGCCTATCCGACGGATTCGTCGTATGCGTTCGGTTGTCAGATTGGCGACAAACGGTCGATGGACCGTATTCGGCGGATTCGCCGGACCGACAAGAACCACAATTTCACGCTGGTGTGCAGTGACCTCTCCGAGATCAGCACCTACGCCCGGATTGACAACTGGGCGTATCGCCTCGTCAAATCGCTGACGCCAGGGCCCTATACCTTCATTCTGCCGGCAACCCGAGAGGTGCCCAAACGCCTGCAAAATGAAAAACGTCGCACCATCGGACTGCGTGTGCCGGACCACGCCGTTGTCCGTGCCATTCTGGATACCTTGGGCGAGCCGATCATGAGCGGTACGCTGCAGCTGCCCGGCGACGATCTGCCGATGACCGACCCGTTCGAGATCGAGCGCCGTATCGGCCATGAGATCGATACCATTATTGATGCGGGTCCCGTCGGCATTGAGCCGACCAGCGTGCTGAGCTTGTCGCGAGGCGACGTCGAGGTGCTCCGTGAGGGGCGCGGAGACGTGTCAGCCTTCGTTTGAATTGGCAGGACAGGGCCACGATTTAGGCTAGAATAGGCGCACCACCGCGTGGATACCCCATGAAACCCGAACTGCACGTTCTGACCCCAGACGACGCCCCGAAACCCGAGACCGAAGACGCCCTGAATCCGGCCCAGGGTGAGATGCCGTTCGCCGTGGTCGACGGAGAGCCCGTAACCACGCTGCCGCAGGATCTCTACATCCCGCCGTACGCGCTCCAGGTGTTCCTTGAGGCGTTTGAAGGTCCGCTGGACCTTCTGCTGTACCTGATTCGGCGCCAGAACATTGACATTCTGGACATCCCGATCGCAGAGATCACCAAGCAGTATGTCCAGTACATCGAGCTGATGACAGAGATGCAGCTTGAACTTGCAGGCGAGTATCTCGTCATGGCGGCGATGCTGGCCGAGATCAAATCACGCATGCTGCTGCCGCGTCCGCAGGCCGAGGAAGAGGACGAGGACGATCCGCGAGCGGAGCTGGTTCGTCGCTTGCAGGAGTACGAACGCTTCAAGAAGGCGGCGCAGGATATTTCCGAGCTGCCGCGCCTCGAGCGTGACGTATTCCCCGCGCAGGCGGAAACGGTGGAACGCAAAGTGGTCACAAAGCTGCCGGATGTGACGCTCAAAGAATTACTGCTGGCGTTTCACGATGTGCTAAAGCGCGCCGAGATGTATTCCAATCTGCACCTGCAACGCGAACCGCTGTCTGTTCGTCAGCGCATGTCCGAGGTGCTGTCTCGTGTGAAGGCCGGCTCATTCACATTGTTCGTCGATCTGTTTGATCCGGAAGAGGGCCGCATGGGTGTGGCTGTTACCTTCCTGGCCTGCCTTGAGTTGCTCAAGGAATCGGTGATCGAGGTCGTGCAATCCGACGAATACGCGCCGCTGCATGTGCGCGCTGCCTCTTCCGTGCGTCTCGTTGACGAGAACACGGGCAACGAATCCGTATAAAAGAAATCTGATGGACCAGAAAGAAGTCGAGTATTTTATCGAAGCGGCACTGCTCGCTGCCGGCAAACCGTTAAGCGTCGACACGCTTCAAGGCCTGTTTGACGGCCGCTCCACGCCAGAGAAATCCGTCATCCGCGCTGCCATCAAGTCATTGAACGAAGGCTACGACGACCGCGGTATCGAAATCGCCGAAGTGGCGTCGGGTTTTCGTATGCAGGTCAAGGCGACGATGGCGGATCGTCTCGGCAAGCTGTGGGAAGAACGGCCACCGCGATACTCGCGGGCGCTGTTCGAGACCTTGGCCCTGATCGCCTACCGCCAGCCCATTACACGAGCAGAGATTGAGGAGGTCCGTGGTGTCTCCGTTAGCAGCAATATCATGCGCAGCCTGGTCGAGCGCGAGTGGGTGCGGGTTGTGGGCCATCGCGACGTGCCCGGTCGTCCGGCGATGTTCGGCACCACCAAAGCATTTCTCGACTACTTCTCGCTGAAGAAACTCGACGACCTGCCGGAACTGGCCGACTTGTCAGATTGGGAATCGCTGCGCGTCCAGCTCGATCTTCCGGAGGTCGATGGGGACGCTGCCGAGATACCGTCGGCCGCCGACAATGTGACCGAATTAACCGCCGCCGTCGATGACGCAACGGATTCGAGTGAAGACGATGCAGTCGATGAGCGTGCCGATTCCGATGCGCCGGAATCGTCGGATACGGCGAGTGAGAATAACGACGCTGCGGCGCAGATCCTCGAGGCGGAGGCCGTTGACGCTCCCTCTGAAACTGACGCCGCCGGGGCGAAAGCCGATGATGCCGTCGCGGATCAGGCGACGGCCTCGGCCGGAGAGGTGCCGGACGTAGCCGCTGCAGACAACATTCCCGAGCTGACCGAACAGACACACACCGACCTGCCATCGCTGTCTGCATCGGAAACAGAATCCGCGTCGACGGAGCTGCCAACGCTCAATGAACTGGAAGAAGAACTCGAGGTCTCCGAGTGGCCGGACCCTGTTGATGCCAGCAGTATTGCAACGCTGGAAACGGCAGACTCGGATCCGGAGACCGGGACCAACCGATAGTCCGCAAGCGACGTGACCGAACGCGTTCACAAATTACTGGCGGCTGCAGGGCATGGCTCGCGTCGTAAAGTCGAGCAATGGATACGGGAGGGTCGCCTCCGCATCGACGGCAAACAGGCGACGCTCGGCCAGGCCTGTGAGGGCACCGAGCGCGTTACGCTCGATGGCAAGCCTCTGTCGCTCAAAGGTGTCCGCCAGGCGCACAAGCATCTCATCTACAACAAGCCGGGCGATGAAGTCACCACGCGTTCCGATCCCGAAGGTCGCAAAACGGTGTTCGACAGCCTGCCGTCACTCAAACACGCTCGCTGGGTGGCCGTCGGTCGTCTTGATATCACCACGACCGGCCTGATGATTTTCACAACCGACGGTGCACTCGCGAATGCCCTGATGCATCCCTCGACCGAGGTAAAACGCCGTTACGCGGTTCGCGTGCACGGTAATCCGGACAAGGATGAGCTCGCGCGTCTGGAGCAGGGTATTGAGCTGGACGATGGCGAAGCGCGGTTCGAAGACGTGCAGTCTTCCGGTGGTGACGCCGCCAACCGCTGGTTCCAGGTCAGCCTCAAAGAAGGGCGCAATCGGGAGGTAAGACGGTTGTGGGCCGCTTTGGGCTACGAGGTCAGTCGATTGATTCGCATCGCCTACGGCCCGGTCGAATTACCTCGCAACTTGCGTCGCGGGCAGTACGAGGCGTTAACGCCCGGACTGGTTCGCCAGCTGTACTGGTCAGCGGGCATCAAGTTACCTGAGGACGTGGTGCGCAAGCCGCGTAAGAAGACGCCGCGACGCCGTCGCCGCTGATTACTGTGCGTTGATCAGCTCGCCGGTCACGCCCTGGCTATCCGGTCCAAGCAGATACAAATACGCTGCGAGCATGTCGCCCGGCAGCGTGACGGACTCCCTGTCCTCGGCCGGGTAGGCGGATGCTCGAAGTTTCGTCCGGACCGGCCCGGGATTGACGATGTTCGATCGAAGACGGGTATGCGCGAACTCCTCGGAAAGTACGTAGCCGATCGCCTCACCGGCGTATTTTGATACCGAGTACGCCCCCCAATGCGCTTTGCCGACTTTTTTCACGGTACCAACACCGCTGGAGGTGAAAATCACCGACGGATCGTCTGATGCCTTCAGCATCGGCAACAAGACCTGGGTGAGCGCGAAGGCTGCAGTGACGTTGACGTGCATGACGCGTTGCCACATTACAACGTCATACTGTTCCAGCGGGTATCGCTCGCCGAGGATGCTGGCGTTGTGCACCAGTCCGTCAAGGCGCCCGTATTCCGCCTCAAGATTGTCGGCGAGACTCGTGTACGCGGCCGCATCGGCTTTTTCCAGATCGAGTACTACGATAGAGGGTCTCGGTGCACCGTCGATCGCCTCAATCTCGTCATACACAGCTTCGAGTTTTTTTACGTTTCTGCCGTGCACAATGACCCGGGCGCCGAGTTCCGCACAGCGGATTGCGAGGGCTTTGCCGATTCCATCGGTGGCACCCGTGACCAGGATGATGCGGTCGTCCAGCAAGCCGGCCGCTGCGTCGTAGTTTTTTGGATCTTGCATGAGTGTCTCTATTGCAGGGTTTTGTCGGCGTCGTCGCGATCGTCGTCGCTGTCGCCGGTGTCGATCACGATGCGTGGCACCGGCTCGACAGACTCGAGTTCTTTCAAGTCGGTCTTGGAGTGCACACCCAGTTCTTTGAATTTTCGTGCGCCGGGCAACACCATGCGCTCGAGCGAGCCAACCGCCTTGTTATACGTCTCAACACTGGTGGACAACTGTTTACCCAACCGTCCGAGGTGACCCGTCCAAGCACCGAGGCGTTCGTACAGCGCCTCAGCGAGCTTGCGGATCTCTTCGGCGTTGGCCGCTAGCGTCAACTGACGCCAGCCGTAGGCGACCGCCTTCAGAAGGGCGACGAACGATGTCGGGGTCGCGAGGATAATCTGTTGCTTGAGCGCGTATTCGATCAGGTCCGGATCCTCGTTCAGTGCAGCGCTCAGGAACTGGTCACCCGGAATGAAAAGGATGACGAACTCGGGGCTTTGTGAAAACTGCGACCAGTACGCTTTGCTGGACAGGGCGCGGATGTGTTCACGAACCTTGCGCGCGTGGCGCTGCAAGCCGGCCTGTCGCTCGGCGTCGGTGCTTGCCTCGACCGCCTCCAGGTAGGCGTCCAGGGGCGTTTTGACGTCCACGACCAGTTCCCGGTCATCCGGCATACGCACGATCATGTCAGG